>DATAEK010000375.1:0-11226 GCA_036258055.1 Vicinamibacterales bacterium
CGGCGCGAAATCGGCCGGCTGGTCGTCCAGACCACGGCGGCGGTCACGGGGAGGATCCTGACCGCCGAGGATCAGCAGCGGCTGGCGGAGGAGACCGCAAGCCAGCTTGCGGTGTAACCGGCGGGGTTTACGGCATGCAGACGAAGAAACGGGCCAGACGGTCGGCGCGACACCTGTATCGGCTCTGTCTCATCAACGGCGCCCTCGACGAAGAACGAGTCCGCCTGGTCGCCCGGCGGCTCGCCCGGTCACGGCGACTGACCGCGCTGCCGGTCTTCGGCGCCTTCCAGCGGCTGGTGCGACTCGATCTCGACCGGCATACGGCACGCATCGAGAGCGCCACGCCGCTGGCGGGTCCGCTGCGGGACACGATCGCGGAGCGCCTGTCGCGGCGTTACGGGCCGCGATTGCGCATCTCGTTCCGGGACGATCCCGCGCTCATCGGCGGAGTGCGCATCACCGTCTTCAGTGATGTCTACGACGGTACGGTTCGCGCGCGGCTGAACACACTGAGAGCGCGCTTCTGAGCGCGGTGAGAGATCTCGATGGCCGATTTGCTTCAGGAACTCGAACAGGAACTCGCCGGCGCCAAGGCCGCGGCCACCCAGCAGACCATCGGCGTGATCCGCGAGATTGGAGACGGCGTCGCGCGCGTCGAGGGGCTCGAAGGCATCATGCTCAACGAGATGCTCGACTTCGGGCAGGGCATCACGGGCCTCGCGCTGAACCTCGATGAAACGGAAGTTGGCGTCGTCATCCTCGGGGAGTACTCGCAGCTGCGAGAAGGCGGCGAGGTACGCGCAACGGGCAAGCTGCTGCAGGTGCCCGTGGGCAAGGGCCTGCTCGGCCGCGTCGTGAACACGCTCGGCGAGCCGCTCGACGGGAAGGGCCCGATCATCAGCAGCAGGGCGTATCCGGTCGAGAAGCTGGCGCCCGGCATCATCCGGCGCCGGTCGGTCGACCAGCCGATCCAGACCGGGATTATGGCGATCGACGCGATGATTCCCATCGGCCGCGGCCAGCGCGAGCTGATCATCGGCGACCGAGCGACGGGGAAAACGACGATCTGCGTCGACACGATCATCAGCCAGGCCCGTCTGAACAAGGCCGCCGAGACGGCGGGCGACACGAGCTACCGCCCGCTCTACGCCATCTACGTCGCGATCGGTCAGAAGCAGTCCACCGTCGCGCGCATCATTGCGACGCTCGACGAAGCCGGCGCCATGCCGTACACGATCGTGGTCGCCTCGCCGGCCTCCGATTCCGCGACCAGCCAGTACCTGGCGCCGTTTGCCGGCGCCGCGATGGGCGAGTGGTTCATGGACAACGGCATGGACGCGCTGATCGTCTACGACGATCTGTCGAAGCACGCCGTCGCCTACCGGCAGGTCTCGCTCGTCCTGAAGCGGCCGTCCGGCCGCGAGGCCTATCCCGGCGACGTGTTCTACCTCCACAGCCGCCTGCTCGAGCGCGCGGCGCGCGTAGGCGAGCAGTACGGGAACGGATCCTTGACCGCGCTTCCGATCATCGAGACGCAGGCCGGCGACGTGTCCGCCTACATCCCGACGAACGTGATCTCGATCACCGACGGCCAAATCTTCCTGGAGACGGATCTGTTCTATCAGGGGGTCCGGCCGGCGATCTCGGTCGGCATTTCGGTCTCGCGCGTCGGATCGGCGGCGCAGCTCAAGGCGATGAAGCAGGTGGCCGGGCAGCTGAAGGGGGATCTGGCGCAGTTCCGCGAACTGGCCGCGTTCGCGCAGTTCGGCTCCGACCTCGACGCCGGCACCCAGGCCAAGATCGACCGCGGCAAGCGCATTGTCGAACTGTTCAAGCAGCCGCAGTACAGCCCGATTCCGGTGGAAGTGCAGGTCGCCGTGATCTGGGCGGTCCAGAACGGATATCTGGACGACGTGCCGGTGGAACGGGTCGCAGAATTCCAGGCCGGCTGGACCGACTTCCTGCGCACGAGGCGCTCGGTCGTCCTCGAACGGATCCGGGTTGAAAAGGTATTGAGCAACGAGTTGTCGGCGGCACTGAAGGAGGCGGCCGACCAGTTCAAGCAGACGTGGAGATAGCTCTCACCTGAGAGCTAATAGCTGAAAACCGTATGAATTCCCCCCGCGAACTTCGCCGCCGCATCAAGTCGGTCAGGAGCATGGCTCAGATTACCAGGGCCATGCAGATGGTCGCCGCCTCGAAGATGCGCGCAGCGCAGCAGGCGGCGATCGCGCCGCGGTCCTTCGTCCTGCTGATGTATCGCATCCAGCGCGCGGCGACGACGCGTCCCGTCGACTTCACGCACCCGCTGCTGGAGCGGCGCGAGGTGCGGACACGAGCGGTCATCCTCGTGGCGGCCGATAAGGGTCTGTGCGGGGCGCTGAACACGAATATCTTCCGGCTGGCCGCGCCGTTGGACCCCGAGACCACGCTCTTCATCACCGCCGGCCGCAGGGCTGCGCAGTGGGTCGCGCGAAGCGGCCGTCGGCTCGCCGCCGAGTTCGCCTACGGCGACGCCCCCAGGTTCGCGGAAGCGCGAGCGATCGCGAGTTTCGCACGCGAGCTGTTCCTGAACGGCGACGTCGACGAGGTGCGCATCCTGGCCACCCGCTTCATCAACACGCTGTCGCAGGAGGCACTCGCGATGCCGTTCATTCCCATCGGTGAGATCACGGGGCTGAAGGTCCCGGGCATGGACGTGCCGGTCTGGACGGACGACACCGTGCCGATGTTGTTCGAACCCAATGCGCGATCGGTCCTCGGCTACCTGCTCGGGCACTACCTGAACGTGACGGTGTACTTCACGCTGCTGAACGCCAAGGCCAGCGAGCACAGCGCGCGCATGGTGGCGATGAAGAACGCGACGGACAGCGCCGGAGAGTTGGTGCGGAGCCTGACGCTCGAATACAACCGGCTCCGGCAAAGCAATATCACGAGGGAGCTCATGGACATTGCCGGCGGACAGGCGACCTGAGAATTTCGGATTGGGGCTTGACGATAGCGAATTGCGTGATTGCGGAGTGTCGAGCGCGGATCCGAAAGCCGGAAGCCCCGACGCTGAAGCCGGAAGCTGGAATCTATATGAACATCGGTACAGTCGTACAAGTCGTCGGCCCGGTAGTCGACGTCGAGTTCCCCGGCGCGCTGCCGGCGATCTACAACGCGCTGACTGTGGACTACTCGGTCGAGGAGCAGCCAGTCAGGCTGACGCTGGAGGTGCAGCAGCACCTGGGCGACAAGTGGGTGCGGACGATCTCGATGTCGGGCACCGAAGGGCTCAAGCGCGGCGTCACGGTCACCGACACCGGTGGTCCTATCTCGATGCCGGTCGGCGACGGGGTGATGGGGCGCGTGTTCGACGTCACCGGGAACCCGGTCGACGAGCGCGGCCCGGTACGGGCTGAAAAGTACTACCCCATTCATCGGCCTGCCCCGTCGCTCGTCGAGCAGTCGACGTCGCCGCAGCTGCTTGTGACGGGCATCAAGGTCATCGATCTGATTTGCCCGTTCCTGAAGGGCGGCAAGGTCGGCGCGTTCGGCGGTGCCGGCGTCGGCAAGACCGTCGTCATCATGGAACTGATCAACAACATCGCGAAGCTTCACGGCGGCGTCTCGGTGTTCGCTGGCGTCGGAGAACGGACGCGCGAAGGCAACGATCTTTATCAGGAGATGTCGCAGGCCGGGGTCATCAACCGTCAGGACTTGGGCAAGTCGAAGATCGCGCTCGTGTACGGTCAGATGAACGAGCCGCCCGGCGCGCGGCTGCGAGTGGCGCTGAGCGGTCTGGCCATTACGGAGTACTTCCGCGACGAGAAGAGCCAGGACGTGCTTCTCTTCATCGACAACATCTTCCGCTTCTCGCAGGCGGGCGCCGAGGTTTCCGCGCTGCTCGGGCGCACCGCGAGCGCCGTCGGCTATCAGCCGACCCTGGCTGCCGAAATGGGCCTGTTGCAGGAGCGGATCACCTCGACGAAGAAAGGGTCGATCACGTCTTTCCAGGCCGTGTACGTGCCGGCCGACGACCTGACCGACCCGGCGCCAGCCACCACCTTCGCGCACCTCGACGCCACGATCGTTCTCGAGCGCTCGATCGCGGAGCTCGGGATCTATCCCGCGGTGGATCCGCTCGCCTCCACCTCGCGGTCCCTTGCGCCCGAGATCGTCGGCCAGGAGCACTACGAAACGGCGCGTCGGGTACAGAAGGTTCTGCAGCGGTTCAAGGATCTGCAGGACATCATCTCGATCCTTGGCATGGACGAGCTGTCGCCCGAGGACAAGCTGACCGTCTATCGGGCCCGGAAGATCCAGCGCTTCCTCAGCCAGCCTTTCAGCTCGGCGCAGGTGTTCACGGGTCGAGAGGGGCGGCAGGTCGGCGTCGGCGATACAGTGCGCGGTTTCAAGGAGATCCTCGACGGCAAGCACGACGCCGTTCCGGAGGGAAACTTCTACATGAAGGGGGCGATCGAGGAGGTCACGGCGTAGCGGCCGTGCGTGACCGGCCCCGCGACGGACGGTGAATCATGGCTCCCACCCTCAAGCTCGAGATCGTCACGCCGGAAGCAATCGCCATCTCCGAAGACGTGGAGCTGGTGACGCTGCCGGCCGTCGACGGCCAGATCGGCATTTACCCGGAGCACGTGCACCTGATTACGCAAATGGTGCCGGGTGAACTGATCGCGACCCGAGCGGGGCGCGAGAGCGTAATCGCAGTCGGCGAAGGGCTCGTCGCGGTAAGCGGCGATCGCGTCGAGATCCTCACCGACCTGGCGATCCGTGCCGAGGATCTCGACGCCGCCAAGATCGAGGAGGCGCGGAAGCGCGCCAAAGCCCGCCGCGAAGAGAAGGTCGCCGACGAGTCGGTCGCCGCGCTCAACGCGTCCGTCGTACGGTCGCTCACCCGCCTGCCCATCCACAAACGCCGTCGACAGTCCTGAACCCTCTGACTCGTCGCGCTCGGAGATCCGTTGTCCTTCGCGGAGTCGTGATTTAACCGCTACAGGGCGAGGTCAGCCGGCGGGTCGCCGCGGGCGGAAACCGAAGTCACCGGAGAGCATGAGAGCGCAGCGAACGAGCCACGCGAGCGGAGGGGCGCCGCCGCGCGAGCGTGGGAGAGGTCCGTGGGACAAAGTCCCCCGATGATCTGGACGGGAACGAGCATCCTGCGTGGATCCACGCACCGCATTGGCGCCCCTTTGCTCCAGAGCCGCTGATTTGCGCCTGTTCGGGCCCGGGCGCAAGCGGCACCGGCGTTGCCCTGCTGGTCTCCGTCGCAAGGGCGTTCCTGAGCACCGTCGTGGCGCAACGCGGGCCTCGACTCGGGAATCGAGGGGATTGACAGCGGAGACGACGATGGGAAGGGAAGATATGACGAGTAATGTGAAGCGCAGGGCGGTTTTCGTATCCATGGTTTTCAGCATCCCGATGCTTATGGTGGCTGGCTGCTCGGGTCCGCCGCCGGTGACGCTGCCCGATCCGGAGGTGCTCGTTGCTTCCCCCATCCGGCAGGACGTACCCGTCCACGACGAATGGGTGGCGACACTGGACGGCTTTGTGAACGCCGAAATCCGTCCTCAGGTGTCCGGCTACCTCGTCAGCCAGAACTACAAGGAAGGCGCGGCGGTCCGGAAGGGCCAGGTGCTGTTCGAAATCGATCCGAGACCCTTCCAGGCGGCCCTGAGCGGGGCGAGGGGTCAGCTGGCCCAGGCCGAAGCCGCGCTGGCCAAGAGTGCGCTCGACGTCGAACGCGACACCCCGCTCGTCGAGAAGAAGGCGGTCCCCAAGGAGAAGCTTGACTCCGAGATCCAGGCCAAAATCGCCACCGCGGCCGCGGTCGAATCCGGCAAGGCGGCGGTGCAACGCGCGGAACTCGATCTCGAGTGGACCAAGGTGACCTCGCTCGTCGACGGCGTTGCGGGGATCGCTCAAGTTCAGATCGGGAACCTCGTAGGCCCCAACGCCCACCTGACCTCGGTCTCCCAAGTCGATCCGATCAAGGTGTACTTCCTCGTAAGCGAACAGCAGTACCTGCGAGCGACGCGGCTCAGCGCGGGCGGGCAGCCCCTGCATCTGTTCGACAGCTCACCCGAGCTGATCCTGTCCGACGGCACCGCGTACCCGCACAAGGGCAGGATTCTGTGGACCGACCGACAGGTCGATTCCAACACCGGCACGATCCGTCTGGTTGCGGCATTCCCGAATCCCGGCAACAAGCTGCGTCCGGGACAGTACGGGCGTGTGCGCATCCAGACCAGCATCAAAAAGGACGCCCTGGTGATCCCCCAGAGCGCGGTCAAAGAAATTCAGGGAGGGTACCAGGTTGCGGTGGTCGGCGCCGACCAGAAGGCCAGCATCCGGCCGGTGAAGGCGAGTCAGCGAGTCGGAACGTTGTGGGTGATCGACGAGGGCCTGACGGCAGACGACCAGGTCGTGGTCGAGGGACTGGAAAAGGCCAAGGACGGCACGCGGGTGGTTCCCAAGCCGGCGCGGACGGCCGCGGACCGGTCCGCACGCAACCAGGATGGGGGGCGCTGAGCCATGTCGGGCTTCTTCATCAGGCGACCGATCGTCGCCATCGTCATTTCGATTCTGATGGTGATCATCGGGGCGATCACCATCCTGGGCCTTCCGGTCGGCCAGTTCCCGGACATCGCTCCGCCGGAGATCCGCGTCTTCGCGATGTATCCCGGCGCCGACGCGGAAACGATGGAGCGAGCGGTCGCCACGCCGATCGAGCAGCAGGTCAACGGCGTCGACAACATGGACTACATGTACTCGCTGAATTCGACCGGCAACTCGAGCACGGCGCTGATGGTCGACTTCAAGCTCGGCACCGACCCGAACACGGACCTGATTCTCACCCAGTCGCGCCAGCAGCTTGCGAACGGCCAGCTGCCGCTCGAGGTCAACCAGATCGGGATCGAGGTGAAGAAAGCCTTGACATCCCCGCTGATGCTGATTGCGCTCTACTCACCCAACGGGACGTACGACACGAAGTTCCTGACCAACTACGCCTACATCAATCTCAACGATCCGATTGGGCGTCTGTACGGTGTCGGCCTGACCCAGATCTACGGCGGGCAGTACGCGATGCGGATCTGGGTGAAACCGGATCGCCTGGCAACGCTGGGCGTCACGGTCAGTGAAATCGTCAATGCGGTGCAAACGCAGAACACGGTGAATCCGGCCGGTCAAGTCGGCGGGGAACCATCAGTGCAAGGGCAGCAGTTCACCTACACGGTGCGTGCACAGGGCCGACTCAAGACGCCCGAGGAATTCGGCGACATCGTCATCCGCGAAAGTGGCGGCGGCGGGGTCGTGCGCGTCAGGGACGTGGCCTCCATCGAACTGGGCTCGCAGGACTACAACATCGCCACGCGCCTCAACGGCAAGCCGGCCGCAGTCTTCGGTATCTACCAATTGCCCGGTTCCAACGCCGTCGAAACCGCGAAGGGTGTCCGCAAGCTGATGGCGGAGATGGAGCAGAGATTCCCGGCCGACCTGAAGTACGCGATCACGCTCGATACGACGCAGGCCGTGCTGGTCGGCATCGAGGAGATCGTGATCACGCTGGTGATTGCCTTCGTGCTGGTGATCCTCGTCGTCTATGTCTTCCTGCAGGACTGGCGCGCGACCCTGATTCCCATGCTCGCGGTGCCGGTGTCGCTGGTCGGCACCTTCTTGGTGTTCCCGTTCTTCGGCTTCTCCGTCAACACGCTGTCGCTGTTCGGCCTGGTGCTGGCGATCGGTCTCGTCGTGGACGATGCGATCGTCGTGGTCGAGGGCATTCAGAGGCACATCGAGGACGGCCTGGCACCGAAGGACGCCGCTCGAAAGGCGATGGACGAATTGTCCGGGCCGGTGATTGGTATCGCCCTCGTTCTGGCGGCGGTGTTCGTGCCGACCGTCTTCATCCCGGGCATCACCGGCAAGCTGTACCAGCAGTTTGCGATCACCATCGCGATCTCCGTTATCGTCTCGGCGTTCAACGCCCTGACGTTGAGCCCTGCACTCGGCGGACTCCTGCTCCGGCCGCATCGGCAGGCTCGTGGGCCCGTGGGGCGGTTCTTCGGCTGGTTCAACCGTATATTCGAGCGCGCCACCAACGGGTACCTGTGGTTGTCGGGAGCAATCATCCGCAAGAGCGTCATCGCCGTCGTGGCACTCGTGGCGTTTGCGGGAGGCAGCATGTTCTTCGCGAAAGCTGTGCCGACGAGCTTCCTGCCAGACGAGGACCAGGGCTACTTGTACATCCAGATGCAGCTGCCGGAGGCATCTTCCATCCAGACCACGGCCGAAGCCGCCCGCGCGGTGGAAGAAGTTCTCAAGGAGACGCATGGGATCAAGTACACCACCGCTGCTATCGGGTTCAGTGCCCTCAGCCTGACCCGCAGCACCTACAGCGCGTTCTTCTGGGTCACCCTGGAGCCGTGGGAACACCGGAAGGAGATCGAGCAGCAGTTCCAGGTGATCAAGGCAAAGTTGAACCTGAAGCTCCTCACCCTTCCGAAGGGGACCGTCTTCGCCTTCTCGCCACCCGCCATTCAGGGTGTCGGCACGTCCGGCGGATTCCAGTTCATCCTTCAAGATCGGTCCGGGCGGGAATCCGAGTTCCTGGTGAACAACCTGAACAAGTTCCTGGAGGCGGCCCGCAAACGGCCCGAGATCGGGATGGTGACGACCACCTATATACCGAGCGTGCCGCAGAAGTACGTCGAGGTGGACAAGGAGAAGGTCCTCAAGCAGGGGATCAAGCTGAAGGACGTCTATGCCACCCTCCAGGCGTTCATGGGTGGAACGTTCGTCAATTACTTCAACCAGTTCGGCCGCACCTGGCAGGTGTACGTGGGGGCGGAAGCGCCGTACCGCTCCAGCCTGGACAACGTGGGCCAGTTCTACGTCACCAACAACGACGGCAGGATGGTCCCGCTCTCGGCGGTGACCCGATTCGAGACGCGACACGGCCCGGAATTCAAGATGCGGTTCAACCTGTTTTCGGCAGCGCAGATCATCGGGAGCGCCGCGCCCGGCTACAGCTCCGAGCAGGCCACAGCAGCCCTCGAACAGGTCTTCCGGGAGACGATGCCCAACGACATGGGTTTCGAGTACATGGGGATGTCCCGGCAGGAACAGCTGGCGCGAGAGGGCGTTCCACCCTGGGCAATCTTCGGCTGCTCGATCGTGTTCGTGTTCCTGATCCTGTCGGCCCTGTACGAAAGCTGGTCGCTGCCGTTCAGTGTGCTGCTCAGCACGCCGGTGGCGGCGTGCGGCGCGTTCGCCACTTTGTGGCTGCGGCGCACGGTCCTCAGCATGATCTACCCGAGCTTCATGGTGCAGATCGAGAACGACGTCTATTCGCAGATCGGACTCGTCATGCTGGTCGGACTGGCCGCCAAGAACGCGATCCTGATCGTGGAGTTCGCGAAGGTCGAGTACGAGAGCGGGAAGCCGCTGATCGAGGCCGCGCTCACGGCCGCCCGGCTGCGGCTCCGCCCGATCCTCATGACCTCGTTCGCGTTCATCCTCGGCTGCGTGCCGCTCTGGGTTGCGACCGGCGCAGGCTCAGTGGGACGCCAAATCATGGGCACGACGGTGATCGGGGGCATGCTGGCTGCCACGATGATCGCGATCTTCATCATTCCGGCGCTCTACGTCATCGTGGAACGCGTGTCGAGTCTGGGGAATCGGGGCGCCCATCGACGGGCGGCCGTGCCCAAACCAACCCCCGTGGAGGCGCACTAACGTGAAACGTCTATTCGCTTTCTTCATTGTGTCGGCCGCCACGGTCGGCTGCACGGTCGGACCTGATTACCGGCGGCCCAAGGTCGACGTCCCGGGAACATACCGCGAAGCGGCGGCGCGCCCGGCGGCCGAACCCGAGAGTTCGGCGCAGCAAGGATCGGCGCCGGGGTCGGGACCCTCGCCGCAAGCGGCGCAGGCTGGCGACAAGCTGCCGGAGCAAGCTGCCGCGCAGTCGTTCGGCGATCAGAAATGGTGGGACGTCTTTCAGGATCCGCAACTGCAGCGGCTGATTCGCACGGCGCTGGAGCAGAACTACGACGTTCGCATCGCCGCCACGAGAATTCTGGCGGCACAGGCGGTGCTGGGCATCACGCGCGCCGACCAGTTGCCGACGATCAATGCCTTAGCGTCAGGGACGAATGACCGCTTTCCTCAGCAGAAGTTCGTGCCGGGCTACGAGGACAGCGCGACTTCGGTGAGCGCCTCCGTCTTTTGGGCGCTCGACTTCTGGGGCAAGTACCGCCGCGCCACGGAAGCCGCGCGCGCGAACCTTTTGGCGACGGAATGGGCGCGGCGGGCGGTCATCAGCACGCTCGTGAGCAACGTCGCGGCCTCCTACTTCGAGCTTCGCTCGGACGATCTTCAGCTGGAGATCGCGCGACGAACGCTGGTATCACGCCGCGAATCGCTGGCGCTGACTCGCACGCTGCAAGAGGGCGGCGCCGGCACCATGCTGGACGTGCGGCAGGCGGAGCAGTTGGTGGCGGTTGCGGCCGAGAGCATCCCCGAGCTGGAGCGGCGCATCCACGAGCAGGAAAACTTCATTAGTACACTGCTCGGGAACAATCCCGGTCCGATCGACCGTGGCATGACCCTGACCGATCAACCGCTCCTGCCCGACGTTCCGGCCGGAATACCCTCGCGCCTGCTGGAGCGGCGGCCTGACATCCGCGCGGCCGAGGCGCAGCTGGTCGCGGCCAACGCTCGAATCGGCGTGGCCAAGGCGGCATACTTCCCCGACATCACCCTGACGGCATTCGGCGGATTCCGAACCGCCGCGCTCTCGTCGCTGTTCACCACGTCGGCGGGCTTCTGGAGTGTTGGCGCCAATCTCGTGCAGCCGATCTTCACCGGCGGCAGGATTCGATCCGGCGTTCGCCTGAGCGAGGCCCGCAAAGAGGAACTGGTGTTGACCTATCAGCAGACGATCCAGGAGGCGTTCCGCGGCGTGTCGGACGCTCTGGTCGGTTATCAGAAGAGCCGCCAGTTTCGCCAGCACCAGGAGGAACTGCTGATCGCAGCCCGCGATGCGGCGCGGCTCTCCGACGAACGCTATCGCGGCGGGGCGGCCAGCTACCTGGAAGTCCTGACCAATGAAACCAATGCCTTCAACGCCGACCTCGGCCTGACCCAGGCGCGATTGAACGAACTGATAACGCTGGTCGACATCTACAGGAATCTTGGTGGCGGCTGGGATCAGTGAGTGAC
>DATAEK010000385.1:0-7384 GCA_036258055.1 Vicinamibacterales bacterium
CTGCTCGAGTGCGTCCCGGATCTCCGGCAACGCACGACGGTAATCGTCGGCGGCGAGGCTCGTGCGATCGAGCGCGTCGCGCACGGACTGGGTCGAGCGAGGCATGTCGGCGTCGCGGATGGCGCTGCGCGTCTCTTCCGCAAGCTTGGCCAGTGTGCCCTCAGTGCCCATCATGCGGTTGATGTCAGTCGCGATTTGCGTCACCTGCGTGGACGTGGCCGTGAAGAACGTCCGGGAATCGGCGCTCAGTTTAGGCAGCTCGCTTTCCCGGATGATGCGTTCGACGTTGGTGAAGAAGCGGTCGCTCCGGTCGAGGCTATCGGGTATTCTCGCCACGATGTCCCGGAGTGTCTCCAGCGTCATTTCGGCGCGCTCGAGAACGGCGGGGAGACGGTCCTGGACCACCGCCATCGGCGACGGCATCGACGCTACATAGGGCCGATCCGGCTTGAAATCGAGTGGAACGGGCGGGGGCGGGTTGAGGGGCACATCGAGCAACAGGTATGCGTCTCCCGTAACCGGGTTCGCGACGACACGCGCTCGCAGGTCTGGAAACACCGCAAGGTCTGCCAGTTTCTGGAGGCGCTGCACATTGGCGCCAATGGTGGCCAGCCGGTCCTGGTACACCTCGAAGTCGATCTCGATCGTGTTGCCGCCTGGATCGACTCGAAGGTCCGACACGCGGCCCACCGGAACCCCGCGAAACCGGACTGGACTGGAGATGTCCAGTCCGCTGACGTTCTCGGTGACGTAGGTGACCAGCCCGATCACCGCACGGCTCCTCATTCGATCGAGGAAAAACAGCCCCGTCGCGAGGACGAGGGCGACGCCGAGGACGACAAAGACACCCAGCCGCACGTAACTCTTATCTGCGGCCATCATCGGACTCCGTGACTCGCGGCCGCTGCCGGTGACGACCGCGTGAAGAAGCCATGCACGAACGGGATGTTCGACTGGTCGCGCAGCGTGCGCGGATCGCCGCGGGCGACGATTCCCTTCGCCGCCTTGTCAAGAACGATACAGGTGTCGGCCACGAGGAAGATGCTCGGCAGCTCGTGTGTGACGACGACGATCGTAATACCGAGATCTCGGCTCAGCGTGAGGATCAGCTGATCCAGCTCGTAGGCGGTGATCGGGTCGAGCCCGGCGGACGGCTCGTCGAAGAACAGGAGATCAGGTTCGAGCATCATCGCTCGCGCGATCCCGGCGCGCTTCTTCATGCCGCCCGAGATCTCCCCGGGCAGATGCCCTGCAAACGGCCCCAATCCGACGAGGTCCAGCTTCGCCTCGACCAGCTCCCGCATGAGGCTGCCTCGAATCGACGTCCACGTCGTCAGTGGCAGCGCGAGATTCTCTTCGAGCGACATCGAGCCGAAGAGCGCGCCCGACTGAAAGAGCACGCCGAAACGGGGAACGCCTTCGTAGCGATGCGGCACTCCGATGCCGTCGATGTCGATGGAGCCCGCCAGCGGCCGCTCGAGACCGATCAGGTGTCGCAGCAACGTGCTCTTGCCGCTGCCCGATCCGCCGAGGATCGTGAAGGTCGTGCCGCGCTCGACGTCAAAGGTGACGTGCTCCATCAGCACCCGCGTTCCCCATCCGATGCGGAGGTCCTCGACGACGATGTGCGGCCGCGACTGTGCCATGATCACAGGCCTATGAGAGCGAACAGCAGGGTGAACAGCGCGCTGATCACGATGACGCTGAAGATCGATAGGACGACTGCGGTCGTCGTTCGCGCACCGACTGCAGCCGCACCGCCCTGGGTGGCGAGCCCCTGACCACACGCAATCAGACCGATCGCCAGCGCCAGGAACGGGGTCTTGACAAGTCCCGCCAGGAGGCCCGTCGCGGTGATGGCGTCCGCCGTCGCCATCACGTAGCCCCGCGTCGACATGTCCGTGAGGCTGATCGTCGCGACCATGCCCCCGAGGAGCGCCAGCAGGTCGCCGACCCAGGTGAGCACCGGAAGCGCGAGGACGAGCGCCACGCACCGTGGCACGACCAGCCATCGCACCGGATCGAATCCCATGGCGCGCAGCGCATCGATTTCCTCGGAGACCTTCATCGTCGCAATCTCCGATGCGAGGCCCGCGCCCGATCTCCCGGCTATGACGATCGCGGTGACCAGAGGACCCAGCTCGCGGAAGTGGGCAACGACAACGAGTTCCGGCACATAGACCGTGGCGCCGAAACGACCGAGCTGCGACACGCCGAGAAAACCGATGATGAGGCCGACGAGGAGGTTCGCGCCGCTCGCCACCGGCAGTCCGTCTGCGCCGACCTGCTGCACGAGATGAGGCAGCGCGCGCCAGTTCACCGTGTGTGATGCCGTCAGCGCCTGTCCCGCGGCCACCGCGTTGTGACCGACGAAGTCCAGCGCACTCGCCAGGGTGCGGGGCAATTGAGCGGCAATCGACCCGAGACGCGCCAGGATCGGATACGGACGCGACACGACCGGCGGCGTGACCGTTCGGCGCTGGCGATAGAGTGCGATCAGTCGCGCGGCCTTCGGGTTGTGTTCGTCGAGGACCTGCGTGGTGGAACCCTTTGCCTCCACGCGATCGACGAGCCGGGCGAGTTGGACGGCGCCTGCTCCGTCGATGTCGTCCACACCCGCGAGATCAAGTTCGACAGCGCGGCAGCCGGCGAGCGACGCCTCGATGTTCGCGATCTCCTGCGCGGTAGTCACGGCGTGAGGGAGATCGAACGGACCGGCGAGGATCAGACGGGCGCTGTCGCCTTCGCGATCGGCGTGAACCACAACCTCCATCGCCTGGATCCTCCGGGGTTCAGGGGCCTCGCGCCTGGAGCATGTCTGGTACACAGCATTGTGCCGTGCGGAGCGTCGCGACACAGACGCAACCGCCGTGCCAGGGACCTCAGGCTTGGGTTCGAGGAGATTCGTCGAAGATTTCCAACCGGGTTTCCAGACGCTGCCGCGGCGTAAGGCCCGTACGCGGCGGGGTGGCTTGCGTCAATGCGCCCAGTTGCCCTCACCTCGCGACCAGTCGGCGCACGGCATTTCGGGGGCACTCCGACCGAGCGGAGGCTTCAGCACGACGATCCGGTTCGGAGGAGGCTGATGGCTGTCATTCTCGCCGGTGCGGCCCATCCGATAACGGCCCAGGAGCCGGGGGGAAGACTGGCCTGACGGCCGACGGTATTCCGGACGGCCTCCGTCTTATGGGGTAAAATGCGCGACGTTCGCTCGCAAATCATCAATGAATCGCCAACTCTGCTTTCTCCGGACACGGCATGCACCCTGCAGTGGCGCGGGCGGCCGCCGAGCTGATCGGGACATCTGCATGGACCGCTCGATCGGCGAAGGGCTTCGGTAACTTACTGATCGGTGAAGCACTACGTCACCGGCTCCCCTGCTCACCGAGAGCACGGGTTCGGCCGAAAGGAACGCGCATGAACGCGCGACTAGGAGGGCACATGAAACGGCTACTCGTAGGAATCATTGCAGCGGCAGTTGTGATGTCAATGGCGCGCACGGCCATGGCCCAGGCCAAGACCATCAGGTCGGAGATGAGAACGGAGACGGGCATCGTCGATTCGATCGACGCCGCGACCCGCGTGATCACGCTCAAGAAAGCGGACGGCACCGCCGTGGCGGTCGTCGCCGGGCCGGACATCGCGCGGTTCGCGGAGGTCAAGGTTGGCGACAAGGTTACCGCTCGGTTTTACGAGAACGTCGTCATCCGGCTGAAGCGGCCCGGCGAGTCGGACGTGGTTAGCCAGGCGAAGGGCACGACTGGTGCCGAACAGGTCTTGCCTGGTGGCACCAAAGCCAAGCAAACGACGATCACGGCCACGATCTCCGCCATCGACATGGCCGTCCCGTCGATCACCTTCACCGGGCCGAGCGGCTTGAAGTACACGTCCAAGGTGCAGGACACGGAGGCTCTTGCCAAGGTGAAAGTCGGCGACAAGGTCGACATCGTCTGGACAGAAGCGATGCTGGTGTCGCTCGAGCGGGAGCAGTAAGGGCTTCGTTGCCGCCGGGGCGATCCGCAGTGATCGCCCCGGTCCGTCGTTGATTCCCGACTTCCGTAACGGCGGGGCTCGTGTGCGAAGTCGTTATGACGTTCATGTTCCTCGTCGTCATTCTCGGCACCACACACAAACGCGCTCCAGAAGATTTCGCAGGCCTCGCAATCGGCCTCGCCCTCACCTTGATCCACCTGATCAGCATCCCGGTGACGAATACCTCGGTCAATCCGGCACGCAGTACTGCGACTGCGGTGTTCGTCGGAGGCTGGGCACTTCAGCAGCTCTGGCTGTTCTGGCTGGCTCCGGTGATCGGCGCCGCAATCGCGGGCTTCGCGTACAAGGCGGTTCTCGAAGGCCCAGTCGGGGAAGCTCAGGTGACCGGCCGCAGCGGTTCCTGACTGGTTTCTAATGCCGGTGGCGAGGCGCTGAGCGCCGTTGCGGTTGCTTTTTATGTTGAAATCTGGTTGGCTCCGGTGATCGGGTGCTGCATCGCCGGCCGCTACGGCACCTCGACGTCGTACGACGTGACTCGCCAGGTGCCGTCTTCCTTCCGCCACAGCAGACGCAGGACGGGCGCGTCGCCGCCCTGGGTGCGAAAGCGGAGGGTCATGCCGAAGGCTTCTCCGTATTCGAGCGGCAAGGGATCGGGCGGCACTGCATCACGGGCCCGAGCCTCGCACTCGACGGCGTCGCCAAGGGCAGCAGGAAAGCTGGTGAGGCTGAAGGTGCGCGAGTACGGTTGGTCCATCACACGAATCGCCGGGTGGAGCGGCTCCGCAGCTTCGACGATTTCCCCCAGATTGCGCGACGTGCCAACCCACTGGCCGATGCGTTCGAGACTGGCGCGGATCTTCCGGCCGGCATCGTCGGGGGATGTTGACGCCGGTGCGTCAGGACCTCGCACCAGGTCGTAACACGCGTAGCTCTTCGTCGAAAGGTATCGAAACGCCGCATCGTAGTTCTTGCGAATCAGCCAGGCTTCCACGAAATCCTTCGCCGCCTGAACGAGGGAGAGGTCAGCCTTGATTCGCTCGACCTTGAGCTCCGGCGTCGCCGGAGCAGCCGGCGTCTTATCGGGCTCCGGCTCTGTCTGCCAGGACACGATCTTCCAATATCCGTCCTCCTTGGCCCACAGTAACGCGATCGAGGTGTTCTTCCCTGGCCCGGCGATGCGGAACGTCGCACCAAAGTGTTGCCCGTACGCGTTCGGCCGCTTCGTCGCGCCCGGGATGAGCCGGCTCTCGCAGTCGAACCTGGCCGCGATGTTGTCGGGCACGTCGTAGATGATGAACTGGGCTTGATGAGGGTGCGCCACCGCTTTGAGCCCTGGGATCGTCAGCGGGACGCCAGTCGTCAGGCCCTCGAGCGAGTCGTGGCTGCCGAGAGCCTCGCGAGCAGCCTTCAGATTGACCAGGATCTGAAACGGCGCCAGGCCGCGGTCGAAGGCAGCTGGATCGGGCGCATCCTGCGCCAGACACGCGTAGGACCGTTCCGAAACGTAGCCCATCGCCGCCACCACGTCGCCTTCAACCAGCCACGCCCGGAGGAAATCGGGCACCATCACCTTGATATCCTTCTTGCCCGCCCGCGGGATCTTCGGCAGAACGAATGCAGAGGTCGTATCCACGGCGTCAGGGGCCCGCTCCTGGCGGACACCGAAAAAGCTTCGCCACCAGTTCTGAAACCCTGTCCACTGCGCGGCGTGCCGCTCGGCGTTATTGCCGGCGCGGACGTCCGAGTTCGCCGCGCTCAGGTGTCCGTTGAACAACGCGACGGGAAAGCTCGACGCTCGATAGTCGACGTCAACATCTGCCCGACGACCGTCCAGCGCGATTGAGACTTGAATCGATGGCGAGCCACTCCGCTCGCGGTAGTTGAGGGGATAGCCCTTGTGGTAGATGGAGTTGTCGATGCCGCGCTTGAATTCCCGCGAGCGCTCCAGCATCTCGCGCGCGTTCGGTGCCAACCGCACGTACATCCGAAACTGGCGATCGCTTGACGTTCCCGCGACTTCGCCCTTGACCGTGTCAACGCGCTCGATCAGCGCCAGACCGTCCCCAAATTTCTGCCCCGACGCGTCGGTCAGCGGAGTCGTCATCAGCGCATGCGTCACCGCGTCGAACGTCGTCTTGGTCGAGAGGTTGAGGATGTCGTCATAGAACGAACGAGCATCGATGGTCTGACCGGTGACCTTGATGAATCGCGCCACCCAGTCCTCGACGAGCCGCTGACGGCGTTCGCCGAGTCCCGAGTAGGCCCCGCCCAGCGCTGGTGCGGGCTGCTGGGCCATGACGATCGGTATGGCCAGCAGACTGAGAAGCGCGCTCCCTACGATCCCATATGTTCGCCGGAACTGGAACAGCGACATCGTGGAATTCCTCAATGCGCTCGATGGAATGGGGATGCTCGTTGATCAGAAGTTCAGCTCGAGATTGGCATGAAAGATGTTGCCTTTCGCGCCGACGGGCATCGGATACGCGGTGTACTCGACGGGCGAGTGATCCACGTGAATCAACTCGGTGTTGACACGGAACCCGCGCTGCTTCACCGGGTACCAGCTGAGGCCTCCGCGTACTTCCCACGGGTCGCCATATTTGCCGTAGATCCCGGAGTTCCCGAAGTACACCTGGACGCTCTTCGGCACGACCATTGCCGACGCTTGCAGCTGGTATCCGTGATCGTTGATGTCGGGGATCGCCGAGACGGCGCTGCCCTCGTAGTCGCTGAGCCAGCGCCAGTAGTACTCCCCCTCGAGAGACAGCCCCTTGTACTTCACCCCCGCGTCAAGGCTCGACATCCGGTACTTCACCCGGTTGACCGTGATGCCCTCGCCGAACAGGTTGGGCGTGAAGATCTGGCTGCCGTCGGTGAGGCGGATCTGGCTGTTCTCGATGCCATCCGTGCCGGGCTGGCTCTGTTTGTCTTCGGTGCTCTGCGTGTACTGAATCGCCAGGCGTGTTGCGAGCTTCTCGTGATAATCGTAGTCGCCAAACGTTCCCCACAGGCCGAACTCGCCCGTCGTCGGCAGCCACTGCAACATGTACGACTGCGTGTCGAACGTGTTATCCATCTGCGCCGCGCTGACGCCGAGCGTGCTCAGGTTGTTCGCGATCATCGCCATGTACTTGAAGTTCGTCGCGAACTCGCCCTCAGCCAGAAGCCGGTCGTGTAGGAGCCGCGGAAGAACTCGTCGGCGATGAGGCGATCGTCCACACCCAGCCAGTACGGGAACTGGCCCTCCGTGCTGCGAACGCTCGGGAGCGACGTGATCCCCCCGCCAAACGTCGCGTACTTGTTGAACACATAGCTGATGTTCCCGCCGCCCACGACCTGCGCCGGATCGCCCTGCGAGGTGTTCGCCGACCAGACGTAGAGGTAGTAACGG
>DATAEK010000395.1:0-10091 GCA_036258055.1 Vicinamibacterales bacterium
CGTCAGCATGCCGCCTGTCGCGAGGCCGTACTCGGCTTTGTAGTTGGAAGTCGAGATCTTGAACTCCTGAATTGCGTCCATCGCGAAGTTCTGACGCGGCTCCCCCATCTCGGCCCAGGTGTTGTTCACGCCGTCGACCACGACGCCATTCGAGTACTCGCGCGTGCCCGCCCCGATGTTGACGTTGCCGCGATAGAAGAACCCGCGGATGTTGTCCTGCGAGGTGCCAGGTGTGAGCATCGCGAGGTCGACCCATCGGCGCGCGGCGACCGGCAGGTTCTGAATCTGGTCGGTCGAGACCGACGTCGACACGTCCGACTTCGTCGTGTCCACGATCGGAGATTCACCCGCAACAGTAATCGTCTCCGCAATCGCCGCAGGTTTCAGGGTGAAGTCGATGATGGCAACCTGGTCGATCACCAGGACGATGTCTTTCCGCGATTCGGAGCTGAAGCCGGACAGCTCCGTGGTGAGGTCGTAGACCCCCGGCGTCAGCGCGGCGAGCCGGTACTGACCGTTGGCCTCGGTGACGGCGACGCGCGTCAGGCCGGAGGCCTGGTTTTTTGCGGTCACCGTAACACCCGGGAGCACGCCGCTGCTCTGGTCCTTCAATGTGCCGGTAATTTGCGCGTTCTGCGCCAGCGCGGTCCCCGCGCCCACGACGAGCGCGACGAGGACCGCGACGGACACGATGCATCTCCGCATAGGTTCCTCCTCTTTTCCATACCGGGGGACTTCGTCGCCCGGACCCCCTAGCGCCGTCGCGCACGGGGCCCCTTCGCCCCGCTCCGCTCCGGCGGGCACGCCCGTGGCGCGCCTGGCCCCGTTCTGCGTTCGTCCCCCGGACCCCCTAGCGCCCTTGGCGCGCCTGGCCCGTTCTGCGAGCGTCGTTCAAAAGGCCGCGCTTTTCAGCGGGCTGCTACCTCCCGCCAGCCGACGTAGTGGTCGCTCCTCCAGACGCCGGTTTGACTGGTCGAACCCGCAGCACCGTCAGGCTGGTGCTGTCGCGCTGACTCTGCCCCTGCCCCTCCTCCTCGATGCGTTCGACCTGATAGCGGCCGTCGCGCAGGTATTTCACATGCGCCATCAGATATGAAAACCCGGGCTTGGTGACGAGATTCAACCACTCCCCTTGCGCTGTTTCATCCGGTGCCTCGGTGCCACCGGATACGAACGTGACCTGCGGCCAGGCACCCATCGCGCTCCGCCCGCCGCCACCGCCGCGTCCCACACCCGCACGCCGGCTGCCGCGTGCCTCGCCGGTTTCGGGGTCACTGTAGTAGATCGCCGTGTCCTTGTAGATCTCCTGCCCGTAGACGTACGGCGCGAACCCGAACGCCCATTTCTTGTAGCGCGCCTGATGGCGGAGGTTCATGTCGCGGACGTCGGGGTTGCTGTTGATCTCGCGGACGATGGCTTCACGGAGCGATGCGGTGGCGTCCACGTGATCGGGATATCGCGGGTCTCGAAGCCCGCCCACCGACGTGTACCACCCGCGCGTCGACAGGTAGGTCCTGAAACCAGGTGGCACGTAGCCCGCGAACTGCTGCACCCACTCGTGCGATGGGTAACCGTGCGGGTTCAGGTAGATGTCGGGCAGCCACTGCTCCCAGACATTGCCGCGCACGAGGGCTTCGGGCAGCAAGGGATCGGGTTGCCCCACCTGTGAGCCGACGTCCATGCCAAGCGCGCTGTAGCGGCCGGCGTGCAGCATGTGCGTCGGGGTCAGCTTCTGAAGCTCGTAGGCCATCGCCGCGCCGTCCGGGTTCTCGACCGGATGCATGATGACGTTGACCTTCTTGAGGATCTCTCGGTAAGTCGGATCCGTCGCGAGCAGCTCCGACAGCTTCAGGATGTGACTCGTCGACGAGACTTCGTTGGCGTGCTGACGCCCGGTGATGAAGATCGTCGGCTTGAGCGTCGTCAGCTTCGCCACCGAAACGAGCTCGCTCGTCGTCGGCAACGTGATCTCCATGACCGAGATGTCCCGGCCGCGGTACGAGTGTCCGGCCTTGTATGCTTTGACCTCCGGAAACGCAGCCAACTTGCCGACCAGTTCCTCGGACTCCTCGGGGCTGATGATGTGATCCCAGGTCACGAGCGGGAGCTTCGGCTTCGACGCCGCCGTGCGCACGTTCGAGGGCTTCGACGCGCCCGTGCTTTTGATCACCCGCCGCGTCTCGACTTCCTTCAGCCCGATGCTGACAGCAACACGGTCTACCTTGTCGTAGGACAGGTCGGTCTTGAAGAGACCTGCCTGTTGCAGTGTGGTCAACCCGTCGAGTGCGTCGGCCGCGCGCGAGGCCTCGCGATCGTCCTTGGCTTCCACCTGGAAATCGATTTCGCTGATCCCGTCGGCTCGGACGATGGCGCGATACGCCGCCGGCGGCGTCGTGTCGATCTTCCCGAGATCGTGGTTGACCTTCGTCGGCTTCTCGACGCCCTTCTCCTTGTACGAGATCTCCAGCTTGGGTTTGGTCGAAGCGTTGCCCGCGTAGAGCACGTGCACCTTGCCCGCCTGTCCGGGACGATCCGGATGGATGATCGGGAAGATCTTGCCGGGCGCGGCGAGCCGGCGCTTGGTGGTCGTCCGGCCGAGCGCGTCGAAGAAATCGAGGGTGACGAAGTAGAGATCCTCATGGAGTGATTCGAGCGACGAGATCAGTTCTTCGTCCACGCCAATCCGAAAGTCCGGCTCGCTCATCCAGACCTCGACGTCCAGATCGCGATGGAACGGCTGCTTGTCCGGCAGCGGCCGGTTTTCGGTCACCTTCATCACGTGGTCGTAGATCTTCGGAAGGACCGACGACTGATAGTGATCCCAGAACCGCTCCGGATCCGTCTTGATGCGGGCGTCGTAGGCGACCTGGCCATCGACCTCCGCGCGCAGCCAGCCGGTCGTGACATCGACGCGTGACCAGCCCGGGAATTTGTCGAGATACTCACGCTCGGCGAACTTCGGGTTGAACGTCGCTTTGTCGATGACGTTGCCGCTCGCATCGAGCGCTTCGACCGTGTAGATGTCCTTCGGCGCGTCCACGAGCTCGAGGCTGAACTTGTCCTTCGGGATGCCCAGCTCGCGCTGGACGATCTCGTCGACCGGATACAGCTCGTGCAGCCAGCGGCTCGGTACCTGGTAGAACTTGTACTTCTTGGAAAAATCCGGCTTGTACGCCGCGATCTTGACGTGGATCGCGCGCGCGTTCTTTCCTTTGAGCGACGGAATCACTTTTTCCGTCATCCACAGGAACGGCTGCTTGTAGGCCGACAGCACGTCCACGCGCGCGTCGGCGGCGCCCGCTTTGGTCAGCTCGGCGCGCGCCTGGTCGGCAATCGTCTTGCGGAACGCCGGCGACTCGCTCAGCCTCGCCTCGACCTGGACCTTGGCTCCAGCTTTGACCTTGGGGATGACGTCGCCCCGCAGCTTGGCCCAGAACTCGTCGACCTCCCATGGCACGTCGAAGGTCTCGTCGATGACCGGGACGGCGTCCGTGATCGTCTGGCTCGAGACCTTCGGCTGCACGCCCTTCAAACGCTCCTGGACTCTCGACGTCAGAAACTTGTCGAGGCCCGTGTCCGCGTTCTCCAGATACAGCTTGGCTTCGAAGGACTCAATCGTCTTGTCGCGGAGATCGTCGAGGACCTTGTCGATTTCGTGAAGCGCCTGTCCTGCCTGCCCGGCTCCGCTCTTCCCGCCGAGCACCCTCGCCAGTTCCGTCGATACCTGCTCGTAGGTCAGCGCGCCGCGGCGGTTGTCCCAGACAAACGGAACGCGCCGGGCGAGATACATCGCCGCCGCTTCGGTCCCAGCGGCATCCGCACCGGCCACGACGGTCGCCGTCGAGTTGCCAAACGCACGCGGCACGATCTGGACGACACCTTCTCCGGCGCGCAGATCATCGAGCCTGGCCCGGCCGATCTTCTCGAGATCTCGCGTCAATGTGTTCTGACGGCCGACGAGAATCGGGTTGGCTTCCCTCGTCGGGTCTTTCACCTCGCGGTCGGCTTTGGCAATCGGGAACGTGACGCCGGTCGTCTCCAATCCCAGTCGTGCCGCAATGTGCGCGGCGCCGACGGCGTCGCCGCCGTCGCCGATGACGATCGACGTATCGGTGCGGTCCGGCGTGAGGTCGGCGTACGAATCGGCGTACCAGCCTTCAATCGAATAGGTATTCGACAAGTCGAAGATCTTGGCCGGACCCCTGGCTGTCTGCGCGGGCGCGCCGCGATCTCCCGGTGAGTCGGGCGCCAGTTCGTCAGGATCGATCGGCGGCGTCAGGGTTCGCTGGTTCATGCCGGCACGGTGGACGACCGCATGCGAGGCCGCTCCGGTCGTGCCCGCCAGTTCGATTGAGACGGCGGCGGTCTCCGCGAAGTTCAACGTCTGCGGCTGCAGCCCGCGCCGGTGGGCGAGATCCAAATCCGTGAGCGCACGGACAATGCGGTCGGTCTGACCCGCAGGCGGGACGAGCCGCACGTTCACGGACGCGAGCCCGCGCCGCTCCGCGTCGACAACGATCGACGTGACGAGCGGCCGGCCGGCGTCAACGCCAGCTGTCTTGAGGTAGCGAGCGGTCTGATCCTCGACGCCCGCCATCGAGATCCCGCTCATGTTCCACATGCGTGGAAGGCGTCCGGCGAACTCATTTGCCGCGGCCAGCGTGCCCTGATCGTCAGCTCCCGCGATGACCACGGCCATGCCGTCGCCCGCCGGCGACGACACGGCGGCGATGAGCCCCTGGCCGGCGGTCAACGATTTCAAGTCAATCGAGCCGCGCTCGGCCAGCTTCGTCACGAGCGCGTTCGAGCGGCCCAGCAGAATTGGCAGCGCGTCACCGGCGCGCGCCTCGGAGTCGCGGACCAGGAGTGGCAGGGTCAGTCCGCTCGTCTCGAAGCCGAGCCGCGCGGCGATGTTCGCAGCGGCCTGAATCTCCCGCACGCTCGGCGCGGCGGGCACGACGATGCGGCCGGCAACCGAGTCGGCGATGCCGTCACCGTTGGTGTCACGGACCACGCCAGCCGGACCGAAGATGGATGAGAGCGCGGGAGTGCCGTCCCGAAGAGGTGCAGCGGCCCGCGGTCCGGGGCCGGCAAGAATCAACAACGCGAGCAGAGCGCAGGCACAGGCACGAATCACGGCCATGGTAGGACCTCCGCTTGACGGTACGAGGCGCGCAGATGCGCGAACGAGAGGCGTGGCCGGAGCTTAGCGACCGCGATCCGAAGTGTCAAGATCCGGTAACAGCTGGCCCCGGAGTATGGGGCCCGGAGCAT
This sequence comes from Vicinamibacterales bacterium, assembly GCA_036258055.1. Classification (GTDB taxonomy): domain Bacteria; phylum Acidobacteriota; class Vicinamibacteria; order Vicinamibacterales; family 2-12-FULL-66-21; genus DATAEK01. Next base: position 5,275 of record DATAEK010000395.1, read on the forward strand.
GCCGAGAGCGATGAGCGGAGAGCGCGGAGCGGAGGGAGCGGAGCGCCCCGAGATTTCTACACGGAGATCGCGGAGGACTGTTGGCATTTATCGCTGCTCGTCGTGAAAGGACTGACCTTTCTCGGGCGAAGCGCAGCTGTGAATCAGGACGGTTTCTGAAAACCACGGTGAACGCGTCCGGTTTCTGAATAATGTCTCCGCACCTCCGTGTAGAGATCCTCCGCGTCCTCCGCATACTCCGCCTCCCTATCTCCGCCTCCCCACCTCCGCCTACTCCGCCTCCCTGCCTCCGGAACCTCTCAACTCTTGAGCCCTCCTCAACTCCGGAGCACAGCCCCGATGATCTCGATGGCCTGGAAGAGGTGGCCGAGCCGGAGGTTCTCGTTCTCCTCATGCTGGTTGTTGTCGAAATTCACAACCGGCACCAGCACAGCTGGAAATCCGAGCGCTTCGATGAATGGCGCGATGGGCACCGTCCCGCCGGCAGTCCGAATCTGTACCGGCGCCGCCCCGAAAGCTTGCTGCAGCGCGTCGACGACGCGGCGGGCCTGCGGATCCGACGGTGCCGTGCGAAACGCGCTGGTCATCGTCTCTGACACCGTAATGCGAGCCAGCTTGCCGTACGTCGCGCGCGTCGCATCGTCGGGATCGCCGTCCACGACGTGATAGCCCTGCGCTTCCACGTGCGCGCGGATCTTCCGGAGCAGATCGGCGCCCTTCGTCTCTTTGACCAGGCGCACGTCGATGGCGGCGGTGGCTCTGTCGGGAATGATCGTGCGGGCGCCGGCGCCGACGTGAGCGCTGACCAGGCCGCGGACGTTCAGCGTCGGGTACTGAAACGCGTCCTGCAGCTTGGTGAACGCCCGCTCGGGAGCCGAAACGCCGAAGTTCGCCAGCATCTTCGGTGCATCGTCCGGCACCGCGTCGAGCAGCGCACGCTCGTCAGCGGAAAGCGGTGCGATGCCATCGTAGAAACCGGCCACCGTTACCTTGCCATCGTCGTTTTTCATCGAGGCGAGGAGCGTGGCCAGGCGTTGCGCCGGGTTCGGCACCCAATTGCCGTAGTTACCGCTGTGGACCCCGACCTTCGGTCCGAAGACCGTTAGGTCGAAGGTCACGATCCCGCGAGCGCCGAAGACGACCGTCGGCCGGGCGCTCGAGTGGATCGGACCGTCGAAGATGATCATCAGATCCGCCCGGAGCTTGTCGCGATAGCGATCGATGGCGGGCACGAGGCTGGGCGAGCTGGCCTCTTCCTCGCCATCGAGGATGACGCGCACGTTCGATGCCGGCGCGAGGTTCGCCGCCCTGAGAGCGTCGAGCGCAAAGCAGAGCGCCACGATCGGCGATTTGTCATCGGACGCTGAGCGTGCGTAGATGCGCCAGTCGTCCTTGAAGGCCGTCTGCGATGCGAGGTTGGGAATGTCCGTTCCCCCCTGATCGACGCGAGCTGTGCGGAGAACGGGCACGAACGGATCCTGCTGCTTCCACGATTTCGGCTCGACGGGCTGCCCGTCGTAGTGCGCGTAGAGCAGCAGCGTGCGCGTGGCGCCGGGCACCCGCAGCTCGCCGTAGACGAGCGGGTTGCCGCTGGTCTCGAGCAGTTCTGCGGCAAACCCGCGGCGCTGCAGCATGCCGCGCAGGTGTTCCGCATTCCGGCGGATGTTCGGACGGTCCGCGGCGACATTCGGGATCGACAACAGCCCGACGAGCTCCGATACGATTTGTGTTTGATGTGAGGTCACCCATGTCCTTACATCGCTGGTCTTCTGCTGACCGCTCAGGACGGTGGAGACGGTCACGACCATAGCCAACGAACGGATCGCGATGCCCACGGGAGCCTCCAAAGGGTCCAATTCATCGAACCCGGATAAACAGGAGGCTTGTCTCCTGTCCTTTCAAGGATCGATCAGAATTCCACGAGCACGCCAGCAGAGGGTACGACAGGGATCAACGTCTCGAACAATCGGCGTACCTCGCGTGTCCGCGTGTCGATCGACGGCGGCCGGTAACGAACGTTCTCGCGATTGAGCACGTTGATCACTTCGGCGAAAAGCGTCAGGCGGCGGTGCGACCAGCTGAAGGTACGGTTCGCGCGGAGATCCAGCCGTGCGTACGACGGCAGCCGCACGCCGTTGCGCTCGTCGGTGACGAAGAAGGTGCCGACGGACTCACCGAAGTAACCGGGCGCCGGCGTGTTGCTGCCTGCGCGGAGCTTCGCGGAAAAGCTCGTCCGCGAGCCGAGCCGATAGAATCCGTACAGATTCACCGTGTGGCGCTGATCGAGATCGCCCCAGTATGACTCGCCGCTCACGAAATCGTCGTACCGGTTGCGCCCATACGAGTACGAGATCCAGCCGCTGAGGCCGGTCGGGCTGCGCCGTTCGAGCAGGAACTCCACGCCGCGGGCGTAGCCATCGAGGCGCGTCTCGTAGCGCGCCGTGCTGACGCCGCGGACCACGCGCGTGCCGACAAGGCGCGTGTCGGCACCCGCACGGCGCATGAAGTCCTGTTCCTGACGGTCGTAGACGGTGACCTGCGCACGCATCGACCCGAATTGCTGTTCGACGCCGAGATCGTACTGCTCAGCGCGCTCGAGGCTCGGCATCGTGGCACCCCAGGCGCCGAGCACCTGCTCGAAATCCGGAAACTGCTGATAGCGCCCGGCGCCTCCCCGGACGGTCAATCCCCGCCGCACGCGCCACTCGGCTTGAATCCATGGGGATGCCGTGCTGTCCTCGGTCAAGGAGAAGTAGTCGACCCTCGCGCCCGGCGCCACGGTCAGTGCCCGTGTGACCTGCCACTGCGCAAGGGCGTACGCGCCGGTGCGCGTCGCCGATCCCGTGTAGTCGTTGACGGTGACGTAGCCAGCGCCAGAGATCGGGCGTTGCCGCTGACGGGATTCTCGTGTCTGCTCCACGAGCGCGCCTGCCTCGACCTGCATCCGGCCGAGTGCCTGCCAGGCGCCGTCAAGCCGGCCGGCGACCTCGACGTCGTGTCCTTTGTCGAGCGGCGTACCATCCAATGTTTCGTTGCGGAACTGATTGGTAGCCGAGAGGACGCGGGCAGCGATCCAGGCGCGAGGAAGCGTGAGGCGCCACCCGCCGATGGCGAGCGCTGAGGCGTTGTCGCCAAGATAGAGATCGTCGCTGCCGATCTCGTCTTCGGGCTCCTTCAGCCGCGAGCGGCCGGCGATCACCGTGAGATCGACGTGCTGGCGCGGGGTGAGGTCATAGACCAGCCGCCCTTGTGCATCCGTGAAACCGAACGACACCTGATTGTCGACGAGGCGATCGAGTACCAGGTTCAGATAACTCTGACGCGCCGACACCAGCCACGACCCGCGCCGCTCCGATCGGAGCGGACCCTCCGCGACAAACGACGCGCTCGTGCCGCTCACCGCAACGGTTGCGTGCGTTCGATCGCGCGAGCCGTCGCGCAACCGGAAGTCCACTGAAGGACCGGTTCGATTGCCGACCCGTTGAGGATAGCCGCCGTTCGAGAGCGTCACGCTCTCGAGCACGTCGCTGTTGATCATCGCGACGCTTCCCGAGCTCGATCGATCCTCGACGGCGCGGACGGTGTGCAGCACGTACGGCGACGAAAAACCGTCCAGCGTGAAGTTCGTGTGGGCGAAGTCGCTGCCGCGAACGCTGAACTCGCTGCGCAGGTCGTCGCCGGTTGCAACTCCCGGAAGCGCCTGAATCGCGCGCATCGGGTCATCGGCCAGCACGCCGCGCAGGTTCTGAAGATCGGCGCTGTCGAGAACCTGCTGGGCGGCGACGACGGGCTCAGCCCGGCGGAAACGTTCAGGCGTGACGGTGACGGTCTCCGAGTAGGTACCGGTACCGCCCGTCAGGGAGATCAGGAGATCGATTGCTGTGCCAGTCGGAACGGCAACCTCTCGCCTGACCAGACCGTAGCCGACGATGGAAACGGTTAGCTTGCGAGACCCGGCGGGGAGCGCAATCTCGAACCGGCCTTCCGAATTGCTCACAACCGAGCGATTGCTGCCTTCATCGAGGACGAGCACGCCGGCGAGAGAGTCAGCCGTCGCTGCGTCAACGATCCGGCCGGTGACCTTGCCTTCGGTGGTGCCGGGAACCTGACTGTGCGCCGGCACCTGCGCGGTCAGACGGGCATCCGTTCCGAACATCAACCACGCGGCAGCGAGTGCCGCGATCAGGCGAAGCCTGGCCGCCCGGCGCGCGCCGATTGGTGCGACCAAAACTGTAATCGCACTGACGATTCTGTTCAGCGCCGAGGCCGTGTATGCTCGTAAATGCTTGAAAAACAGACGGTACAGCGCTTGCTCAAGAGGAGGGTGCGAGCGGCCTGAATATTTACGGCAGGGAGCCGTGAGTTGCTGGGGAGCCGGGTCGCCCGCAAAAACCGGGGGCATCGCCAATGGTGGCGGTGCCCCTTTTTTCGTTTATTCCGACTCTCTCAGACGGCGGCACCCTCAGGATACTGCAGCGCCAACCGCAGTTCCTTCGCCAACGAGTCTACGGTCGTTCCTGACCGCTTCCAGGCGCCTTCCGTCTCGAATCTCAGATCGCCGATGCGTCGTCCCCACGGAGCAATGACTCGACCGATAGCTCGGAAGTCGGTGCGATCCGCATGCTCCTGATCCAGGCGACGGACGACGTCCGGGGCGACGCGGATGAAAGCCCGTAAGGCGGTCGCCGTCCGGATGCTGTACTTGCGGCCGTTCCACGCGGCATTGAACACCTGCGCGACCTGCTTCAAGTAGTTCACGAAGAACTTCTTCGACTCGTCCAAGAATGCGTCGCCCTTCCGGCCTGATCCGAAGGCGT
>DATAEK010000176.1:0-9491 GCA_036258055.1 Vicinamibacterales bacterium
ACCGGACACTCCGATTGAAATCGAACGAATCGTCGGTCGGGCGTTGCAGAAGGATCCGAAGTCACGTTACGCGTCAGCGGCAGAGCTTTTGAAGGACCTCACGGATTATCAGTCCAGAGCGACCGCGAGCGAGCAGACACCCGGCTTGCGTTGGGGCATGACGGCGTGGATGAGACAGCGAAGCGTGGCCATCTTCGCGCTTCTGATCGTTGTCGCGCTCGGCTCACTCGCAGCGGTGAAATTCGATCGTCTGAGGAAGGAGCGATGGGCGAGGGAGACACTCCTTCCGGAAATCCGGCGGCTGATAGACGAGGATCAGTATGCGGCCGCATTCGCTCTGGCTCGACAAGCAGAAGAATACATTCCGACCCACCCGGTACTCGTGAAGTTCTGGCCGGTTCTATCGAGAGCCGTCTCCATCCGAACCACGCCTCCCGCCGCGGACATCTACATGAAGGAATACGAGGCCGTTGATGGCCCCTGGACTTACCTGGGCAAATCGCCGCTCGACAACATCAGGATTCCGCCGGGCCTGTTCCGCTGGAAAGCTGAAAAGCGGGGTTTCGCGACGTCAGAGGCCGTGGCTTCCGGTTGGTATGGACCGATTTCGTTTGTGTTGGACGCCGCTGACAGCGTTCCGGCTGGAATGATCCGTGTCCTCGGGGGGCGGTCTCCGGCCAGCCTCATAGTCTCAGGCTTTGAGAATGTTGAACCGGTCCAACTGGAGGATTACTGGATCGACCAGTACGAAGTGTCCAACCAGGAATTCAAGCGATTCGTCGGTAGCGGCGGCTATCACAAACGCGAGTATTGGAAGCATCCGTTTCTCAAGGATGGCCATGAGGTGTCCTGGGAAGAAGCAATGCGGGAGTTTCTGGACAAGACGGGTCGGCCAGGGCCGTCGACCTGGGAGGCGGGCGACTTCCCCGAAGGGCAAGACAATTATCCGGTTGGCGGCGTGAGTTGGTACGAAGCGTCGGCCTATGCCGAGTTTGCCGGCAAGAGTCTTCCAACCGTCTATGACTGGAATCTTGCGGCGATCACGGTAGACGCCTGGATCAGCTCGTACATCCTGCCCTTCAGCAATTTTGGCGGGCGCGGTCCCACTCAGCTCGGGAGCCACCACGGCATGAGTCGCTCCGGAACCTACGATATGGCGGGCAACGTCAAGGAATGGTGCTGGAATGAAGCCGCTCAGCGCAAACGGTACATCCTCGGCGGTGCGTGGGATGAACCGGCTTACATGTTCCACGAGGCGGACGCCCGTCCACCATTTCGGCGAGAGGCGACATTTGGGTTCCGTTGCGTCAAATACTCGAGCCCGACCTCGCGTTCGCAGAAGCTTGCGGACCCAGTGATGGCCACTGCGCGAAACTACGCTCAGGAACGCCCGGTTTCTCAGCAGGTCTTCCGCGTGTATCGGGATCTCTATGCCTACGACAAGACGGCCCTGAATTCTGCGATCGAAGCGATCGATACGAGCGAGGCAGATTGGATCAGACAACGGATCACGCTCGACGCGGCTTATGGCAAGGAACGCATGGTGGCGTATCTCTTCTTGCCCAGGAACTCGGTTCCTCCGTATCAAACGATGATTCATTTTCCGGCGGCGGAATCGATGTTCGTTCGATCCAGCGACGAACTGGTGGAAATGCCGCGGATAGATTTCCTTCTCAAGAGCGGTCGGGCGGTTCTGTGGCCGATCTACAAAGGAACCTACGAGCGGCCTGATGACATGCACTCGTATTTTCCCAACATCAGCATTCGCTACCGCGATCGCGTCATCCAATGGGCAAAAGATCTGGGCCGGTCAATCGATTACCTTGAAACCCGATCCGACATCGACCGAAGCAAGCTTGGGTTTTACGGATACAGTTGGGGAGCTTGCTTGGGAGCGATCCTGCCGGCTGTTGAGGATCGTCTCAAAGTCAGCGTCCTGATGGGCCCGGGCTTGTACCTTCAGACAGCCCGCCCTGAAGTGGATCAAATCAATTTTGCGCCGCAGGTGACGATTCCGACGTTAATCGTCGACGGGCGGGACGATTTCGTCTTCCCGCGAGCAACGTCGCAAGAGCCGTTCTATCGACTCCTGGGAACGCCGAAGGAGCACAAGCGTCTTGTGGTGTTCGAGGGAGGACACAGTGTACCGAGGCATCAGCTGATCAAACAAAGCCTCGATTGGTTGGATCGGTATCTGGGCCCGGTCCAGCAAACAACGCAATAAGAGGCCGTCAGCGGTCTGCCAGTTTATGAGTCTGGGAGCAACGCTGCCTGGGCACGGCATGAGGCACAATCCGCATACTCCCGGAAGCAAGTTCGCGTCACCGCTGGCATTCACAGAAGCCGGCCATTTTCGGACATCGTGTCCGCGTGGTTGCGATGTCCGAAAGTGGCGAGCGTGACCGAAGGGTGAGCCCTATCCTCTTAGCAGAGAACGCATCGCGGCTTCACTTTACTGAAGGTGAGCAAAACGGAGCAGGCAATGGGCAAGGCAAATCACGGGACGGACAAACGCTACGTCCACAAATGGGTGGACTCTCCGATCGGGAGACTCAAGCTGGTTGCCAGCGACGAGGGTCTCGCAGGAATCCTCTGGGAGAAGGAAAGCCCGCGCCGTGTGCGGTTGCACATCGAGAGGGAAGACACGAGACACCCGGTCCTCGTTGAGACTGCGCGTCAGCTGAGGGAATATTTTGCCGGACGCCGGAAGGCATTCACGCTGACGCTCGATCCAGCAGGCACACCTTTTCAACGGAAGGTGTGGAACGCACTGCTCACCATCCCGTTCGGAGAGACGCGATCCTACGGACAGATCGCGAGGCAAATCGGGAGTCCTGCTGCCGTGCGCGCGGTCGGGGCCGCAAACGGCAGGAATCCCATCTCGATCGTGACGCCGTGTCATCGGGTGATAGGGTCAACGGGCAGGCTCACGGGGTTTGCTGGCGGGCTCGACGCCAAGGCCTACCTGTTGGCCTCCGAACGGCAGAATCGTTGACTGTTATGCTGAAACGGTGCCCGAGCTCCCCGAAGTCGAGATGGTTCGCCTCCGTCTCGATCCGTTCATGACGCAGTCGCGCATTGCCGACGTCGAGGTCCGGCGGCCAGATCTGCGAGCCCGGTTTCCGCGACGGTTCCGGGCACGGCTCAGGGGGCAGACGGTGCGGGCACTGACGCGGCGGGCCAAGTACCTGCTCGCCGGCTTGTCGTCGAGCGAGACGTTGCTCATGCACCTGGGCATGTCCGGGTCGTTCCGCATCGACTCGCCGGTCCACGCCTCACCTGATTCCGGTGGTCCACAGCCGGTCGACTCCGATCGCCACGATCACGTGGTCTTCCACATGTCGTCGGGGGCGATCATCACCTTCAACGATCCGCGACGATTCGGACTGATGGACCTTCTGACCACGGCACAGCTCGCAGGCCATCCCGTGCTGAGCCGGCTCGGACCCGAGCCGTTATCGCCGGAGTTCGACGCCTCGGCTCTGGCGCGCGCCTGCAAGGGGAGGAAGACGCCGCTCAAGATTGCGCTGCTGGATCAGCGGGTCGTCGCAGGCCTCGGCAATATCTACGCGAGCGAGGCCCTGCACGTGGCCGGCCTGTCGCCAAAGCGGCGCGCCTCGACGATCGCGACCTCGGCGGGAGCGCCGCGTGAGACAGCCTACCGCCTGACCTCGGCGATCAAGCAGGTGCTGACCGAGGCGGTCGATCGGCTGTCCGGGGCGCCCTACCGGTCCTCGAGGTTCCGCGTGTACGACCGCGCGGGAGAGCCCTGCCGGCGGGAGAAATCCCACGGAACCATCAAACGGCTCACCCAGGCCGGACGGTCCACGTTCTACTGTCCCGTCTGCCAGCGGTAGATAGCACGGAACAAGCCGTAGACCGTCTACGTCCAAAGCCGTAGACCGTCTACGACTATGGCAAAGACCCCGGACGACCGGCGCCTGGAACTCCTCCAGGGCACACTCGACATGCTCATTCTGCGAACCCTCCTCTGGGGTCCGCAGCACGGCCATGGGATCGGCCAGGCCATCCGCTCGCAGTCCGACGATCTCCTCAAAGTCGAAACCGGCTCGCTCTATCCGGCGCTGCATCGTCTCGAGAAGCGCGGTTGGCTGAAGTCCGAGTGGGATGTGAGCGAGGCCAACCAACGGGCGAAGTACTACCAGTTGACCGCCGCCGGCAAGGCGCAGCTCTTACGTGAGCAGGATCGCTGGTCGCAACTGGTGCACGCGATCGGCCGCATCATGAACCCCGCGCAGTCGGGCCCGGCGGGTAAGGACTAGCCCATGCAGCCCCACGATCGGGAGCTCGACGAAGAAATCCGCGGCCACATGGCGCTCGCGATCAAAGAACGGATCGAGCGCGGCGAGGACCCCGAGGCCGCTCGACTGGGGGCGCTGAGGGAATTCGGCTACATACCGGCGATGCGCGACTCGATGCAGCGCGTCTGGCACAGCCGCTGGCTCGATGCCGCCGAGGCCCTCGCGCAGGACATGCGAATCGGCCTGCGCTCGCTCCTCCGCGCGAAGGGCCTGGCCGCCACCGTCGTCGTCACGCTCGCGCTTGGCATCGGCGCCAACGCCGCGATCTTCAGCGTTGTCCGCGGCGTGTTGCTACGGCCGTTGGTCAATCGCGGCGAAGATCGCCTGGTCTACATCCGCCAGAGCGCGCCCGGGCTCGGCACCGCGAACACGACGTTCTCGGTGCCGGAGATCGCCGACTTCAAATCACGCGTCACCACGATCGGCGCATTCGGCGATTTCTCGACGATCGACTTCACGATGATCGGCTTCGGCGAGCCCCGCGTGGTGAAAGCCGGTGTCGTCGGCGGCTCGTATTTCGAGGTGATGGGCCTTCGTCCCGTGCTCGGCCGCCTCCTCAACGCGGCTGACGATGGCCCTGACGCCGCGTCCGCGGCGGTTCTGACCTATCGGTTCTGGACGACGTCGCTCAACAGCGACCCGGCGGTGATCGGCAAGACCATCCGCCTAGGGTCGCGCAGCACGAAAATCGTGGGCGTCCTCGAGCCCTCGGTGCCCTATCCGGTTGACACCGAAATCATCGCGAACGTCGTGACGAGCCCGCATCACCTCGACGCGACGATGGTCACCGAACGAACGCACCGCATGACCGAGCTCTTCGGCCGCCTGGCCGCTGGCGCGTCCGTGGAGGACGCTCGTGCCGAACTCACCGCGGTCCACGCCGCCATGATGCGCGAGCACCCCGAGGCGTACTCGGCGAGGGCGAGTGTTCAGTTGAGCGTCAAGCCGCTTCGCGCTCAGATCACAGCACCCGCACGGACGATTCTGCTCGTGCTCCTCGCCGCCGCCGGCGTCGTCTTCATCATTGCCTGTTCGAACGTCGCGAATCTGATCCTGGCGCGTTCGGTGCGGCGCGAGGGCGAGCTCGCCGTGCGTGCGGCACTCGGCGCAAGCCACGGTGCGCTGCGGCGGACGTTGCTGGGCGAGAGCCTCGTCTTGTGCGGCGCCGGGGCGGTCCTCGGCGTGGTTCTGGCGCGCCCGCTCGTGGCCGTGCTGTCTCGCTTCGCGGCGCGCTTTTCTGTTCGCGCGCTCGAAGTCACGGTCGACACCAGCCTGCTGTGGGTCGGCGCTGGGTTGGCGATCGCTGCGGCCGTACTGCTTGCGTACATTCCACGGCTGCCCTCGCCGCACGCCTCCGCTTTCGCCTCGAAGCCATCGCGGACCGGGCTCGGGCTGGCAAGCGGCAGCATCCGGATCACGCCTGGCACCAACCGGCGCCTTCGCATGTTCGCGATGACCCAGATTGCATTCACGTTCGTTCTGCTTGCCGTCGCGGGCATGCTGCTCGCCACGCTCATCTCGCTGCAGACAGCGAACACCGGCTACAACATGCGGCAGGTCCTCGCGCTCGACCTGCCGACCCCGTCGCTCGGCTTCATGGACTCGCGGGAGATGGCGTTCCATCAGGAGCTGACGCGTCGCATCGGCGAGCTGCCGGGCGTGGCGGGTGTCGCGCTCGGGAGCTTCGTCCCGTGGCGCGACGCCGGCAATCTCGGTACCGGTTTTCACTTTGCCTTCGACGGCTACACGCCCGCGAAGGGTGAGGAGAACCCTCTGGCACGCTTCCGGATTGTCGCTCCTCGGTTCTTCGCGGTGCTCGGGGTTCCGCTCCTCGAGGGCCGGGACTTCACGGAGGACGACTGCCGCGACAGCGAGCCCGTCGCGATCGTGAGCGAGAGCGTCGCCCAGCAACTCTTTCCCAACGGCGATGCGCTGAACCGGAAGCTGTGGTGGACCGACCCGATCTTCAGCAGGCTGCAGCCGCGACGTATCGTCGGCGTCGTGGCCGACGTGGACGACGAAAACGTCGTGCGTGGGCCGGCGCCGACGATCTATCAGCCGGTTCAGCAGATGCGTGTCGCGGGGCGTCTCTTCGTGCACACGTCTGGCGATCCGTACGCGCTCGTGCCGGCGGTGAAGCAGATCGTCCAGAACCTGTCGGCGGACCAGCCGGTGGAACGCGCGGCGACGCTCGAGGACGTGCGGGCGGAAGTCCTGGCGCCCGAGCGGCTGAACGCGTTCGTGATTTCGGGATTTGCCGGCGTCGCGCTGCTGATCGCGGTCGTGGGCGTTGCGGGCGTACTCGCGTTCTCGGTCAGCGCCCGAACGCACGAGTTCGGTGTGCTGCTCGCCATCGGCTCGACACCACGCCGCCTGCTGCTGCGCGTCTTGTCGGAAGGCGCGCTCATCGTGGCGCTGGGGATCGGTGCAGGCGCCGCCGGCGGCTACGCGTGTGCGCGCATCGCGGCGGGCTTTTTTGGCAACGTGAGCCTGCCAGGCGCGTTGCCGGTCGTGGCAGCGGCAACCGTGCTCGTTGCCGCTGCCGTCCTTGCCTCGCTGCTGCCTGCTGCAAAGGCATCGCGCATCGACGTCTTACAAGCGCTGAGATCGGAATAGTTCACCGAGTCGCTCGCCGCACGCGCGCGAGCTGCCGCCGTCGCGATGGCAAGTCATATCGCGATGGTGGACAAGTCGACAGGACAGGTTCGTGCACGCGGCGTGCTCATTCACGCGAAGGCAGATCTCATCGCCCAAAAACGAAGCGCACCGCAACTGACATGTCCACCTTGCAAACCGGCGAACCCACTCTGCGAAAGCCGCTCAGGCTGTGGCCCGGCGTCCTCGTCGCCATACTGCTGGTGCTGTTCAAGGTCGTCCTGCCGATCGTCGGGGCCGGAGCCCCGCCCGTTGCGTTCCTCGGGGGACTCGTCGGCGGGTTGCTGATCTTCGTGTGGTGGCTGCTCTTCAGCCGCGCGCGCTGGTTCGAGCGGCTGGGCGCCGTCGCACTGTCGGCAGTTGCGTTGTTCGTCACGTCGCGCTTCCTCCACCAATCGATGGGAGGCGGCAACGGGCTGCTGTTCCCGATCCTGGCGACCCCTGCTTTGGGTCTCGTCTTCGTCGCGTGGGCGGTGGCCAGTCATCGTCTCTCTGACAGGTTTCGACGCATATCGATGGTCGCAACTATCCTGATCGCGTGTGGCGGCTGGACGCTTGTCCGCATTGGCGGGGTTAGAGGTGACGGTACTTCGGAGCTTCATTGGCGATGGACGCGGAGTCCGGAGGAGCGGCTACTGGCGCAGGCCGGCGCGAAGCCTGTGACTATTGCGTCCGCGCCGCCGGTGAAGGGTCCTGTCGAACCTGCGGTCCGAGCTCCAGAGGTTCCAGTGGCGGCGCCGTCCGCATCGCCGGTGGTGAAGATTCACGAGAAACCGGGCGAGGCTGTAGCCACCGACGAGCCGTCAGCACTTCCGGTAGCCGCAGCACGACTCACGACGCCGGTCGAGTGGCCCGGTTTTCGCGGACCCGCTCGTGACGGCGTGGTCCACGGCGTGAAGATCGCGACCGACTGGGCGAAGTCACCGCCGGTGGAAATCTGGCGCCGGCCGATCGGGCCCGGCTGGTCGTCCTTCGCCGTCCAAGGCGATCTGCTCTACACGCAGGAGCAGCGCGGCGACGACGAGTTCGTCGCGGCGTACAAGGTGAGCACCGGCGAGCCCGTGTGGCAGCATCGCGACGCCGCTCGATTCTGGGAATCAGTCGGCGGAGCCGGCCCGCGCGGGACGCCGACGCTCAGCAACGGCCGCGTGTACACGTTGGGCGCGACCGGAATCCTCAACGCGCTCGACGCAGCGAACGGCGCGGTCGTGTGGTCGCGCAACGCGGCGTCCGACACCGGCGCGAAGGATCCTGGCTGGGGCTTCACCAGCTCGCCCTTGGTGCTGAACGACCTCGTCGTCGTGGCGACATCCGGCCGGCTCGTCGCCTACGACGCCGCCACCGGCGATCGTCGCTGGCTCGGCCCGGCCGGAGGCGCCGGGTACAGCTCGCCACACTTGATGACGATTGATGGCGTCCCTCAGATCGTGCTGCTCAGAGGAGCACGCACGACCAGCGTCTCACCAGCCGATGGGACCTTGCTCTGGGAGTACTCGTGGCAGCCAAGCGTGAGCATCCTGCAGCCGGCTCTGGCCGAAAACGGCGACCTCCTGGTCGTCTCTGCCCAAGCGATGGGTGGGGTTGGCATCCGCCGCCTCGCGGTCGCGCACAAACCCGACGGGTGGACCGTCGAAGAACGCTGGACGTCAACCGGTCTGAAGCCGTTCTACAACGACTTCGTCGTGCACAAGGGGCATGCCTTCGGTTTCGACGGCAGCATTCTCGCGTGCATCGACCTCGCGGACGGCGCGCGCAAGTGGAAAGGTGGACGATACGGCCACGGCCAGTTGGTCCTGCTTCCTGATGAGGATTTGCTGCTCGTGCTGTCAGAGGAAGGTGAGCTGGCGCTCGTCTCGGCGACCCCGGATCAGTTCAAGGAGCTGGCGCGATTCAAGGCGATCGAGGGCAAGACCTGGAACCACCCCGTACTCGTTCGCGATGTCCTGCTGGTTCGCAACGGCGAGGAGATGGCCGCGTTCCGGCTGTCTCCCGCGGGCCGCTGACCGGCGTTGCATTCTCGGAAAGATGGTTGACTGACATGTCCATAGCACAACCCAACGAACCGACTGCTCGAAAACCGCTTCGCCTGTGGCCCGGCATCGTCGCCGCGGTGCTGCTGGTACTGGTCAGGTTTGTCGTCCCGCTCGTCGTATCCGAGTCCATGCCGTTCGCGATGATTGGCGCTGTCGTCGCCGCGTTGGTGATTCTCGTGTGGTGGGTGTTCTTCAGCCGGGCGGCCTGGTCAGAGCGCCTCGGCGTCATCGTGCTGATGATTGTCGTGGTGTTCGCGACGTCGCGCCTGATCCACGCGTCGATTGCCGGGGGCGCGATGGGGGTGCTGTTTTACGTCTGGGCGATCCCGACCCTTGCCGTCGCTCTGGTGGCTGGGGCTGCGGCCACCCGTCACCTCGCCGACGGACCTCGGCGCGCTTCGATTGCGGCGATCATCCTGCTCGCGTGCGGAGCATGGACGCTCGTCCGGACCGAGGGCGTCACCAGCGACCTGATCGGCTC
>DATAEK010000408.1:0-16389 GCA_036258055.1 Vicinamibacterales bacterium
CGACGAGTACGCGCGCGCCGCGGCAAGTCCCTGCTGCGCGTGACCGGGATCGTCGTAGCAGTGAATCAGGTAGTGCGCGGCACCCGGATGCTGCGGATTCTTCGCGAACACCTTTTCAGCCAGCGCGGCGGCGCGAAGGTACGTCGAGCCGTCCCGTACGCCCTCTGTCGCCGCGAGGAGCGAGAGCGCGTAGAAGAGCGACGCTTCGTCATCGTCCGGGAAGTCGCGTGCAAGACGGCCCATGCGCTCGGAGTACGCGCGATCGCGGGCGGATTTGTCGCCCTCGCCGAAGAGCGCTTCCACCGCTTCGAGATATCCTTGCTCCCGGGTTGTCGGTGCTTTCGCCAGACGCGCGTCAGTCGAGGGTCCGAGCTTGCGCAACGCGGCGCGAGCGCCATCGAGGTCGACCCGCCACCAGATCGATTGATTGAAGCTCATGGCCTGGCCCCAGTAGGCCATCACGAACGCCGGATCCGCCTGCTCCGCCGCCACGAACTGCTCGCGCGCGTCGTCGTATTCGAAACTGTGCAGGAGCAGCACGCCATGCACGAAATGGCTGGCAGCCTCGGACTTTCCTGTGGCGGGAAACGTGAGGCGTCCGAGCCGATCGGTCTGTGCCGCGGTAGACCCTGACCCGAGCCCGAGCCAGAGTGCCGCGAGGATCACGCCGAGTGTGTTCGTGCGCATTGTCCTCCTCTCCCTGATCCCAAAGCTGAGCTTGTGGTCTCTGACTGGCGAATCAGTCAACCGGAGTAAGATGTAGGGTCACCATGAAGCGGCCGAAGGTCCTCCTGGTCGTGGACGACGGGGAATTGCGCGCTCGATACGAGCTCGTGCTGCGGTTCTCGGGTTACGAGCCCGTGGCCGTCGACGGCAGCACACCGATCGACCTGATTCCTCACGGCGTTGTCGCCGCCTGCATCCTCGCCGATCACCGGCCGTCCGTGGAAGCGTTGTGCTCGAACCTCCTGGCCCAGACGGTGCCCGTGGTTCGGATCGATCCGTTCATCAGACACGCGCGTGAACATCTGCCGTTCGGCGTCGTCCTGCCCGCGAGCAGCGAACCGCGCGCGCTCATCGCCGCGCTCCGCCATCTGAGACCGGGCGGCGCCCAACTCGCCTGAAGAACCCATCGGTGCGCTGATTCTATCTAGAATTGGCGCGTTCATGTCAGCCCGAAACGGTCATTCCCTGCGAACGCCAACCGGGCGCTGGCATGTCGTGGGGGGTGGGCCGCACGACAACCTCTGGAGGATCCCATGAAGCTGCGCGCGCTCGTTCCCGTTCTTCTCATCGGCTGCGTCGTCCAGGCGCAGCAGCGCGCACCGAACATCGAGTCGATCACGAAGGAGGAGCTCCGCGCCGATCTCACGTTCCTCGCGTCGGATGCGATGCAGGGACGGCTGACCGACACCGTCACGAACGCGGTTGCTGCGGAGTTCGTCGCGTCCCGCTTCCAGCGCCTGGGCCTCACGCCTGCCGGTCCGAAAGGTTCCTACTTTCAGCCGTACAACCTGATGACGGCGTCGCTTGGCGCGGCCAACGCGCTTGCGATCTCCGGCGGTCCCACCGCGCGGAGCGGCCAGGATTTCTACGCCGCCCGTTTCAGCGCCACCGGTAGTGCGAAGGGCGGTGTTGTTTTCGCGGGGTTCGGGATCACCTGGCCGGAGCACGGCTACGACGACTACCGCGGCGACGTGAAAGACAAGATCGTCCTCGTCGTCGATCACGAACCGGGCGAGCGCGATCCGGCGAGCCCGTTCGACGGGCTCGTGACGTCAGAGGCAAGCGGACCGCTGCGCAAAGCACTGGCCGCGCAGGACAAGGGCGCGGCTGGGATTCTTTTCGTATCGGACGTTCACAATCATCCTGAAGACGCGAACTTCGAAGCCTCGGCGCGCACCTACTGGCCGGCGGCGCCGCCGCGCATTGAGCGCTTCACGCTCGCAACCTGGATGGAGCGCGTGAAGATTCCCGCGGCGCAGATTTCTCCCGCCTTCGCCGCACAGATTCTGGCGCCGTCCGGCCGCAAGCTCGAGGATCTCTCGAAGGCCTCGGAGACGGCGAAGGGCGCGGTTCCGATTCCATTGCCGGGCGTCGAGGTGGAGTTGACGACGGCGGTGGAGCGGCATGTCATCCCCGATCGCAACGTGCTCGCGCTCGTCGAGGGATCGGATCCGAAGCTGCGGGACGAGACGGTGATCGTCTGCGCGCACTACGATCACGACGGCGCCGACGGTCCGCGCATCTTCAACGGCGCCGACGACAACGGCTCCGGCACGATCGGTCTGCTCGAGATCGCGCAGGCCTACGCGTTGTCTGCGAAAGCCGGTCAGCGTCCGAAGCGATCGGTGCTGCTCGCCGCGTGGAACTCGGAAGAGCGCGGTCTCCTCGGCGCCTGGGCCTACACCGAGGATCCGATGCGCCCGCTCGACAGGACCGTCGGCGTGCTGAACATGGACATGATCGGCCGCAACGAGGAAGTGCCTGAGGGGCAGGGGAACACCGGCCGCTTCCGCGGCCTCGATGTGCAGACCGCCGAATCGAACGCCAACGCTACGAACGTGATCGGCACGACGCGCAGTCCGAGCCTCCTCGCGGTGATCGAGCGCGCGAACGCCAGCATCGGCCTCACGCTTCGCCTCCGCTACGACAACAACATCTCGCAGTTGATGCGCCGGAGCGATCACTGGCCGTTCCTCAACCGCGGCATCCCCGGCGTGTGGTTCCACAGCGGATTGCATCCCGACTACCACACGATCAACGACGATGCGGATCGGATCAATTACGAGAAGATGGAGAAGATCTCGAGACTTGTCTACCAGGCGAGCTGGGATCTTGCGCAGCAGACTGCGCGGCCGACGCTCACCGACGGGAGTCGGTGATCCGTTGTCCGCTGTCCGCTGTGCGCTGTGCGTTGTGTGTTGCCTACTATCGGTCCCGGACGCCCTGGGAAGCAGCCGGAACGATTCTGGTCGTCTCGGGCCTCCCGCTTCGCTGCGCGGAAAAACGGCACCTCCGCGGCTTACCTGACGATCCGGCGGCAGCTTGAATGATCAGAACGACAGCCGGAATCAGCTTTCGCCACAAGCTGATCAGAACGTCGACGGCGAATCGGCGCCGCCGCCGATCGGTGCCGCTGCGGAGCCGTTTTAGCTTCTGCGCCGATCGTGCAGCTCAGAGGTCGGCCCGATCCGACCAGAACCGCTCCGGCGGAGCCGAGGATGGCGAGGTTGTTACCCGCGGACCGCGGATAGCGGACTGCGGATCGACCGACCCTAGGCGAGAATCTCTCGAATTACGTTTCCCGACACGTCCGTCAGCCGGAAGTCGCGGCCGCTGTAGCGGTAGGTGAGCTTGGTGTGATCGATGCCCATCAGATGCAGGATCGTGGCGTGCAGGTCGTGGACGTGGACGGGCTTATCGATGGCCTTGAATCCGAAGTCGTCGGTGGCGCCGTAAATCGTTCCCCCTTTGACCCCGCCGCCCGCCAGCCACATCGTGAAGCCGAACGGGTTGTGATCCCGGCCGGCGTTGGCGCCGTTGGCGCCGGCGCCGATCTCGCAGACCGGCGTCCGGCCGAACTCGGATCCACAGACCACCAGCGTCTCGTCGAACAGCCCGCGGGACTTCAAGTCGTTGATCACCGCCGCGAACGGCTGATCGGAATCCTTCGCGTTCTTCCGGTGAGCCTGGATGTCCGCGTGCGCGTCCCACGGATCGCGCTTCGCGTAGTAGACCTGCACCATCCGCACGCCGCGCTGAACGAGCCTGACGGCCATCAGGCACCCGCGCGCCGTGCTGCCGGGTCCGTATAGCTTGAGCGTCGCCTCGCTCTCCTTGCGGATGTCGAACACCTCCGGCGCCTCGGTCTGCATCCGGTAGGCGACTTCCATCGACTGGATCGCGGCTTCGAGCTGCGGGTCACGAATCTGCTCGCGCTCGTTCCGCAACTGGTCCAGCTCCTCGAGGAGGTTCAGCTCGCGCCGCTGCTCAGTCAGGGTGAACTTCTCGTTGTGGATGTACGAGACGAGCTTCTGCGGGTCGAAGTCCTTGCCGACGATCAGGTCCGGCTTCTCGGTCCGGCTCGAGATGTACGTGCCCTGATGCACCGCTGGCAGGAACGCGTTGTTCCAGAGCGGTGGTCCCACCGTCGTCGGCATGTCGGGGCAGAGGACGACGAATGCCGGGAGGCTCTTGTTCTCGGTTCCCAGGCCGTAGGTGAGCCAGGAGCCGAGCGATGGACGGCCCACCTGCGTGTGGCCCGTGTTCATCATCAGCATCGACGGCTCGTGATTCGGGATGTCGGTGTAGACCGAGCGGATGAAGCAGATGTCGTCGGCACAGCCTCCCACATACGGAAACAACTCGCTGATGTCCATGCCGCACTGGCCGTACTTCTTGAACGTGAAGGGGGAGCGCATCAGCGCACCCGTTTTGCGCTCCGTCGCAAGGCTGCCGCCGGGCATCGGCTGGCCGTGATACTTGTCCAGCATCGGCTTCGGGTCGAAGCTGTCGACCTGCGAGAGTCCCCCGTTCATGAAGAGGAAGATGACGTGCTTGGCCTTCGCGGGATGGTGCAGGCCGCCCGAGGCGCGTGTTTTCGGATCCTGATCGACGAGCGTCGCGGCCGCCGCCAGCGAATCGCCGACCATGCTGGCGAAGGCGAGCATGCCGAAGCCGTTGCCGATGCGGCACAGTGCGTCGCGGCGGGTGACCGGTTGAGAAGCTTTGTGGCTCATGTCGAGGATCGTCAGTTGACGAACAGGAACTCGCTGGAGCTGAGGAGCACTTTGAGGTACCGCCCGAAGGCCGTGACGGGGAGCAGCTTCGGCGGATCTTTCTTCGCCGCCGTGGGGATCACGCCGCCCATCATGCCGTCGCCCGTCATCGGCGCAGGCTTCTCGCCGTTCGTGTCTTCGGCGGCCGGCGGCTTGTCGTCCTTCGCCGGCTTCTTC
Source organism: Vicinamibacterales bacterium (assembly GCA_036258055.1). GTDB lineage: Bacteria > Acidobacteriota > Vicinamibacteria > Vicinamibacterales > 2-12-FULL-66-21 > DATAEK01. The sequence goes on from DATAEK010000408.1 coordinate 4,959, forward strand.
GCGGCGTCGGCCTTGCGTTCCTCGTAGGTGCGCATGGGCTCGTCGTTGACGTAGGCGATACCCGCCGTCAGCTCGCGATCCGACGGGTCGCGCCCGAAGATCAGACGGTACGCTTTCCGGATCCGTGCGGGAACATCCGGTTCGGTCGCGATCCGACGCGCGAGCAGCTCTCCCTGCTGCTGCATGAAGTCGCTGTTCATGAAGAACAGCCGCTGCAGCGGCACGCTGGTCGTGAAACGTTTCTCGGCTGAGATCGTCGGCGCGGGATAGTCGAAGAGCTGCAGGAACTGATCGAGGCGATATCGGCTGACTTTTCCGTAGATCGTGCGGCGGTTGAACGCCGGCGTCAGCTCCTCGGACGGCCCCCCGGGCTTCGTGTCGAGCCCGCCCGACACGAAGAGCATTCCATCGCGGATCTGTTCGGCCGTCATCCGGCGCCGGCTCGCATGCCAGTACAGGCGATTGTCCGGATCCTTTTCGGTGTTCGCCGGAATGTCATCCGCGCTGAGCTGATAGACCGCGCTCAACATGATCCGGCGGTGCAGCTTCTTGATCGACATCCCGTCGTCCTGAAACGTGGCGCAGAGATACTCGAGCAGGTCCGGGTGCGACGGACGCTCGCCGTTCTGGCCGAAGTTGCTCGGTGTATCGACCAGCCCCGTCCCGAAGTGTGCCTTCCAGATCCGATTGACGATGACGCGCGTGGCGAGCGGATGGTGTGCGATCAGGTCGGCGAGCTCGAGGCGGCCGCTGCCCTTGGTGAGCGGCACCGGATCGCCGGCGCTCAACACCGTCAGGAAATGACGCGGCACTTCGTCGCCGAGCTTCATCGGGTTGCCTCGGACGGCCAGCCTCAGGTTCCCCGGCTTCTCGACATCCGAGACGCCATGGACGTAGGCGTACTTCGGCGGCTGCTCGCCTTCCATCGCCTTGATGTCCGCGCGCAGCATCCCGACGTGCGCGCGCCGGTCGGCGCTCAGGAAACGCTCGAGTCCCCAACCGCGAAATGCCAGCAATCCCGGTTTGATGTACTCGGCGACCGACGGCTCGAAGCCTCCTTCGAGATCGCGGCGGAAGACGTCGGTCCAGAGCTGCATTTGCTCGGCCGGCAGGCTCTTCAACTCGAGGCCACAGCCCGGACAGAAATCGTCGTTCGTGATGAATTCGTTCGGAAGGTTCGCCGGCTTTCTCTTCTTCGTCCCGGGCAGCGACTTGTCCTCGATGACCTCGTTCTCCTCGTCGAGCTCCTTCTTGTCCAGCATGACGCCGACGAGGAGCGCCTGGAACTCGTCTGCCAGCTTCTTCGCCGATACGGCCGTTCCCCCTTCCTTGATCATCGCCTGCCATGATTTCAGGTAGGGGTAGAACCGGGGAGGCTTCGCCAGGAAATGCACCCAGCGATCGAGCAGCTCGTAATCGAGTTTGTCTTCGTTCGCCACCCGCCCGAGGTCCTTCTTCGGCTCGCCGCTGACCTTCCAGGCGGCCTGCATGTACTTCGACGCGCTGAACGCCAGGGTTTCGGAGAGCTGACGTCCTTCCGATTCGAGGAATTTGTCGAGCAGCTTTTGTTTCAGCTCGATCTGCTTGTCCTTGGCGTCGTACTCGTCGACGATCGACTTCGGCGCCAGCGGGTACTCGTGGTAGGCCGTATTCGCGAAGACCCCCGCGAGCGCGTAGTAGTCCTTCGAGAGGATCGGGTCGTACTTGTGATCGTGACAACGCGCGCAGGCTACGGTGAGCCCGAGAAACCCGCGCGAGACGACGTCCACACGATCGTGACGCTCGTCGGCACGGGTGATCTCGACGGCCCCGTTGTCGTAGTACCAGGGCCCGAGTCCCAGAAATCCGAGCGCCGGCAGTGTGCGTGCGCGTGTATTCTGGTCGAGCAGATCGCCGGCAATCTGATCCCGCACGAACTGGTCGTATGGCAAATCGTCGTTGAACGCCTTGATGACCCAGTCACGATACAGATACGCGTTCGGGTACGGCGCGTAACCACGACCCTTGGGATCGAGGCTTCGCGGATCGTCCTCGCCATAGCGCGCGACGTCCAGCCACATCCGCCCCCACGCCTCGCCGTACGCCGGTGACGCCAGAAGACGATCGACGACCTTGGTGAACGCGTCCGGCGACGAGTCCTTTTCGAACGCCTCGATGTCCTCGAAAGTCGGCGGCAGCCCTGTAAGGTCGAGGGTCGCGCGGCGGATCAGCGTTCGCTTGTCCGCGGGTTTCGCGAGCGTCAACCCGTCCTTGTCGAGCCGCGCCAGGATGAAGCGATCGATGTCGCTCTTCGGCCAGTCCTCACGCGCGACCGCAGGCACGGCGCCACGATGTATCGGCTGAAACGACCAGAACGCGCGCTGCTCGGCGGTGATGACCTTGTCTGGCGCGCCCGACGATGGTGTCGCGGACGCGGGCGTTGTGGCCGGCCACTGCGCGCCGGCCTTGATCCACTCGGTCAGCGCGGCGAGTTGCGCGTCGGTGAGCTTCGGTTGTTTACGCGGCATCTTCGGCGCGCCTTCGGCGTGGCGAACCGCGCGGATCAACAGGCTCGCGTCCGGATTGCCGGGCACGATTGCCGGGCCCGAATCGCCCCCTTTGAGCATGCGCTCTCGCGAATCGAGCCGCAGTCCGCCCTTCTCATCGTCGGTATGGCATTCGAAACAGGAACTGGCGAGGAGGGGACGGATCTGACTCTCGAAGAACTCGACCTCACGGGCGGTCGGCTGCTGCACCGCTTGCGGCCCACGGGCCGCTCGGACTGTCGTCGTGATGACCAGGACAGCCGCCGCAGATGCCAGGACCGCCGCGGGACGGGTTCGGAAGGTCATTGGAGGGTAGGTTATTATCGCATCCCGTCATGCTCACTCGCACCCTGCTGGCCATCTCATTGGCCGCGTGTCTCTTACATCCGCTGGCTCCTTCTGATGTGCCCACTTCGTCACCGAGCCCCGTGTTGTGGGAACCGACAGAACCGTTCATGACCATGCAGACCACCGACAGACCCAAACGTCCCGGCGTGAAGGACCCGTCCGTGAGAATTCCGATCGAGCGGCTGAAGCCCGATCACGTATACGACGTGCCCGGCACGCCGGATTGGATTGCAATCGACGAGCACGTCTGGGTATCGAACGAGCCGAAGCACACGGTGACCCGCATCGATCCAAAAACGAACACCATCGTGGCGACGATCGCCGTGGGCAAGGAGCCATGCTCGGGCCTGGCCGCGGGGTTCGGCAGCCTCTGGGTCCCCAACTGCGGTGACCCGAGCGTGTCGCGCGTCGACCTGAAGACCGGCGCGGTCGCCGCGACTCTGCCGCTGACGATTGGCGACAGCGAAGGGGGCCTGACGACCGGTGCAGGCAGCGTCTGGATGATGACCGACAAGAAGGGCACGCTGGCGCGTATCGATCCGGCGACCAACAAGGTCGTCGCCGAGGTCGCCGTCTCGCCGGGCTCGTTCACGGTCGCGTTTGGCGAGAACGCGGTGTGGGTCACGAGCACCGAGAAGAACCTCCTCACCCGCGTCAACGCGTTCACGAATCTCGTGGAGGAGACGATCGCCGTCGGACCGAAACCGCGTTTTCTCGCCGTCGGCGAAGGATCGGTCTGGACGCTGAATCAGGGAGACGGCACCATCACGCGCGTCGACGTCAAGACGAACAAGGTTGTGGCGACGATCGAAGCAGGCATTCCGGGCGGCGGCGGCGAGATCGCCGTAGGCGAGGGCTCAGTGTGGGCGACGTCGTTCGAATTCCCGATCACCCGCATCGATCCCTCGACCAACACCGTCGTGCAACAGTTCTTCGGACCGGGCGGCGACGCGATCCGTGTCGGCCACGGCTCGGTGTGGCTGTCGAATCTGCGGCAGGGCAACGTGTGGCGGATCGATCCCAAGCGGATTGAAGCGACGGTGGGGAGGTAGAGGGGTGCACCTGGCACGTGCCTAAGGTGCCTAGGGTGCCTAAGGTGCCAGGGTGCCTAGGGTGCGTAGGTGCCAACGTACCTAGGTGCCACTCACGGCACCTTAGCACCTTAGGCACCATAGGCACGCAGGCACCATGAGAGTGCTCAGCCCCCCGGTAGCGCGAACGCGACGATCTTGGCGCCTGACGGCGCGCCGTTCTTGCCGCCGCCGCACACGATCACGACGTATTCGCGTCCGTTGATCGAATAGACCGCCGGTGTCGCGTTTCCGGCAAACGGCAGCGTCGTCTCCCACACCAGCCGCCCGGTGAGCGCGTCGTAGGCGTGGAATTTCCGGTCGAAGTTGGTCGCGCCGATGAACACGAGCCCGCCAGCGGTGACGACCGGGCCGCCGTAGTTGTCGCTGCCGGTGTTCCTGAGGCCCTTGGCCGCGAGCGCAGGGAACTCGCCGAACGGGATCTTCCAGCGGATTGTGCCGGCGTTCAGATCGATCGCGCTGAGCGATCCCCACGGCGGCGTGATCGGCGGATAGCCGTCGGGATCGCGCCAGAGCGTCTCCCCGTCGCTGCGGTATTTGAGCCACGTCGGCTCTTTCATCAGGTTCGGATCGGTGCCTTTGTCTATGCCGGTGAGGAGAAAATCGACGAGATCATTGGTATTCTTTCCGCCGAGATCGGGGAAGCCGGGCATGCGACCGGTTCCGTGTCGGATCACGTCCGCGATTTGATCGCGCGTCTTCCGCTGGCCGATGTCGATGAGCCCGGGCGCGGCGGGCGTGCCGGTGCGATCGTCGCGATGGCAAGTCGCGCACTTCGACTTGTAGAGTGACGTGTCGTTGTTCTCGATGAGTCGTGCGATCCACGGCATCTCGTTCGCATTCACGTACAGAAGCGCGGTCGCGGGATCGAAGGCCGCACCGCCCCACTCGCCGCCGCCATCGACGCCGGGGAAGATGATCGTGCCTTCGAACGACGGCGGCGTGAACATCCCCGTTTTCAGCTTTCGGAACTCCGCGAGGACTGCGGCATGCGCTGCCGGTGTCCGGCGCGTCAACATCTGCTCGGTGAGGTTCTGGCGGATGAACGGTGGCGGCTTGACCGGATACGGTTGCGTGTCGGAGAGCTTCTCGCCGTCGATCGTCGAAGCCGGAACCTTCCGCTGCTCGATCGGAAACAGCGGCTCCCCGTTGCGCCGATCGAACACGTACACGAAGCCGTATTTCGTGATCTGGGCGACCGCGTCTACTTTGCGGCCCTCGCGCGTGACGGTCACCAGGCTCGGCGCCGCGGGGAAATCCATGTCCCAGACGTCGTGCCGCACACCCTGGAAATGCCAGACGTGTTTGCCGGTCCGCGCATCGAGGGCCAGCACGCAGTCAGAGTAGAGGTTGTCGCCGTGGCGGTTCGCGCCGTACCAGTCGAACGCCGGGGATCCGGTCGCGGCGAAGACCATGCCGAGCGACGGATCGACGGTCACACCGGCCCACGCATTGGCGCCGCCCGAGATCTTCCACGCATCCGGCGGCCAGGTCTCGTAGCCGGACTCACCGGGATGGGGGATAGTGTGAAAGCTCCAGCGCAGCGCTCCGGTGTTGACGTCGAACGCACGGATGTCGCCGGGCGCGCCTGGCAGCGTTTCCGGAACCGTGCTGCCCATGATGAGCAGATCTTCGAAGATGGCGCCGGGCGTGCTCGCGGTGACGCTCAAGCCTGCCGCGGGGCGTCCCAACCCCTCACGCATATCGATCCGGCCGTCCTTGCCGAACGACGGAATGGGCCGGCCGTCCGCCGTTCCCAGCGCGTACAGCCAGTTGCGGTAGGACACGAAGACGCGATCCCGGTGGACGGTCACCCCGCGATGCCTGAAACGGGCTCCCGGAGCCGCGCCGCCGCTCGGATCGAACCGCCATTTTTCGATGCCCGTGCGCGCGTCGATCGCGACGACCTTCAACGAGGGCGTCGTGACGTACAGCACGCCGCCGGCCACGACCGGGTTGCTCTGCATCTCGGAGCCGGTGAAGGCGTCGCCCGCGTCGTAGGTCCAGACCGGCTTCAGAGTGGCAACGTTGCGCCGGTTGATCTGGTCGAGCGGGGAGTAGCGGATGTTGTCGACGCCGCCGTGCTGTGGCCACTCGATGTCCTTGACCGCGGCAGGCTGGGCTGCCAGCGATGCCAGCAGCAGCACGACAGTCGATCGCATCACACGCACGGCAGCTCCTATTCGACTCTCTGCGCCCGCTGGTCGCGCCCGTTCTGATGCAGGACGAGCGCCACGACCTTGCCGCTGGCATCCTTGACGAACGTAATCTGGGCGTCGACGACGCTCAGGAAGAATTGCGTGTCGGATTCGGGGAAGACCTGGATCTTCTGCTGGCCGGTGGCCTGCATCATGAGCCGGTTCCCTTCGCGTGTAACCGTCAGGATGAACGCCGGCGCGATCGCGTATCGGCCGACGTAGGCGTCGTAGATGGCCGGATCGACCGTCGCAATTTTGTGCTCGACCGGCAGGGTGTACGCGTCGCCGAAAAGAATCGCCAGCAGATCGTGAGCGATACGGTTCGCCGGCGCGGTCTGGAAATTCGAGAGCACGATCGACGTCACGTGCTCGTCGGGCACCCTGACGATCATCGTCGAGAAGCCGTTGATGCCGCCGCCGTGCTCGATCAGGGTGCGTCCGAACGTCGCCGGCGAGGCCGGCCGGATGGACCAGCCGTAGGCGTAGCCGTCCTTGAATGGCGTAAACATTGCCGTACGAGCTGCGGCCGGCAGGAGTCGATCCGTGTAGAGCGCCTGGTCCCAGATCAGAAGATCCTGGACCGTCGAGTAGAGCGCGCCCGCCGCGTAGGGCTGCACCATATCGAGGTACGGCGCGTTGATCGTCGTTGCCCCGTTGCGTCCGTAGCCGCTGGCGCGCCGCGGGAGAATCGTCGCGTGGTGATCGTACCCTGTGTCCTTCATGCCGAGCGGATCGAGGATGTCGCGCTTCAGCGCGTCCTCGTACGTCTTGCCCGACGTCTTCTCGACGATCTGCCCCAGCAGGAAGTAGCCAGAGTTGTCGTACTTGAAGCGCGATCCTGGCTCGAACTCGAGCGGCAACCCTCGGAATCCGGCCACCATGTCCTCGGTCGTCTTCGGCACCATCATCGCCTTCAGATAGTCCGGAGAGTCGGTGTAGCTCGGGATGCCGGACGTGTGCGTCAGCAGATGATGGATCGTGATCGGCTTCCACGCGTCGGGGCAGGGCGAGAGATGAGTGCAGATCGGATCCTGCACCGTCAACTTGCCCTGCTCCTGGAGGCGCATGATCAGCATCGACGTGAACTGTTTCGTGATCGAACCGAGGCGGAACTTCGTGTCCGGGCTGTTGGCGATCTGCCATTCGGCGTTCGCGAAGCCGTAGCCCTTGCTGACGAGCGGTGTGCCGTTGCGCGCGACGAGGATCGTGCCGCTGAAGGCGCTGGCGCGCATCTGCGCCTGCATGTAGTCGTCGATCTTGGCGTTCACCGCCGGATCGAGCGCAGCATTCGACGCGGGTCGCGTCGCCGTCTGCTGCGCCCGAACTCGCGCGAGACTCGCTGTGCCGACCGTCAGTGCCAGACAGAGGCCGCCGATCGCGAGACGCGACATGGGAGGCATGGCGTGCATGGTAACAAAGCTGCGGTGGGGTGATCTGGGCAATCATTCCCGCTGCCCGCTGCCCGCTGCCCGCTGCCCGCTGCCGGCGAACCATCGGACATCGGACGGTGCGGAGATGCCGTGCGATCCCGTTACACTAGAAGTGGCTTCAAAACCTCTCGCGGGTGGCCGTAAACGGGGCGCCCCGCCGGGCGCGCAAGACCACACGCGTGACAAGCGCTCTTGGTCGAGCACCCGGTGGGGCTGTTTACGGACAGGACCCGCCTTCAGGTTTTGAAACCAGTTCTATAGCAGCGGACAGCAGACAGCCGAGAGCGGACCGCGACTGTCGCACGCGACGTCCATCGAACGCCAGCGCGGCGCAATCCACTTCGCCGAGACCCAATGTTCGTTCGCGCCATCACTCCGTCGGTACCGTCCAGCACCCGTCACAAAGGACTCGCGTACTTCGCGGCGGGCGCCGTGACATCGATCGACGGAAGCGGCTGGGTCGTCCACGCCACGGTCCGTGGAAACCAGACCTATCGCGTCAACGTGACGCGGCACGACGATCGCTTCACCGCGTCGTGTACCTGTCCGTACTTCGTCGACCGCGAGGAAATCTGCAAGCACATCTGGGCAGTGATGCTTGCCGCCGAACGCCGCGAACTGTTGGGCGGTGACGGCCTCCCGCTGCCGGCGTCCTTTGCGCTCAACGCCGATGCCGACGCGATCGACCCTGCACCGGATGCGCCCGCGCAGGGGTCGCGTTCCGATCGCACCCAGCCACGGCCGCCCGCAACTCCGTGGGGACGTCTGCTGACCGCCGTGCAGCAATCGCTGGCCGCGAGCGAGCGCGCGACACCCCAGCCGCGTTTCACGAACGGTGAAATCCTGTACGCCGTCAGCAGCGCCGCCGAGACGGCGCCCGACACGGTTGGGTTGACGGTTCAGTTCCGGCAGCGCAAGAAGAACGGCGAATGGGGCAAGCCGCGTCCAGTCACGCTCTCCGCCCGTGAAATCGACCAGCTCCCGAACCGGGACGATCGGGAGATTCTGTCGCTGCTCATGGGCGCCGCCGATCACTGGGGCTATCAAGGTCAGGGTTACGACTTCACCTACCAGGTCCGGACGGCCTATCGATTGTCCGGCCTCATGACAGCTCGTGTGCTGCCGCTTGCGGTCCGTACCGGCCGCGCGTATCTCGCCGGGAGCGCACCTGACACCCTCGCGCCCATCGTCTGGGACGATGGCGGTCCGTGGCGGTTCGAGCTGGCTGTGACGCGTGCGGCGAAGGATCAGTCGGTGACCATCGACGCTGCGCTGGTCCGTGACGGCGAACGGCGTGCGCTTGCCGACGTGCAGCTGCTCGGCGCCGGCTGCGCGATCGCCGGATCGACCGTGATGACGCTCGACGCGGCGGTCAGCACGGTCTGGCTCGAGCACCTTCGCCGCAGTGGACCCGTGACCGTGCCCGGCGATGCCGCCGAGTCGCTCGTCGAGGCGCTCGCGCGCTCGGGCGTCGAACCGTCAGCCCTCCCTGACGATCTGCGGTTCCAGATTGTCGACGGATCGCCGCAGCCTCGTGTGAGCGTCGCGCGCCGCACCGGCGGCGCCGGCTACTACAACCGGGATGACCTCGACGCCGTCGCGGACTTCGACTACTCCGGGACGCTCGTCGGAATGGAGCCCGGGCTCACCATTTACGACGCGTCGCGCCGGCGGCTCGTCCGCCGCGACCGCTCCGCCGAACAGCGCGCCGTCGAGCGGCTGCACGAGCTCGGATTCCGTCAGGCCTGGAACTACGCCTTGTCACGCCACGATCTCGCGGTCGGCGTCGAGCAGTTTCCGCGCGCCGTCCGCACGCTCGTCAACGAAGGCTGGCGCGTCGAGGCGGAAGGCCGGGTGTTTAGGGCCGCCCATGGCATTCAGGTCCGGGTGCAGTCCGGGATCGACTGGTTCGAGTTGCACGGCCGTGTGGACTTCGGCGAGGGCCTCAGCGCCGCGCTGCCGGAATTGCTGGCTGCGATCCGCCGCGGTGACGCTACGGTGACGCTCGACGACGGCACGAAAGGGATGCTGCCTGAGGAGTGGTTGCGGCGCTACGCCGGCATCGCCAGGTTCGGCGAGATGGATGGCGATCACGTGCGCTTTGGCGCGTCGCAGGCGGCGCTCCTCGATGCGCTGATCGCGGCGCAGCCGGCAATTACCGTCGATGCCGCGTTCGATCGCGCCCGCCGCGCGCTCCGTACGTTCGACGGCGTCCTGCCGCTCGATCCGCCTCCGTCGTTCACCGGTGCGCTTCGCGAATACCAGCGCGAGGCGCTCGGCTGGTTCGAGTTTCTCCGGCGCTTCGGTTTCGGCGGCTGCCTTGCCGACGACATGGGCCTCGGGAAGACGGTCATGGTCGTCGCGCTGCTGGAGGGCCGCCGGACCGGCGAGCACCCCGATGACCGGCGGCCGTCGCTCGCGGTCGTGCCGCGCTCGCTCGTGTTCAACTGGACCGACGAGGCGAAGCGGTTCGCACCCGGGCTGCGCCTCCTGGACTACACCGGTGCCGCACGCGCACAAGAGAACCTCGACGACTACGATCTCGTCCTCACGACCTACGGCACGCTGAGGCGGGACGCTCCGCTTCTCAAGGACGTCCAGTTCGACTACGTGATCCTCGACGAGGCGCAAGCGATCAAGAACGCCGCGACCGCTTCGTCGAAGGCGGTTCGCCTGCTGCGGGCCCGACATCGGCTGGCGCTGAGCGGCACGCCGATCGAGAACCATGTCGGCGAGCTCTGGAGCCTGTTCGAGTTCCTCAATCCCGGCTTCCTCGGATCCGCCGCGAGCTTCGAGTCGCTCGCGACGGGCCGCTCGCGCGCGGATCGATCGGATCTCGCCACTCTCGCGAAAGCCGTACGTCCGTTCATCCTGCGGCGAACCAAGGAACAGGTGGCGCCCGAACTGCCCGCGCGCAGCGAGCAGACGATCCAGTGCGCGCTCGAAGGAGGGCAGCGCCGCCTGTACGAGCAGTTGCGCGGCCATTACCGGGCAACGCTCCTCAAGCGCGTCGCCCGCAACGGCATGGGGCGATCGAAGCTCCAAGTCCTCGAGGCGCTGCTGCGGCTACGTCAAGCAGCGTGTCATCCCGGGCTCGTGGACGAGCAGCGGGCCGCGGAGCCGTCGGCCAAGTTCGACGTGCTGATGCCGCACCTCATGGAGGTCGTCGAGGAGGGTCACAAGGCGCTCGTGTTCTCACAGTTCACGAGCCTGCTGGCCCTGCTCCGTCCCCGGCTGGATGGCGAGGGAATCGCCTTCGAATACCTCGATGGGCAAACGCAGGATCGCGCCTCGCGGGTCGAGCGGTTCCAGACCGATCCCAACTGTCAGGTATTTCTGATCAGCCTCAAGGCTGGCGGACTGGGACTGAACCTTACCGAAGCTGAATACGTGTTCCTGCTCGACCCGTGGTGGAACCCCGCCGTCGAAGCGCAGGCGATCGACCGCGCGCACCGGATCGGCCAGACGCGTCCGGTCTTCGCGTACAGACTCATTGCCAGCGAGACCGTCGAAGAGAAGGTCGCCGAGCTGCAGCAGTCCAAGCGCGAGCTGGCCGATGCGATCCTCTCGGCCGATGTCGGGCCCATCCGGGATTTGAAGCCGGAGGACCTCGAATGGCTCCTGTCCTAGAGCCTCTCAACAGGAGAGGAGATCACGAGACCAAGCAATCCCGAACTTTGCAATGTTGTCGCTCGTAGGGTTCGACTATGCGCACACTCGCCTCTGACCTGCGGTACGCCGGCCGAGTGCTTCTGAAGAACCCGCGATTCAGCCTGGTCGCGATTGCCGCGCTCACGCTGGGGATTGGTGCGAACGCCGCGATTTTCTCGGTCGTCAAC
>DATAEK010000179.1:0-10944 GCA_036258055.1 Vicinamibacterales bacterium
GCTTGTTCCGCCACGGACTTGGCGCTCTCCAGCTCGACGTTCTTTTCGAGCAGGACCTGATCCAGACGATTGCGCTCGGTGACGTCGCGTGCGGCGGCGAACACACCCTGCAGAGTCCTGTCCCGGTCGTAGAAGGTGGTCGCGTTGTAGGACACCACGGTTTGCTTGCCGCCCCTGGCGCGCGCGGTCAGTTCGTAGTTGGTGACCTTCTTTTCGCTGAGTACCTGCTTGATAGCGGCCTCGGCTCGCTCCGGATCGGTAAAGTAGTTCTTGAACGGCGCGCCGATCAGCTCGTCCCGCGTGCAATCGGTGAGCGCCTCCATCTGCTTGTTGACGTCGGTAATGATGCCGGACGGATCGGTGGTCATCAATGCGTCGATGTTGGATTCGATGAGCGAGCGGGTGTAGAACTGCTGGTCGCGCAGCCGCTGATCGAGCTTCTTTCGCTCCTCTTCGACCTGCTTGCGCGCGGTGTTGTCGGTGCCGATCAACAGATAGCCGATGATGGCGTCCTGCGCGTCGCGCAGCGCCGTGACTGACACCACCGCCGGGAAGCGGCTTCCATCCTTGCGGATGTAGGTCAGCTCGTAGATATCCTCGATTCCGCGCGAGGCCTTGAACACCAATGCCTCGAAGCCCGGCGTAATCGGGGTTCCGAGCTCGACGCTCAACGCTTTCGCGCGCGCGATCACTTCCTGCGGATCGGAAATGTCGGCCGGCGTGATCTTGTTCATCACTTCGGCGGCCGTGTAGCCCAGCATCCGCTCGGCGCCGACGTTGAAGATCTGAATGACCCCGTTCGCGTCGGTGGCGATGCTCGAGAAATTCACGCTGTTGAAAATCGCGGTCTGCAACGCCCCCGCTTCACGCGAGGCCTCTTTGCTCCGGGCCTCGTCGCCGACATCCAGGGGGCGGACGACCTCGTGGTCGCGAAACGCAAGATCGTAGATCGCGGACATGTCCTACTGCTCCGTCCCCACTCTAGTGTCGTACCGGAGGGCAGGACGGCGCGCGTATGTGTGCTGATCCCATGACGGGAGCATACGCGGTTCTCCTCGCCCTCGCTGTTCGTTTCTGGACAGCACGTCGCCCGCGATTGCCTCCAGTACCGCACCGTTCACGCGATCGATGGGAAGCATTAGATCGTTTCGGCAGATCGTCACGCCGCGCTTCCAGTTCGTGAGGCACCGGTAGAAGTAGGTCCTACGCCGGCCAGGCGACCGGCTGACGCGTGCCCGAGACCGGTGTCGCGCGACCTTGAATCCGGCAGAGCTGGTTATGCCCGTGGCTGCAAGATTTTTCGTCCGCGACACGCACGCTCGACGGCTACACGGACGCACAGACGATGGCGGCGATCGGCAAGGCGACGCTGGTCGTTGAGGAGCAGCAGAACTGGGGCAAACAGTAAAAGGGAGAAGGGAAAAGGGTTCGACGTAACCTGGCAGCCTCAGAACGTCGCCGCGCGAGCACGTAACGCTGCAGCATGGCGTCCGGCGTCGAGCTCGAGCGCGCCGCGCTCGATCAACGACCGGACCTTCTCGCTGTTCCGATACTCGGCCAGCAACGCGCGGCGGCTGCTCGTGTACGCCTGGTCCATCGCGTATCCGAGCACCGTCTCCATCACCATGCCTTCCTCGGTGTTCGTGTCCCTGAAACGGCGCCTGAAGTCCGTCAGCACGGCGGCGAACAGCGGATCGTCCCATCCTTCGGCTCCAGGGGCGAGGCGCATGAACTCATCGAGAACGGCCATGTAGGAAGGGCTGGGCGGCCGTCGCCAGAACGCGACGTCGGAGCCGAACTCGCTGATTTGAAACGGAAGGTAGAGCGTGCCTCCAGCGGGTACTCGATCAACGAGTGCTGGATTGAAGCGCCGCACATCGTCCGCCGCAAGGCCGGTGCGCTCGATGATCTCGGGGAGCGCAATCGCGCGCGGGGTGCGCATGGCGTAGATCGACATCTGCGACGTCGACGCGATCAGGTGTTTGACGTTGAACGTATTGCCGAAGACCATCTCCGCGTACAGATACGAGCGAGGGCCGTAGCTCCTGTGGACCTGTTCGTAATCCCTGCCCGGCAGCGCTCGCAGGTCGCGGGCGAGCTGGGACCCCAAAAGATATCGGGCGCGGACGTCTGCTGCACCGAGGCGCTCGCCGGTGATCAGCGCCCGCCCCACGTTCGTGCCACCAGCGTTGTGCTCGGAGAGCGCGGGGATGAACGATCCGTACTTCGTGGCGAGGATGGACAGGTACGCGGCGCAGTAGGCGGCCTGGGTCGTCTGGTTCCGGTCCTGGATCGGGATCGGCGAGAAGTAATTCAGTCGCTTCCAGTTCTTCTGTTGCCACTGGCAGAAGCCGACGGCATCGGCCTTGGAGCGCCTCGTGGCGCTCAGGCCCGATTCGAAAATGGCTTGGGCCAGGCCGATCTCCGCAGGCACGCCGAATCGCGCGTAAATGGCGCCCCACTCGGCGAGGAAGGGTCCGTACCTCGGCACGTTCATGAAGAGCGCGTCTCCGCGGGTCGAGTTGTGCAGCACTGGTCCGGCAGCGCGCTCCATGAGAAACGCCACTTGCTCTCGGCGGTCGCTGAGTTTTCGCGCGAGGGGCTGATCGTCGAGGATGCGGGCGATCGTGGGATCGCTCCAGACGGCCTGGCGCGTCCAATCTCCTCTTACCGGAAAGGTCGCGAGAAGCCGTCCGTCGACGGCGCTGCCAAACGCAATCGATCCGTCGCGAATCGTGAAGACGTGCTGCCAGAACGCATAGCCGGGCCTGAACGTCTGCATCGCGGCGAGGTCCGCCCGCAGGCGCGCCTGGACGACATCGCTTGCTCCGGGCGGTGCATGCACCGCCACCACGGCCGGCTTCTCGGTCGAGCGCCGTATGACGAGGCTCGACGCGGCCAGCGGTAGCGACAGACTCAGCGCGCTGAGCGCCAGAATGGCTCTCGGTTTCAGCATGCGTTGGTGATGTGCCGGGCCGGTGCAAGCGGTGCGCCCGCGCGCTTCTTCGAGAATATGGCCCAGGAATGCTCCCTTTCTGGCGAGGTGTCGCAATCTGGGTCAGGTGGGCGTGACGAGTTTGAATTCAAGATCCGGAAATTGCCGGAAGGCGCAGGGGGCGTGAAAGAGACCGAGAAGGCGCGCTATGCTGACGCGTCATAGTGGTCGAATGGCGCTGAGCGGAGGCCGGTCATGTTGCAGGACGTCCGCTTCGGTCTGCGGTTGCTCGCCAGACAACCTGGGTTTACAGCCATTGCCGTCCTCACGCTTGCGCTCGGGATCGGCGCGACAGCCGCCGTCTTCAGTGTGATCGAGGGCGTCTTGTTGACGCCACCTCCGTACAAGGATCCCGACCGCCTCGTGTTGCTGCAGCCGGCACGCAGCGACGGCCAACAGCTGACCGGATTCCGTCGCTGGCCCGCGCAGCAGTGGATGGAGTGGCAGCGCGAGGCGCGATCCTTTGAAACCATCGCCGGATACGGCTGGACGTTCAACTTCCTCGTTTCTGAAGACGGCAGCGAGTCCATGGAGGGCATGGCCGTCACCCGCGACTACTTCGGTCTCCTTGGCGTGCAACCGCTGATCGGCCGGACGTTTTTGGAATCGGAAACCGGCTTTCCGCCCGCGGCAGTGGTCGTCATCGGATACGACCTGTGGCGGCGCAAGTACAACGGCGATCCGAACGTCATCGGCCAGCAGCTGCGGATGAGCCGTCGCGACACGCCGCCGACGATCATCGGCGTCATGCCGCCCGGCATCCGCTTTCTGCCGTCGCCTGGCGCCTCGCAGGAGCCGAATTACAACGTCAACGGCCACGTTGAATTCTGGGTCCCGGCCGTACCGAACCCGCAGCGCTTGAAGCAATCGAGGGCCGATCTCATTGGTCGACTTCGTCCCGGCGTCAGCCTCGCGCAGGCGCAGGCGGAGCTCGGCGTGCTCGCGGAGCGACAGGCAGAAGCCGATCGCGACTTCGCGGGTCTCACGCCGCGGCTCCAGGCGCTGCGGACGGAAATGAACGGCGACGGCCGCCGGATTCTGCTGCCGCTGTTGGGCGCATCGGCACTCGTCCTTTTGATCGCGTGCGGCAACACTGCCGCGCTGCTCCTCGTGCGCGGGCTCCAGCGGCAGCAGGAGTACGCCGTTCGGACCGCGCTCGGCGTCGGACGTTCTGCGCTGTTCCGGCAGGTTGCCACCGAAAGCCTGATGCTGGCGCTCGGCGGCGGCACGCTCGGCGTCGCGCTCGCGTTCGTCCTCGTGCGGCTGTTCAAGGCGATCGGCGGCCACGCGATTCCGCGCCTCGATGCGGTGACCACCGGATGGCCGGTGCTGATCTTCGGCCTCGGCACCGCCGCGTTCGCGGCCGTGCTTGCTGGACTCCTACCGGCACTGCGCGCGGCGGGCCTGGATCCCGTGGCGGTGCTGAAGAGCGGCGGACCCAAGTCGAGCGCCGGGCGCACAGAGCGCCGGCTGCTGCGGATCGTGACGGTCGCGCAGACGGCGCTGACGCTCGCGCTGCTCGTCGGCGCGGGGTTGCTGGTTCGGACGATGATTAACGTGTCGCACGTCGCGTCGGGCTACAGCATCGATCGCATCCTGAACATGACGGTGACGGCGGTCCAGGGCGACTGGATGGGATTTCACACGCGGGCCCTCGAGCGCGTCTCGTCGCTCCCCGGCGTCGAGCACGCCGCGTTCGCCTGGGGCGTTCCGCTGACCGGCAACAGCTGGCCGGGATCGATCGAGATCGAGGGTCAGCCACCGGCGGCGAAGCCTGCCGATCGGCTGTCGGTGCCGCTCCGCGCGGTGACACCAGGGTACTTCGCGCTCCTTGGTCTGTCGATGAACGAGGGACGCGACTTTCGATCGACGGATATCCGCAACGCGCCTGAAGTGGCCATCATCAACCAGACGCTCGCGAAGCGCTACTTCGGCGGCGGCACGGCAATCGGAAAAAAGATCTGGCTCGGCGGTCGGACTGATCCCTCGATGGAGATCATCGGCATCGTCTCAGACGCGCGGACCGCTGATTTGACCCACAGCGCCGAGCCGGAGGTGTACGTCTCCCTCTGGCAGAATTCGGCGTTCTCGAAGGATCTGATCGTTCGGACCGCGTCGGACCCGGGGTCGATCGCCGCGGCAATCCTGCGTGAGTTGCGCGCGGTCGATCCAACCGTGGCCGTCGAAAACGTCAAAACGCTGGAACAGGTCCGCGACGACTCGCTGGCGTCGCGCACGTTCGCGATGCAGCTGCTCGTCGGCTTCTCCATCGTCGGCAGCCTGCTCACGCTGGTGGGTATTTACGGCGTGCTCTCGCTGTCGGTCGCCTCGCGGCGGCGTGAGCTGGCGATTCGTACTGCCGTCGGCGCGCAGCGCCGCGACATCCGGAGGCTGATTCTGGGCGAAGCCGCTCGGCTCATCGCCTTCGGTGTGGCCGCCGGCTTCGTCGTGGCATTCCTCCTGTCGCGCGCATTGCGATCGTTCCTGTTCGAAGTCGAGCCGACCGATCCGGTAATGCTGGCAGCTGCCGGCCTGTTGTTCGCAACGATTGGGTTGCTGGCCTGCTGGGTGCCGACACGGCGCGCGGCGGAAGTGGACGCGCTCGAAGCTTTACGCTGTGAGTAGCGCTGTTGTGCGCGCTCGTACCGTCCACAGCCGAATCAGTCGGTCGCCTTGCGGCATGGGCACGTCCACGTCACGTTGCACCTTCGACAAGGGTAATAACTCTGTCGGAGGTCTATACGTGATCGCCGCAGCAGGCGCCCGCACGACACGCATCGCGTGAACATATGCACGATTTCCGTGAGGGCAGCCAGGGCCGTCCCTCCTACGAAGGCGAGAGCCCCTGCCCAAAGAACGGACGTCTTCAGGAGGTGGAGAACGGTTGACCCCTCCGGATTTACCATCGCCACGAACAGGGTCGAAAAAACGCCCGCCAAGCCGATGCCTACACCCCACCACGTGCGATGGGGGCGATAGCGGTCATGGTGCGTCGGGTGTGCCCTCGTCTCCATGGCGCTTCCACCCTCGCGCTGATCACGGTCCTGCATTCTACGCGAATGGCACCGGCGGATGCCGCTCATCCGGACCGCCGCCGGGTCCACCTCTCGCGGACTGGCGCTCCACTGCCGGGAATCTGACTTACGAAAGCGGCATCGCTCGTGCTCGATCAGACTGACGCCGATAAGAAGGCCGGCTTCCGAATGGCCTAGGCATGCGACACGGTGTCTAAACATCAGCGCATCATTCAGCCCTATACCAGCACCATGCCGATCATCCTGATGTCGTTTCTGGCGAGCATGTCCCTCGGAGGCTCGGCTCTCGCCGAAATGGCCCCAGGTGCCCTCCCCGAACAATTCACGCAGAACTGTCAGACCAGCAATCCGCGCCTGGAGCGTCTCGCGTCGGCGATCAAGGGCGGAGAGATTCACTACGTTCGCACCGCGCTGGACGAGGGCGTGGATGTCAACGAGACGTGGCGAGATCTGCCGCCCCAGGTGTGCCTCTCCCTGCTCCTGAGGAGCATCTGGTACAGCCAGGACGAGATCTTCGGTCTACTGTTGAAGAGGGGCGCCGATCCGCGCAGCCTCCCCCGTGAGTCGCTGGGCATTCCCGTTCGCAACGGGCGCGTAGACATGGTGCGGACGCTCCTCGCGCTCGGGCTGAAGCCGCACGACAACGACGCGATCGTCCGCGACGGCCTCGAGAGTCACAACGTGGCGATGCTCGATCTCCTGGCGTCATCCGGCGTGACGATCGATGCGTCGAGGGTGCCTTCCTGGGCTCTTACCGACGATCTCACTCCCCATCTGGTCCCGAAGTATTTGCGGCCGAACGACAGCACGAACGTCGGGAACGAAGCCTGCACCGTCCAGGCAATCTTCGGTTTGCTCAGTCCCGAACAGGATGGCTGCGAAGGCACGCAGGGTCCGTTGTGGCTTCACTTCGTGGTCACCGGCAACATCAGGATGATGGAGTTGATGATCAAGAACGGCGCGAATCTGTCGTTGTCAGCCGAAGTCTGGGACAACTCGAAGATGCGGCCGTTCAACGCCATGGACGTGGCCGTCAGACGGAAGGACAAACGGATGGCCGACCTGCTGCGGCGCGCTGGCGCGCCGCCGGGAATCTGGGGTCGGAAACGCGTCATTGGCGTTCGCACAGGCCTCGCACGCCTCCTACCGCATGGCCGTGAAGAACTGCCGGTGACTTTCGAGAATCCGTTCTTCCGCCTCCTTATTCGGCTCCAGCGTCGACACGCCGCGCTCCTGCGTGCCGCCGAGCAAGATACCGTCGCTCCGCGGAAACATGTAGAGGCCGTTGCCCGGCAGCGTGATGTAATCGACCTCGGGCTGCGGCAGCAGAATTGTGAGCTGCCCCTTGACCGGAGTCAGCTCTTCATCCCCGAACAGCGTTCTCGCGCCCAGGCCGGTGCAATTGAACACGACCGGCTCCTCCACCGCCACGAAATCGCCGCTCGACGTGAAGTCGCGGACGACTACCCGCCCGCCTGCGATGAAAAACTCGCGTAACATCGCTGCCAGGTAGGTCGACGTCTCGACCAGCATCGTCGTGAACCGGCGCGCATAACGGGCCGGAAAGGGGTGTTCGCGTGGGCCGAGGTCCTCGACGTCGCGTACCTGTTCGGGCGCGCCAACGGGGAACGGCGTATCTCTGAGGCTGTAGTTCTCGATCCACCGAATCCCGTATTCCGATCCAGGCAGGTCCTGAAACAGCCGCCACGCTAAAGTGCGCGCGCGAGCGAACTGCCCGTCGAACGCTCCCGTCGTCTGTCCAGGATCGAAGACGCTGAATGGCCCCCATTGCCCGCCGGCGATGTTCGACGTCGTGTGCGGTGGAAGATCTTTCGCGTAGATCGTGACCGCCGCACCGCGTCGCTGCAGCAGCCGCGCGGTTGCCAGGCCGACCGCTCCGCAACCGACCACCGCGCAGCGGTCGCGCGCGCCGGTCCACCCCCCTAACTCCTCGAGCGCAAGCTGCGACGTACCCCACGACAGCGTGATGCCGCCACCCCCGTGACCGTAGTTGTGAACGAGGAACTTCTCACCCATGCGCTGGCCGCGGACGACGAATCCCGAGGGGCGGAAGGGTCGAAGGCCGGCAACGGTGCGGATCACGCGCTCGCGGGAAACATGGACGCGAGCAAAACGCCGCTTCTGACGCGCGGGCTCGACGACGAACGGGCGTGGCGCGCAGCCGGACACAGCGCCAAAGGCAGCAGTGCGGACGACTGCTCGCAGAAACGCGCGACGGCCCTCGATCTGAGTACGGATCATGACGGCGCCGCAGGATAGCACGCCGTGTCGCGCGGATATCAGCCACTGATGTCCGCGGCGCTTGAGGGTCCCGCTCGCCTGGACTTCCGACCCTTGCGCGTGCCGGCCGCGCCGCGCCGTGATGCGGGCGCAGGTTTTCACTCACGACGACGTGGCGAGCTGTGTGGCTCTCACGCTCATTCGAAGTGACTCGCGCCCGTTGTCTTCGGTGATCACCCGCGCGTGCGAGGGCTCGGCGATGTACGAGAGCTGATCGGCGAGCATGGCGCGCAGCAGATCGCCGTAGACCGTCATTTTCGTCGCCGGCGCCGACGTCAGGGTGATGCGCTGATAGGCCTCGTACGTCTTGTGACGCGCATGGAGAGTCCGCTCCGACGGCGGGTAGAGATTCTCCACATCGATGCGCGCACCCGGAAAGATCGACGCGAGCGCACGGGTCGCTGCCTCGTCCAGAGCCGTGCGCACGACGGCTTGCGTCGGAATCCACTCCCGTAGGGTCACGTCTCCGCGCTCGAAGAGGAGACGCAGCTCCTGACGGTCCATCCGGTTCGCTTGCGTAAAGCCGTGGTAGAAAGTCACGGGCACGTCACCGTAGCGAGCGGTGCAGTAGACCTGCTCCTCGATCCCTGATCCAGGTCGGAGCACGCGCCCCGCCGATACGACACTGCCGCCGCCGAGCCAGCCCGCGAAGATGTCGAAGAAATGCACGCCGTGCTCGATGAAGATCCCGCCGCTCTTGATCGGGTCCCAGAACCAGTGGTTCGGCCCAAGCCCCTCGTCGGACGCATAGTTCTCGAAGGTCCCGTGCAACACGTCGCCGAGAATCTTCGAGTCCACGAGCTCCTTGATCTGCCCGAAGAGTGGGTTATAGCGCTGCATCAAGTTGGTGACGAGGAGGAGGCGCTGATCTCGCGCGATGGACACGAGCTCGTCGGCTTGCTCCATTGTGACGGCCAGAGGCTTCTCGACGATGACGTGCTTACCGGCGCGCAGAGCGTCTCGCGCTTGCTCGTGGTGGAGAAATGGCGGGGTGGCGATGTACACGAGCTGCACGTCGGGCATCGCGAACAGCACCTCCGCGCGTTTCACGTCCGCAAGACCGAACCGCGCGGCGCAGGCGAGCGACGCTTCGCGATGCGTGCCGGCGATGTACCGCAGTGCGACCCCCGGCACCTGCGCGAACTGCTGGGCGGCGAACATGGCGAAGCCACCAAAGCCGAGGATGCCGATGCCGACATCATCTGCTGACATGAGATGCCTGACCCTTTCTGAGTCTCGCGGTCGCGAGCCTGGCCGACTGCGTGCGCCTGCGTTATGACTTGATGAGGGGTATCGGTCCACTCAACCCAAGGAAGGAAGCCGAAGCGGCGGAAGTCGCCGTGGCGAGGCGTTGGAGAAGCGCGGCCACGGCGGCGGCATGCCTTAGTCTGTCGGTCCTCTAGGTGGACGTACGCCGGACGTTCTCGGCGCGCGGGCCTTTTGGTCCTTGGCCAACGTCGAACTCGACGCTGTCACCCTCACGCAGGTCTTCGAGCCCTTCGCCATACACCGCACTCTGGTGGAAAAAGTATTCGTTTCCTGCATCGCCCTTAATGAACCCAAACCCTTTGTCGACTCGTAACGTTCGAATCTTTCCCGTCATCATCGCACCTCGCAGGATCGTAGATTTTCGCGGACATGTCCTACTGCTCCCTCCCCGCTTTGTTCGATCCACGGACGGTGAACGCGCGGGGCCCGCGTGCAGCTCAACTTGTTTGAATGGCAGAGACGGCGCGGCGACGAGAAACAGGCGGGGCCTTTTCCGCGCGCAGCGCCTCCCCCGTCACGTGCCACATGTGGTTGCAGCCGCTACAGATGCGGTAACAGCCCGATCGTGTGGGCCGCGTGTTCCGCAGTGTCGTACCGCGACAATGAGGGCAGGACGGCGCGCTTATGTGTGGTGATCCCATGAGAGGAGCATACGCGATTCCCTTCGCCCTCGCTGTTCGCTTCTGAACATCTGACGGGTGCAGGAGAAAGCTCATCGCTGCACCGCGAGAGGGGGCAGCCCGCCGACGAGGATGTGAAGCGCGGCACCCTTAGAACATCCGCGGGTAGTCCGCATCGTTGACGGGAACAGCCATCACGAGGCTGCGGCGACGATCGACCGCGTCTTTAGCGGCGGTGGCGAGCTCGTCGGGGTTGCTCGTGCGCAGGCCGGCGACGCCGCACGCCTCCGCCATCTTTACCGTGTCGATTGGCCGGAAATCGGTGCGATATGGTTCGAGC
This sequence comes from Vicinamibacterales bacterium, assembly GCA_036258055.1. Lineage (GTDB taxonomy): Bacteria > Acidobacteriota > Vicinamibacteria > Vicinamibacterales > 2-12-FULL-66-21 > DATAEK01. Next base: position 10,561 of record DATAEK010000179.1, read on the forward strand.
TTCTTTCCTGCCTGTGAGATCTTGATCAGCGAGTAGCTCCCGTCTTCGAGCACGACGGTGATGAAGGGCGCGCCGACGCGCTCGGCGCTCTCGAGCTCCTGGGCGTTCATCGAGAAGCCGCCGTCGCCGACCGCCGCGAGCACGGGCACATCCGGGCGCGCCAGCTTGGCGCCGATCGCGGCGCTCAACCCGTAGGCCATCCCCGACAACCCGTTCGACATCCAGAAGGTTTCCGGCTGGCGGCTCGGCCAGTACTGCCCGAAGAGGTATTTGTGCGACCCGACGTCAGTCGTGACGATCGTCTCGGCCGGCATCACCGACGCGAGCGCCTGCACGATATCCCCGGGCCACATCGTGCCGGCCGACCCGGCGCGGTCGTTCAGC
>DATAEK010000427.1:0-24439 GCA_036258055.1 Vicinamibacterales bacterium
ATCGCCCACAACGTCTGGGCCGGGTCGGGAAACGAACGCGTCGATCAGATGACGCTCAGTCCTTTCGTCTACTTCAACGTCAAGGATGGGTGGTACTTCGTCTCGAGCCCGGTGATCACCTCGAACTGGGCGGCGACGTCGGGTGGTCGCTGGACCGTGCCGCTGGGCGGAGGCATCGGGCGTCTGTTCAAGATCGACAAGCAGCCTGTGAACGCCCGCATCCAGGGCTTGCACAACGCGGCGCGACCGGACTTCGGGCCCAGCTGGCAGCTGCAGGTCCAGGTGCAGTTCCTTTTCTCGAAGCACTCGAACGAGGCCGACGATGTCCGATCACGTTGACGGTCCGCGGTCGATTGGCGACGCTGCGGCCGACCTCACCGACATTGGTCAAGACAGGTCTCGAATGTCTGAAGCCCCGCTTCGGAGGGGCGAAGTGACCGTCGACCTGGTCACCGGCTGCTAGCGCCGTTGCCGGTGGGCCAATTCATAAAACAAGGCGCACGAGTCGAAGTGAACGAAGGAGAACGCAGTCATGACTATGCCAACACAAACATCGATCAAAGACGGAAAAGATCAGAGCATCGAGGCGAAGGTTCAGCAGCTGCGTGAGTTGTTCGCCGACGCGCCGGAGCTTGGAAAAAAGGCGCTGGAAAACGCACTCCACGAGCTGAAGTCGCAGGCGTCGGATTTGCCACCGGCGGTGGAAAGCGCCGGCCGCGTCGGCGCCCGCCTCGGTAAGATCTCGGAACTGACGATCATCGTGCCTTTGGCGCCTGGCGGCGCCAAGCGGCTGCGCGCGTTCCTGAGGTTATTGAGGGGCAACCTCTCGCAAGGCGCGAACAAGGTCGGCACCCTCCACACCATGCGCTTTGTGTTCTTCGATAACGACACACGGCTGCTCTTCGCTACGGCCTTTGACGGCGATTGGGACACCTATATCGACGACTTCGTGGCGAAGATTCCCGATTACCTGGACATCATCGACTCGGCCTGGGACGGCTGGCCCGGCATCCGCAGTCCAGAAGCGAAGGATTACCTCGTCAAGCACCAGATCACGGCGGAAGGCTGGTACGTCGCCTATCCGGATCTGACGGTGGCGGAGATTCACAGGCTGAGACGCATCGGCAAAGCGGTGGATGAATTCCTGGACAAGGTCGGCGGCTAGGATCCGCGCATTCGAGTCGAGCGGACCGAAAGGAGAAAGCGCAGACATGGCACCGCAAACACAATTAGCGCCCGAACCCAAAAGCGACGCGGTCGTTGAGCAGAAGATTCAAAAGCTGAAGGAGCTTTACGCCGACGCGCCCGAACTGGGCAGAGCCGCGCTGGAGAAGGGTCTGCCCGATCTCAAACGAGAGCTGGCAACGGGCACCGGGGCGCAAACCGCCGGTCGTATCGGCGCCCGTCAGGGCAAAGTCTCGGAGCTCACCGGGATCATTCCGCTCGCAAAAGGTGGAGCGAAGCGACTTCGCGGACTCCTGCAGGCGCTGGAAGGCAACTTCCGGGGCGGGGATTTGGTTGGGACCCTCCACGACATGCGCTTCGTCTTCCTGGACAACGACACGAAGTTGCTCTTCGCCACCGCCTACGACGGCGACTGGGATGCGTATATCGACGACTTCGTGACGAAGATTCCGAACTCGATGGATTTGATCTTCTCCAATCTCGAGGGGTGGCCGGGCATTCACCACCCGTCGGTGAAAGACTTCATCGCCAGCCATCAGATCGCGGCCGAGGCCTGGTACGTCGCCAACCCGAACCTCACGGTGGCGGAGGCACGAAAGCTCGAACGGGTCGGCAAAGCGGTTGAGGAGTTCCTCGACAAGATCGGATAGCCCGGAGCGACCAGTCGTTCAACTCATGGTGCGGGCCTGAATGGTCCGCACCTAATCAAATAAGGATGCGCCCATGTTGTCCGTGAAGAAATCTGTCGACAGCACTGGTTCGACACCCGCGCCGACGCTCGAGCTCGATGAGATCCAGGCGACCGTTCTCAGGCCGAGGCCGGCGCCATACTTCGGCGCTCATGTCCTCCTGCGCATCGACGATGCTCGAGCGGGCCGGGAATTCATCCGCCGGCTGGCACCGCATATCGCTTCCGCGACGAATTGGTGGAATGCGGCGACTGCCTGGCTGGAGATTGGAATCAGCTATGCGGGCCTTGAGGCGCTCCGGCTTCCGACGGAATCGCTGGACAGCTTCCCCGAGGCGTTTCGCGTCGGCATGGCCGCGCGGGCACAGCAGCTTGGCGACGAGGGGGTCAACGATCCGAAGAATTGGGACAAGCCGTTCGGCACGGGTCAAGTCCATATCGCCGTCAGTGCATTCAGCGATTCCGAGGAAAAGCGGCGCCGCGCCCTCGCGGTTGCTCGCGAGCAATACGAGGGCTTCTCGGGCGTCACCCTGCTCGCCAAGCAGGACTTCGGCGCGCAGCCGGGTGATCGCAATTCGCTCGGTTACAAAGACGGCATCGACCAGCCGCCGATCGAGGGCAGTGGTGTCGATCCGCTGCCCGGCCAGGGACGACCGATCAAGGCCGGCGAGTTCATCCTTGGATATCCGGGAGAGTCCGGAGTCCCCCTGCCGATGCCGCAGCCGGAGATCCTCGGTCGCAACGGCACCTTTGTGGGTTTCCGCAAATATCAGTCGCGCGTCGGTGCCTTCAATCGATTCCTGCGCGCGAATGGCGCCACGGAAGAAGAACAGGAATTGATCGCCGCGAAGCTGGTCGGCCGTTGGCGCAGCGGTGCCCCGCTGACGTTGGCGCCCGACGTCGACAACCCGGCAGTCGGGGCGGATCCGCAGCGGAACAACAACTTCGATTACGCGAACGACCCGCATGGACGTCAGGTTCCGTTCGGAAGCCATATCCGGCGCATGAACCCGCGGGATACGGAACTCACGCGCCTGACCGATGTGAACATTCATCGCCTCATTCGACGCGGCACGACGTATGGAGCTCCATACGATCCGAACGCAGTCTCCGAACACGATGACGAAGTCCCGCGCGGCGCCATCTTCCTGTTCATCAGCGCCAAGGCGATGGCGACGATTGAATTCCTGCAACAAGAGTGGATCAACGACGGCAATTTCATCGGCGCCGGCAAAGAGCGCGACCCGATCATCGGGCGGCAGGAAGAAGGCGCGACGTTCACTATTCCGAGGGCGCCGGTCAGACGGCGCATCCACGGCATCGAAACGTTCAACGTGCTTCGCGGCGGCGAGTACTTTTTTATGCCAAGCATCAGTGCCCTGAAGTGGCTTGCGAACCTGGGCGGTGAAGGAGGCTAACGATGTCCGATCATGTTGATGGTCCGCGGTCGATCGGCGAGCCTGCGGCCGACATCACCGACCTCTTCGCGTTCACGAGCCCGGAGAACCCCGCGCGCACCGTCCTCGCCATGTGCGTGTTCCCGTCGGCCGGCGAGAATGCGATCTTCTCGAATGTCATCGATCACTCGATCGTGCTCCGTCGCGTGAGCGTTGCAGGCGTGGGTCACGCTGCGAGGTTTCAGCCCGCGGAGGCCGAGATCCGCTTCACCGTCCGGTTCGAGGTGCTCAAACGCGATGCTACAGGAACGGCGATCCAGCGCGGCCGTTGCCGACTGCCGGACGGTCGTGAGCTGTCGCTCACGGTGAACGACGAGAAGGGAACGTCGACACCGGAGGGTGACGTCCGCGTGTTCGCCGGGCTGCGTTCCGACCCTTTCTACCTCGCCTTGATCGCCGCAACGCTCGAGAAGGTTCCCAATCTGCTTCAGCACGACAACGTGCTCTGCATCGTCGTCGAGCTCGATACGGCTCGCGTCCTCGATCCCGCGAAGGGCTCGCTCTTCGGCGCGATCGCCGAGACCGTCCCTGTGCCACAGACGCGAGGCCGCATCTCGCATCCAGTCGCCCGCATCGACTGGGTCGGACGCCCCGAGCAGACGAACGTACGACTGGACAATCCCGGGCTGTCGGGGGCAGACGACATACGCGACCTGTGGAATCAGCAGACGCCGTTCGCGATCTCGAAAGAGCTGCAGCCGATGTTCCTGCAGCGCCTGAAGGACAGCTTCGCCGACTGGGACATGCGCGACGGCAAGGCCGACTGGACTCCAGAAGCGCTCGCCGCCAACGCGAGTGTCTTCCTCGACGATTTTCTGCTGTTCGATGTGGCCAAGCCGATCACCGACCAGAGCCACCTCGAGATCGAGAAGAGCACGCTCTACGGCCGGTCGTACGCGACGGGAGGCGGCCGCACAGTCGACGCGAATGTGATCGACATTCTGCTCACCTGGCTCGTCAACCGCGACCGCGAGTTTCTCCAGGGCGGGGCAACGAGCGCGACGAAACCCGGCATGAAGGTCTTTCCGTATTTCGGGACCCCCAATAGGGAACTGCAGACCGTGACCGGCTCCGTCGAGCTCACGGCGGCGCCCGACGAGGTGTGGAAATTGATCGGACCGTTCACCTTCGACTGGCATCCACTGGTCGCGAGCGTCACGTTGACCGGCACGGGGATCGGTCAGCTCCGTACGCTCGGAACGCTCGACGGCGGGCAGGTGGTCGAACGCCTCGAGGCGGTCGACGACGAGAAACGATTCTATCGCTACACGCAGATCGCTGGCCTTCCCATTTCACGCTACATCGGGACGTTTCAGGTCACACCCAACGGCAGCGGGAGCATCGTCGACTGGCGCATCCAATTCCTGGCCAGCGATAAGCCCGACATTGTCGTGAAGGACAGGGTGTCGGGGTTGGTCAAGGCGGGGGTTGAAAGTCTGAAGTCCCGATTCGGAGTCCGAAGTGACCGCGCTCGCGGGGCTTGATCCGCCCTTGCCGCCCGCTACCGACGGGGAGATAGCCGCGATCAACCTCGAGAGCGCACTACGTCGCGCATGGGCGCGTTTCGCGCAAGACCCGCAGCGGCCAGGAGTCGCCGAGGAGATTCTCGATGGCGAGCGTCTGGTATCGCAATTCCTCGGCGACCTGGACGCACTCGACCGTCTGGACGAACTCGTCTCCCAATTCGTCCGTGTGGACGACTCGTCTCGCGCCGCGCTCGTTCAGGCCGAGGTCGCTTCGACGGTGCATCGCTTCGACGATGCGAGAAGTCACCTCGCGCGTGCCGAACTGATGGGCGGAGCGCGCGTGGACATCGAGCGGCACTCGCTGGCGATCGATCAGGCATGTGGCGTGGAATTGGACCACGTGCTCGCTGCGCGTCGCCGAATCGCGACGGCGAGCGGCCGGCTCGAAGATCTTGTACCTCTCGGCGCGGTGCTTGGCGATCTCGAGTGCTTCGCCGAGGCGGACGCCGTCTATCGGCAGGGGTTTTACTCGTACGACGGCATCTCGCCGTTCCCGCTGGCGTGGGTCTGCTTTCAGCTCGGTATGCTGTGGGGAGAACTCGTGCCCGTTCCGGAGCCGGATCGTGCCGCGCTCTGGTACCAACGCGCCATTGCTTACTTCCCGGGCTACGTGAAGGCGCGTGTGCACCTCGCAGAGATCGTCGCAAGTCAGGAGCAGGCGGTCGAGGCGGAGACGCTGCTCCGGCCCGCGCTGTCGAGCGGCGATCCGGAGGTTCGGTGGCGTCTGGCCGACGTGCTGATCGCGCAAGCGAGGTTCGAAGAGGCCGAGACCGAGCTCGACGCCGCACGGGTGGGGTTCGAAGAGCTTCTTCGGAGATACCCGCTCGCCTTCGCCGACCATGCCGCGGAGTTCTACGCCGGCAGCGGCGACGACTGCCGGCGGGCGCTCGAACTCGCGCGCGCGAATGTGGCGAATCGTCCGACACGCCGTGCAATCAAGCAGGCCCGTGCGATCGCGGTGAGATGCCGATAACGGCCCCAGCCGCCGGCAAGTTCAAGACCCAATACGGGCTGGTGTGTTCTCGAATCCGAACTTCCGGAGCCGCGTGTATAACTGCATCCGCGATATGCCGAGCTGCCTCGCCGCTCTCATCTTGTTGCCATCGGCATCCCGCATGGCTCGTTCAACGGCTTTTTTCTCCAGGGTCCCCAGATCGGTGATGCTCGACAGTGGAACATCCTTCCTCGCTCGCAGACAGAGGTGCGCGGCGTCGATGAACGGTCCATCGCACATGATCAGGGCCCGCTCGAGCACGTTTCGCAGCTCCCGAACGTTGCCGGGCCAGTCGTGGCGGCGCAATGCCTCCATCGCTTCTGGCGTCAATTCTGCCGTGACGCCAATGAACTCGCGAAGAAAGCCAGCCGCCAGCGGCAGAATATCGTCGCGCCGCTCGCGGAGTGGAGGAATGTGAATCTCGAAGACGTTTAGCCGGTAATAGAGGTCGGCACGGAAGTGCCCCTCCGCAACCGCCACGTCCAGATCTCGATTGGTGGCGGCGATGACGCGCACGTTGACGCGGACCGGCTGCGTGCCTCCTAGTCGCAGGAACTCACGCTCCTGGAGCACGCGCAGGAACTTCGCCTGCGCCGCCGGCGACATCTCGGTGACTTCGTCGAGGAACAACACGCCGCCTGCGGCCAATTCAATCTGACCCGGCTTCGACTGGACCGCGCCGGTGAACGCCCCACGCTCGAATCCGAACAGCTCGGACTCGAGGAGCTGCTCCGGCAACCCGGCGCAATTGATGGCGAGGAACGGACCGCGCCATCGTGGTGACCGCTGGTGGATGTACCGTGCGATGACTTCCTTGCCGGTGCCGGACTCGCCCTGCAGGCACGTCGTCGCGTCGGTCGCTGCCACCTGCGTCGCGCGCTTGATGACTTCACGCCACGCACGCGATGTGCCGAGGGGGTCGTCAAGATGTCGGCCATCGTGCATCGACGGGATCGGTCGGCGACTGGTCGTTTGACGGGTTACCGTCGCTGGCGTCGAGCTCGTCTGTCGTTGACGGTCAAAGAGAGCGGTAGTTGCATGTCGGACATTCATTAGCCAACCTCAATCGTCCATCCGATTCACCATCGCACCGTGAGCTCATGGCTGCTCTCCATCGCGGGCGATCCATTCACGGATGTAGGGGGGGCAGTTGCGAAGGGCGATGCCGTCGCCTTCGCGCGCCCGGAGGAAGCTGACAATGTCTCGATCCACAAGGACGACGTCCTTGAGGTCGAGCACCAGGGGCCGCCCTGCCGGTTCCGCGGCGAGCAACGCGGACAGTTCGCTGACGTGGTCGGCTCCGAGTCGACCGATCACGGTGAACACGACGTCGCCATTCGCGTGCCGCTGGATTTTGAGCATCGATCCCGCCGCGCACGAGGACGGCAAGTCCTGGACCAGCGCTAGATGCTGAATCTAAGAGGTTTGGATGGATCAGTTACTGGCGAGATCTCGCCAATGGCGAAATGCTGGACAACAATCGGTGGACACTGACGCCACGTCGCTATCCGCGGGCAGCGGTCAGCGAACGGCGATAGCGCCGAGCGGCACGAGGTTTTGAAACCAGTTCTAGCTCTTCACTGGTCGCGCTCGAAAGCGGCTCTTGTTGATCCTCAACGCACGGATTTTCGATTCGAGCGTCGAGCGCGGAATGCCGAGCCGCGCCGCCGCCCCGGATGGGCCGAAGACCCGTCCGCTACTCGCCTGCAGCGCGTCCTCGATGATGGCCTTCTCGTGAGCGGCGAGCGTCCCGGACAACGCGAGCCGACCCTCGATGGTCGGCCTGGCGGACAGCCAGCTCTCGTCGACAGTGAATTCGTCGCCGTCGCACACGATCACCGACCGCTCGATCACGTTCTGCAACTCGCGCACGTTGCCCGGCCAGGGATACGACCGCAGATGATCGAGCGTCCGTTTGTTGACACGACGGATGGTCTTACCCGCCTTCCGCGCGTAGCGATCGATGAAGTATTCGACCAGCAGCGGGATGTCGTCGGTACGCTCCCGCAGCGCCGGCACCGCGATGGGGAACACGTTCAAGCGATAGAAAAGGTCGCTGCGGAACGTGCCCGTCTCGATCGTCGGCTGCAGGTCACGGTTGGTGGCGGCGATCACGCGCACGTCGACGCGAACCGATGTGCTCCCACCGACGCGCTCGAACTCGCGCTCCTGCAGGACGCGGAGCAGCGCGACCTGCGTCTCCAGTGGCAGCTCGCCGACTTCGTCGAGGAAGATGGTCCCGCCGTGCGCCAGCTCGAAGCGGCCGAGACGGCGCTGCGTCGCACCGGTGAACGCCCCTTTCTCGTGGCCGAAGAGCTCCGACGCGATCAACTCGCGGGGAACGGCCGCACAGTTCACGCTTACGAACGTTCGGGAGCCACGCGCCGACCGACGATGGATCGCGCGGGCGACAAGTTCCTTGCCGGTCCCGGTCTCCCCAGTGATCAGCACGGTGGAATCGGTCCGGGCGACCTTGGCGATGCGGGTGATCACCGGCTGCAGCGCCGGCGACGTCCCGACGATTTCCTCGAACATCGATGTGCGGTCCACTTCGTCGCGCAGCACCAGGTTTTCTTTGTAGAGCTGGTCCTTCAGCGCCCCAAGCTCCGCCTCGGCGCGCTTGAGGTCATCGATGTCGGTGAGCAGCACGTACCAACGGACGATACTTCCGTTCGAACCTCGAAGTGGGAGCCCGCGAACCTGGAACCATCGATAGACGCCATCGAAACGCCGTATACGGTGCGCGATCTCGTATGGCGCGCCCGACTTGATCGAGTGAGAGAGGCTCTCGATGACGCGAGGCAGATCGTCGGGATGAACGGTGTCGTTCGTTCCCCAGTGTTTCAGCTCTTCCTGCGTCTGGCCGCAGTACGCGATGACCTGCTCGGTCACGGCTTCCACTTCCCCGGTCGGCGTCAACGTGGCCACCAGGCCTGGAATGCTGTTCACGATCATGCGCGACTCGCGCTCGCGTTCGCCCAAGTCGCGATACAAGCGGCTGGTCTGGGCCAACAGTTCCTGGCTTGCCTGCAGGTTCTGGCGTTGGAGTTCCGCCTCGTTGCGGAGCCGCTCCTCGCGCTCCGCCGTGACGCGCCGCAAATGGGCCATCTTCACGTGCGTCGCCACACGCGCCAGCAGTTCCGGTGACGTAAACGGCTTCACGAGATAGTCGTCGGCGTCGGCCCGCAGTCCTTCGACACGCGACTCCTCGCCCGCTCGCGCAGAAACCAGGATCACCGGCGTGCTGCACAGGACGGAGTCTTCGCGAATCGCTCGCAGCAGACCAAATCCATCCAGCTGCGGCATCATCACGTCGGCCAGCACCAGAGCAGGGCGCAACTGGCGCGCGACGTCCAGCGCTTGGTGGCCATCCGCCACCGCGCGCACCTCATATCGATCGCCGAGCAGCCGCGTGAGGTATTCGCGCATGTCTGCGTTGTCATCGGCCAGGACGATCAGTTCCCGTTCCGACCCGAGAACGGCCTCGCGCGAGGAGCCGAGCGACGACCGTTTCGCAAGCATCGGCACATCGACAGGCGCACTCGACCCGTCTGGCGCCCACCGTAGCGCCTCCTCGACATACGCGTCGGCGCGAATTGCGCTCGAGGCGGGCGATTGCTGAGCGTGAATAGACTCCGCCGGCAGATGCTCCTTGCCGAGCGGAATCGTCACCGTAAACGTACTGCCGACGCCAACCGCGCTCTTCACCCCCACGCTGCCACCGTGCAATTTGACCAGTTCTCGAACGAGGGCCAGTCCAATCCCCGAGCCTTCATGTGTCCTGGCGGACGTGCGCTCGATGCGATGAAAGCGCTCGAACACCTTCTCGCGTTGGTCGTCGGGAATTCCCACGCCGGTGTCGCGAACCTGCAATTCCACGGCGCCGTTCACAACCGTCAGCGCGATCACCACCTCGCCCTGGAACGTGAACTTGAAAGCGTTGGAGAGAAGATTCAAGACGATCTTCTCCCACAGGCCGCGATCGACGAAGACAGCGTCCGCGATTGGCTGGCATTCCACGGAGAACTGCAAGCCGGCGCCGTCCATTGCCGAGCGGAACATGCTGGCGATGTCCGACGTGAGGGCGGCCAGATCCGTCGGCTGATAGACCGCCTGCACGCGTCCGGCCTCGAGACGCGAGAAATCCAGGAGCGTGTTCACGAGCTCGAGTAGTCTCAGCGCGTTCCGGCGCGCCGTCAGCAACTGTTGGTGACGTTCCGGACCAAGGCGCTCGCCCGCCTCCGGGAGCACTTCCTCGAGCGGCCCCAGTATCAGTTGCAGCGGTGTGCGCAACTCGTGGCTGACGTTGCTGAAGAACGCGGTCTTGGCGCGATCGATTTCGGCCAGCGCGTCCGCGCGCTGCAGCTGCAGCTCGTATGCGCGAGCGCCGGCCAGCCCGATAGCAATCTGTTCGGCGATCCGACGGACGAATTGGCGGTATGTGTCATCGAAGGCTCGGCCCGGATGGATTCCTAGAACCAGGAACCCCACCGCGTCGCTGTGCTCGCGAAGCCGAATCGGCACTACTGCTGCTTTTTCCGGCGGCACGGGCCAACTGGTGCTCGGCAGCAGCGGTGCGCGCTGGCCAAGTTCGACGACGATCCCTTCTGCGGGCAGTGCGGTCTCGAATCCCCAGAGATTCTGGCTCGTGCAGTCGATAACCGAAGGATCCAACGCGTCGGGTTCGGCACTGGGGCCTACCAGATACGCTTGACGGTCAGTGGGGCGACACGCATAAAGGAATGCGAACGGGACAGCCAGGCGATGTTCGCCGAGAGTGTCCGCGCTGACGCGCCAGACCTCGTCCTCGTATCGCGCTTCTGCCGTTCGAGATGCCACATCGCGTAGCACCTGTCGGCGTCGGTCTTCGATCACTCGTTCAGTCGTTTCTATCCCGGTCACGAACACGCCGCCGACGTGACCGCTGTCATCCGGAATCGGGCTGTACGAAAGTGCGAAGTAACACTCTTCGAGGTAGTTGTACCGGTTCAGCGGGAAGAGCTGGTCGGCAAGAGTGGTATAGGCCTGACCCTGCCTCATGACCCTGTCGTACAGTGGTCCGACGGACTCCCACGCCTCGGGAAACATCTCCCTCGTGCCACGACCCAACGCCGCAGGGTGCTTTGTTCCAAACAGCACCCGTTGCGCGTCGTTGTACAGCAGCGTGTAGTCCGGTCCCCAGCCGATGGCCATCGGATAGCCGGAACCCAGGATGATCTGGACGCAGATTCTCAGCGATTGCGGCCACTGCTCCAGCGGGCCGAGCGCAGTCGTCGACCAGTCGACCGCGCGCATGCGTTCGCCCATCTCGCCCCCTCCGGCGAGCACCGACTGGATCAATTGGTTTGATTCCATCTCGCGATCCGTCGTCACGTCATCGATCCCTTGGTATGGGCGGTGGCAAGCTCTGGACTAAGACGAGCTTTTCGCCGCTCGTGCGCGAAAGCGGCTCTTGTTGATCTTCAAAGCGCGAATTTTCGATTCGAGCGTCGAACGCGGAATGCCGAGCCGTGCCGCCGCTCCCGATGGTCCGAACACCCGTCCGCCACTCGCCCGCAGCGCGTCCTCGATAATCCCTTTCTCATGAGCGGCGACCGACCCGGATAACGCGAGGGCGTCCTCGATCGGCGGTCTGGCCGACACCCAGCTCTCATCGACCATGAATTCGTCCGTGTCACACACAATCACCGACCGCTCAATCACGTTTTGCAGCTCGCGCACATTGCCCGGCCACGGATACGACCGCAGGTGATCGAGCGTCCGCTTGTTGACGCGGCGGATTGTCCTGCCCGCCTTCCGGGCATAGCGATCGATGAAGTACTCGACCAGCAGCGGGATGTCGTCAGCCCGCTCGCGCAACGCCGGCACCGCGATCGGAAAGACGTTCAGTCGATAGAAGAGATCGCTGCGGAACGTACCCGCCTCGATCGCTGCCTGCAGGTCGCGGTTCGTGGCGGCGACGACGCGCACATCCACGCGAATCGATGTGCCCCCTCCGACGCGCTCGAACTCGCGCTGTTGGAGGACGCGGAGAAGCGCGACCTGGGTCTCCATCGGCAGCTCGCCGACTTCATCGAGGAAGATGGTTCCGCCGTGCGCCACCTCGAAGCGACCGAGGCGGCGCTGCGTCGCCCCGGTGAACGCCCCTTTCTCGTGGCCAAAGAGCTCCGACGCGATGAGTTCGCGCGGAACGGCCGCGCAGTTGACGGTCACGAAGGCCCGGGAGGCACGCGCCGAGCGCCGATGGATCGCGCGGGCGACGAGCTCCTTGCCCGTGCCGGTCTCCCCAGTGATCAGCACGGTAGACTCGGTTGGGGCGACCTTCGCCACGCGCGAGAGCACCGGCTGCAGCGCCGGTGACGTCCCGACAATTTCCTCGAACATCGAGGTCCGGTCCACCTCGTCCCGCAGCACCAGATTTTCTTTGTAGAGCTGATCCTTCAACGCGCTGATTTCCCGATAGAGGAGCGCGTTCTCCAGCGAGATGGCTGCGTCGGACGCGAGCACCTCGAGGAGCGCCATCCGGGCCGCCGTGAAGGCCCCCGAAGTCAGGTTGTTCTCGAGATAGATGATCCCCACGAGCCTGGTTTGCTTGAGTAGCGGGATGCAGAGCACGGAACGCGCGTGGTGCTGGCGCAAGTACGCATCGTCGGCGAATTCGCTCGTGGCGGCGGCATCCTGCACAAGGACGCGCTGTCGCGTGCGGAGAACGTACTGAAGAACGGACTGTGGCAGATCCCCCGCCCCGATGCTGCTTTGCCGCAGGTCGACCGTCACCCCTTCACTACTGCTCCTGGCCTCGGCCTCGATCCGATACCCGTCACTGTGCGGAAGCAGCAGAAGACCTCGCTCCGCACCGGCGTGCTCCAGACCCAGGCGCATGACAGCCGCAATCAACTTGTCCAGGTCTGTCTCACCCTGCACCGCTTGCGACAGTTTGAGCAGGGTTGAGAGGTCGAGGTGTTCAACCGACGTCAGCACTGTCCGCGTCGGATCGGACGACGGATGTTCGTCGGTGAGATAGGGATACTGCGCTTCGAGCTGCCGCACCTTTCCATCGGCGCCCCACTGCCAGTAGCCAGACCGCGCGTCTCGCAGGTAAGCCTTCGCGATCCTGTCGAAGCCACGTGCCGCGTAGAACTGCGCGGCGAGTTCCAGGGTAAGGGCTTCGTGATGAACGAAGCCGTTCTCGCGCGCCGACCGGATGGCTTGCTCGTAGAGCTGCGTGGCGTCGCGGTCCCGCCCTTCAATCCGCGCCAGCTCCGCCGCCACCAGCGCGGCACGGTTCTCGAAGTTCTCCGGACAGTGCCGAGCCCAGAGCTCGAGCTCCTGAAGATGGCCGGCCGCGGCGTTGACGTGCTGACGCCCCTCGTCGCCGAAGGCTGAGTCACATGCGGCGGCGTGCGCGAGGGCACCATAGAACTCGCTTTCGACCCGAAACGCCTCGCAGGCACACAGTTGTCCACGGCGGCGGGACTCCGAGAGCAGGCCTTCCGCTCGAATCGAGGCATCAATGGCCGCTGCATAGTTCCCAGCCAAGAAGCGCGCCTGCAGCTTCGTGACCCAGTACCAAAACTCGCAGGCCACGAGGTGCGGCTGACTCTCAAAGTGAGTCTGCATCCGAGGCTCGTTGAACTGCTCGTCATCCAACGAGCCGAACTGACGGGTCAGGCCACGGAGGTTTCGGATGAATGCGGCCTGTATGTTGGCGCGGTCGATGTAGTCCCGAAACGCCGCTCTTCGGCAGAATTCCACGGCAACGTCGGCTTCGGTTTGGGCCTCGACGAGCGGCTCGCCCGACCACAAAAGATGAGACACGAGTTCATTGCGGCAACAGACGGCCGAGTGGCGTTCGCCGTTCTTGTTAGCGACTTCGAAGGTGGCGCGCAAAAGCTCTCGACAACTCGCGATGTGTCTCGCCCACGGCATGACTACGCTTGAAAAGATCAGGCCGACGAAGCTCTCAAACCCCCACAGGCCTTTGCGCGCGACCAATTCGTGGCCCAGCCGACCGAAGCGAAAACAAGCTTCGAAGTCACCAAAGTGCCAGCCGGCTATGACCCCCAGGTATTCGTAGGCGAAGCACGAGCTGTCGCAGTGGCCTCGCTCCAGCCCGAGGTCAACGGCTGCGCAGATCAGCAAGGACAGAAGATTCATGTCCGTGATCACCGCAGTCGGCGCAACCTTTGCGATTACATCGAGGATTGCGCGTGAGGTGGGATCGGTCAGCAACGGCAACTCTGCGAGTTCGTCAATGCCAACGCCGTCGAGCTTTGAACAGATCTGATCGTATTCAGCTTGCGCTTGCGCTTTCGTCGGGTGCCTGGGAATCTCGAGCCCCGCGTGGCGTAAGCACTCGAGGCACTCGGCGAGTCCACGGTCGGGCTGCTGGAGAGCCCAATGGACGTCGACCAACAGGCAGGCCACGGCGGCTCGCTGGACTGTGTCTGCCGCGCGCGACGAGAGGATCCTGAGGTGTTGTTCCGCAGCGGACATGTCGCCGGTCAGGAACTCGCATTCCGCTCGATGAAGCTCCAGCTCGAACACCAGATCGTGGCGTCGCTGCCAACCGTCGCCAGCTACCAAGGCTGAACCGGCGGTCAGATAGCTGAGCGCCGAGGCGAATGCCACGGCCTTCTTGGCGCGCTTGCCCGCCACTAGATTGAGCGCGGCAACCTGATCGCGCTCCTCTTCTGAGGTCACGAGGGCCGCGGCCCGGTTGAAGTGACCGACGATCTCGAAAACAGCCTCTTCACGCTGCTCGGGTTCCATGCGCGAGGCCAGGAGTCTTCCGATCCGGAGATGCGCTTGAGCACGTTGCTCCTCGGAGACGAGCGAATAAGCCGCCTCCTGCACACGGTCATGCACGAACCGGTACAAGTCGTCTGAGCGAAGAATCAACTCGAGACGAAGCGCTTCCCAGAGATCAGAATGGAGTTGCTGCTCTGGCGTTCCCTGAACTGTGGCCAGCGTGGACGCCTTGGCGCTATTTCCGAGGCAGGCCAATCCCTTCAACGCTTCCTGGGTGATGAGCGGGAGGCGGCTCAGCTTGCCGACCATGAGGTCGACGACGTTGTCCGTGTACCCCTTGGCTCGAATGCGCGTCAGGTCCCAAGACCAGCGCCCTGCGCCATGATCGAACGTGAGCAACTCTTCCTCGACCATTGCGGAAAGAAACTGAATGAGGAAGAAAGGATTGCCATCCGTCTTCTCGAGCACCAGTTGCGCCAGCGACATCGCGCGCTCAAGATCGCAACAGAGTAAATCCGCGATCAACCGGCTCACGTCCTCACCTGTGAGCGGCGTCAGGACGATCTCCTGCACGAGCGTTCCCCCGTTTCGGAGTGCCTCCAGCCTGCGCATCAGCGGGTGGGTCGACGTGACTTCGTTGTCACGGTAGGCGCCGATCAACAGCAGGTGTCGGATGTCCGGCTGCGTCAATAGGTCTGCGAACAGATCGAGCGTGGCCGCATCGAGCCACTGCAAATCGTCGAGGAACAGGGCCAGTGGATGCTCCGGCCGGGCGAAAACAGCAAGGAAGCGCCGGAAGACCAGTTGGAAGCGTCGCTGCGCGTCTTGAGGCGGCAGCTCGGGGACTGGCGCCTGGTCACCAATAATGAGTCTCAGTTCGGGGACCAGATCCACCATCAGCTGCCCGTTCGGACCCATCGCCTCCTTGAGGGCATCACACCAGCGGGCCAACTCGCCTTCGCTCTTCCCGAGGAGCGGACGCACCAAATCCTGAAAGGCCTGCGCTAAGGTGGAATACGGGATATCGCGCTTGTACTGGTCGAACTTGCCCGCGGCGAACAGGCCACGCGGCGGCACGATGACCTTGTGCAACTCGTTCACGAGGGAGGACTTCCCGATCCCGGAATAGCCGGACACCAACACCAGTTCCGGCGGGCCGTCGTCGACGACGCGTTCGAAGGCGGCGAGCAGGCTCTCGATCTCGCGCGCCCGTCCGTACAGCTCTTCGGGGATCAACAGCCGGTCGGGCGTATCTCGTTCACCCAGCGTGAAGTCGTCGATGCGTCCTTCCGCCTCGAACTGCGCCAGACAGCACCGCAGATCGCGCTCCAGGCCGGCCGCTGTCTGGTATCGCTCTTCGGCAGTTTTCGCGAGCAGCTTCATGATGATCGCCGAGACCGGGGCCGGGACATGCTTGACCCGTTCGCTGGGTGGGGTCGGCTGCCGGGCGATGTGGCAGTGCACCCACTCCATCGGATCGACCGCGATGAATGGCCGCGATCCCGTGAGCATCTCGTAGAGCGTGATGCCCAGCGCGTAGAGGTCGCTCCGAGCATCGATCGAGCGGTTCATTCGGCCGGTCTGTTCGGGCGCCATGTAGGCGAGCGTGCCGGCGATGGTCTCCGGAGGCTGTGGCGCCTGCCGGTCGCGCGGCAACCGTGAAGCGATCCCGAACCCCGTGAGCCGGATCTGGCCTGTTGCAGGATTGATCAGCGCATTCGCCGGCTTCACATCCTTGTGAATCAGCCGTCTTCCGTGGAGGCCGCCGAGGGCGGTTGCGAGGCCGATGGCGAAGCGCAAGAACTGCGCTGTTTCCATCGGTCCCGAAAGAAATTTCTCGAGCGTGTCGCCGCCAGGATCTTCGAGCGCCAGCATCGTCTGTCCCCGTTGCTCGGAGAGGGCTAGCGGCCGAACCGCCCAGGCTGAGTCCAGCTCGTGACGCAACGAGTATTCGTGCTCGATCTTTTTCAGCGTCGCCAGCGGTGGGTGCTTTGAAGCAGGAGCGAGAACGAGAAGCGATGGCGACCCGCGTTCGCTCGAGTGGTCGGCGCGGTACAGGATGAACTCCTCGTCAATGCGGAGAGGTTCGAGGACGTAGTGCGATAGGTTCACGCCCACTCCCTGTGCGTTCTTGCCTGCGACCTCCGCTCAGCTTGTGCCAAGACGGTCCCGGCTGCAACCACATGCGCAACGAGGCCTCACAGGGTCCGGGGCTTCCCACCGGCGCGCGTCCATGAGTTGTTCGGTGATCCTAAACAGGAAGCAACGCTGCCGAACACGAAGCAATACGCCGTAACTGAGCGAATCGATTGTGATCTACGCGGGTCTTTCCGTGACGGGTAGACCGATTGACCGTGGCAAAACCGATTTTGCGCCGCCTTGTTCTTCGCCCTGGATTAGCGCATCCAGGCTGGTGTACGCGTAAATCGTCGGCGCGTGATTCTGCATCAGACCGCCCGTATCGGCCGTCGGTCCGTAGTTGCTGTGGAGCTCTCGTCCCAGCATTCGCAGCATCGCCATCTGTTGGCCGCGATGATGCGATGTGTGCGTCAGGCGCCGCGTCATCACCCATGCTCTCGAGCGCTGGACATCGAAGAAGGCCGTCAGCTCCTCCCACCATCTCTCGTCCTTGTTCCGAAGCGCCTCCAGGCGCTTCCCACTGTCCTCAGCGTAACGTTTCATGAACTCGAGGCGGGTTTCCGAGCGAGGCAGCGGTGGAGCGCCGACGTCGATGCCGAGCATGTTGCGAAACCAGTTGTCCTCGCTGACGCACTGGTGAACCATCTGCTCGTGCACGCTGCGTCCGCGGTGATCGTCCTGTTTAGGTCGGATGGGCAGATCGCGGTCCCGAAATTCACTCCAGACGCTCAGAACCTTCACTCGCTCAGTCGCGTAGCTCTCGATCAGGAAATCGTATCTCATGATGTTCACCCGTCCGGCAGCACGTGTCCCTCTATGCGGCCAGACGGCGTTAGCGGAGACCACGGGCTGCGCGGATGGATCACCCGCTCCCGTGGACCGGCACCCTCCCGATCGGCTTCGGCGGTCAACCCATGTCTCCCGCGCCGTCAGAAGCGATCGACGTCGATGACCGCATCGGCAAACGCCCGAGGAGCTTCCTGCGGCAGATTGTGGCCGATGCCGCCAGTCAGGAGCCGGTGCGCGTATTTGCCGGAGAACTTCTTTGCATACGAATCGGGATCCGGGTGTGGCGCACCATTGGCATCGCCTTCGAGCGTGATGGTGGGGACGGCGATCGCCGGACCTGCCTCCAGCTGCCGTTCCAGATCGTCGTGCTTCGACTCGCCTTCCGCGAGGCCGAGCCGCCAGCGGTAGTTGTGGATCACGAGGCTGACATGATCCGGGTTGTCGAACGCCTTTGCGGTCCGTTCGAACGTGGCGTCGTCGAAACGCCACTTGGCGACGCCGTCTGCCAGATGAGCCTCGCAAACTCACGACGGTATTTGTCGTAGCCCGCACGGCCTCGGTCGGTGGCGAAGTAGAACTGGTACCACCAGTCGAGCTCGGCCTTCGGCGGCAGCGGCATTTTGTTCGCCTGGCGGCTGCCGATCAGATAGCCGCTTACCGACACCATCGCCTTGCAGCGCTCCGGCCACAGGGCGGCGACGATGTTGGCGGTCCGCCCGCCCCAGTCGAAACCGGCAACAATCGCCCTCCTGATGCCGAGCGCATCCATCAACGCGGCAGTGTCGGCGGCCAACGCCGCTGGCTGACCGTTTCGAACGGTCTCGCTCGATAGAAACCGCGTCGTCCCGTACCCGCGCAGATACGGCACGATGACGCGGTAGCCCGCCGACGCCAGCAACGGGGCGACATCGACGTAGCTGTGGATGTCGTAGGGCCAGCCGTGGAGAAGAACCACCGGAGAACCGCCGGTGGGACCGACCTCGGCGTATCCGACGTTCAGCGTACCGGCATCGATCTGCTTCAACGCGCCGAATGAGGAAGCCGGCGCACCGGGCGTCGGCGCACTCGGCTTCGTCTGGCTGGACGGCGCGGCTCCTGAATGCATCGCGCCGACCCGCGCGGCGGCAATAGTCATCGCAGCTGCGCCCAGGAAGCGGCGCCGGTTGCCGTTGATCTCCTCCGCCATGTGCCGTGACTTCATTTCAGTACCGGTGCTTCTGCGGAAGAGGAACCGCGGGCCGGAGAAAGTTGTGCACGACCGCAGCGATTTCATCGGCCGCCGTATCGAGCGCGAAATGCCCGTCGTCATGGGCTATCTCCGTAAGGTTAGAAGGCACCTCGAAGCAGCCGTGCGGCTGAGTCGGTCGAGGTGCGTCATCGTGATCTCCCCGAACCATATGAAATCAGACGCACGATGGCGGATCCATCAGACGATGGTATTGCTTCACCTTCGTATCGGCCGGCAAGTGCGCTGTGCAAACCTGGATGCCGGAGCGGCCACATCCTGCCAACCACGAGCATTGATTCGAGAGCGCGATTGCAGAGCGATGCGCTACGCTGAGTAGATGCGCTCGGGGAGCGAACACGCATGGGAAGTGCGCGCCACGACGACCAACGCGGCGGCAGACAGCGGAGTACGGGCGGCGCGCCGGAGGTCTGATATGGATGCACCTCTCGCAGCTCCCGCCGAGGAAGTCACGCGACTGCGTGAATGCGTAAACGACCTGGTCGGCATCATGGCTCTTCCTGCCCTCTGGACGGGCGCTGAGCCGACACAAATTGTCAGTACGGTGCTGGACGCGCTGCTCCAGATCCTTCGACTGTCCTTTGTCTGCGTGCGATTGAACGATCCGGACGGTGGCCTGGAGCTGATTCGAGCCGCTGAATCATTGGAAGGAACGGCCCGAGCGGGAGAGATCCGTCACGCGATTCGCTCGTCGGTGGGCCTTGCGCCACTCGGGGGGCCGTCACGTGCACGCGTCGCCGTCGGCGACGTGGATCTTGCCGTTACCTCCGTGGCACTGGGCGAGCACGCCGAGATCGGCATCATCGTCGCTGGCTCTGACAGGGTCGACTTTCCCGATGCAACCGACCGGCTCCTTCTGGACGTTGCTGCGAATCAGGCAGGCATCGGGCTGCGACAGGCGAGCCTCTTGAGAGAGCAACGGCGAGTCGCCAGTGCACTCGACGAGCGCGTGGCGCAACGTACCGTCGAACTTGCCGCAGCCAACGAGAGATTGAAGAAGGAGGTTGCGGAACGAAAACGAGCAGAAGAGGCCCTGCTCGAACGCGAGCGTGAGTCGCGCCTGATCGTGGACAGTATCCCCGGCCTGGTCGCGACCTTGACGTCCGCCGGTGAGGTCGACATCGTCAACAACCAGGTCCTCGAGTACTGCGGCCGCACGCTGGACGAGATGAAACAGTGGGCGACCAGCGACACCGTCCACCCGGAGGATCTTCCTCACGTAATCGAGGTCATCACCCAGTCCATGGCGTCAGGCGATCCCTACGAGATCGAGGAACGTATTCGACGTTTCGATGGCGTCTATCGATGGTTTCAGGTCCGCGGCGTGCCCCTGCGGGACTCGAGCGGGCGCATCGTCCGCTGGTACGTTCTGCTGACCGACATCGACGCGAGGAAGCGGGCGGAGGAGGCGCTTCGCAAGAGCGAGCGCGACTTTCGTCTCCTGGTCGAGACGCTTCCGGCACTGGTGTGGCGTGGCACTTCCGCGGGCGAGCTGGATTACTTGAACCAGAGGGCTGTCGAATATCTCGGCCACAGGGCGGAGAGCCCGTCCAATGGCCGTTGGCTCGAGCTCGTCCATCCCGATCACCGCGACGCGACCGTGCGACGGTGGCTCCATTCGGTCACAACGGGATCGACCTACGACGATGTCTACAAGATCCGGCGCGCGGACGGGCAGTATCGATGGATTCAGTCGGTAGGGGAGCCCTTCCGTGACCTCGAAGGCCGGATCGTTCGTTGGTACGGCCTGGTCATCGACATCGAAGACCGAAAGCGGGCCGAGGATGAACTGCGCCTGAGCGAGGCGTTTCTGGCGGAAGGGCAACGTCTCAGCGCAACCGGCATCTACTCATGGCGTTTGGACACGGATGAGATCACGCTGTCAGAGGAGCTCCGTCGGATGTACGAGCTCGACCCGGATGCCAATCCAACCGCCGAGCAGCTTTTCGGCCGGATACACCCGGAAGACATTCCGATGCTGGCAGAGAAGAGGGCGAAGATTCGGGTTGACCACGCTCCCTACGAGCACGATCTCCGGCTGCGGATGCCCGACGGCCGGATCAAGTACCTTCGCACCGTCGGCAAGGTGATCCGCCGCCAGGACGGTCGGCTCGAGTCCGTCGGCGCAACTCAGGACGTGACGCAGCGTCGACTCGCAGAAGAGGCGCTCGATAAGTTGCGATCGGAGCTGACGCACGTCACGAGGGTCATGAGCCTCGGCGCATTGAGCGCGTCGATCGCACACGAGGTCAACCAGCCGCTCTCGGGGATCATCACCAACGCCAGCACCTGCCTCCGGATGCTGGATGCGGATCCTCCCGACGTCGACGGCGCTCGCGAAACTGCGAGGCGGACCATTCGTGATGGGCATCGCGCGTCGGACGTAGTCACGCGGCTGCGTGCGTTGCTCAGCAAGAAGGAATTCACGCTGGAGTCGCTGGATCTGAACGAGGCGACGCGTGAGGTCATCGCGTTGTCGTTGAGTGACCTTCAGCGAAACCGGGTGACTCTTCAGTTGGAGCTCACCGACGACCTTCCCAATGTCACCGCCGACCGCGTCCAGCTCCAGCAGGTCATCCTCAACCTGCTCCGCAATGCCTCGGACGCGATGGTCGACGTGCACGACCGCCCGCGGGAATTGCTGATCAGAACTGAACGAGAGAACGCCGATCGGGTGCGCCTGACGGTGCGGGATGCCGGTGTGGGCCTGGATCGTGAAAGCCTGGCCAAGGTGTTCGATCCCTTCTACACGACCAAGAGTGGCGGCATGGGTATCGGATTATCTTTGAGCCGATCGATTGTCGAGAGACACGACGGGCTGCTTTGGGCAGAACCGAATGACGGGCCGGGTGCCACGTTCGCGTTTTCCATTCCGCGCGGATCACAGATCGTCACGGACGCGGCAACCGCAATCTGATACCTAGTCTCAATCCGAGGGGCTTCGCCCCTCGGACTCCCCCACACGCTCTCTCGCTCGCCGCTTCGCCGGCTCGCTCCGTTCGCGTGGCTCGCTCGCGACGCTCGCTCGCACGATGTGTCAACGAATCTCACCGCTGGCCGCGTCTCGGTTTGTGAGATAAGTTCTAATATCCGGACAGGTTCGCTGCTTGCAGCCTGAGCGGCGGACGTTGAGCCCCACGCGACGATTGCTCGAGGCTCACTGCTGCCATCCACCGCCCAGCGAGCGATAAATCTGTACCAGTGACTGGAGCTCGCGGAGCCGAGCCTGCGCGAGCGCGAGTTGAGCGGCAAAGGATCTGGTCTCGCTATCCAGGACTTCCAGGTAGCTCGCCGCGCCGCCCCGGTATCGCATGTTCGACAACGTCGTTGCGCCTTCTGCGGCCGTTGTCAGCTGCTGTTGCTGGATCCTGATCTCCTGGCTTCTTCGATAGGCGACGAGCGCATCGGACACATCGCGAAACGCCTGCTGCACCGTGCGTTGATAGACGAACGTCGCCTCTTGAGCGCGAGCTTCGGCAAACACGACGCGGTTTCGGAGCCGGCCCCCTTCGAAGACCGGTTGCAGTGCGCTGGCGCCGACGGTCCAGAGTCCTGCGGGAGCTGCGAAGAGCCGGCTGAGAGCGGAGCTTTGATATCCGCCGACGGCGGTCAACGAGATTTGCGGGAAATAGTCTGCCTTCGCAACACCGATTTGTGCGTTGGCTGCGACCAGCTGCTGCTCCGCCTGGAGGATGTCGGGCCGGCGTTCGAGCAGCGACGAGGGAAGACCCGCCGGGACCTCGAGTGGTTGTGGCTGGTCGACGAGCCGCCGTCCCCGAGCGATCCCTTCAGGGTTTTTTCCCACGAGGATGCTGATGAAGTTCTCCTGTTGTTCGATCCGCTGTTCGAGATCGGCGATCGCGGTGCCGGCGCCGAATACGAGTTGCTCAGCCTGCCGCACGTCGAGCAGGGATGTAGCGCCGCGGTCCGCAAGAATCTGTATCAAGCGCAGCGAGTCTCTTCGGGAGGCGAGCGTCTGGGTCGAAATCTCCAGTTCGAGGTCCTGTTCGCGCAGCTGGAAGTAGGCGCTCGCGAGATCGCTGACCAGCGAGCTGATGATTTGACGTTGTGCCCACTCTTCGGAGAGAAGGCTGGCGCGCGCAGATTCGGTGGCGCGTCGGAATTTGCCCCAGAAATCCAGCTCCCACGCCAGTGAGAGACTGACCTGGGACGGGCTTGTCTCGATAGGGGGCCGTCCGGCCCCCTGAGGAAGGCGTTCGTTGACAGCAGTCGCCGCTGCCTCGACCTCCGGCAGCTGGTCCGCGCGTGCGATGCCGACCAGGGCCCGGGCCTGGACAATTCGGGCGGCCGCAATCCGCACGTCGTAGTTCTGCTGGAGAGCCGAGCGTATGAGATCGCGCAACGCGTCGTCCTGAAACGCATCCCACCATTTCTGATCGCCGAACGAGGCGACATTGGGCCCGGCGGGCTGTTCGGGTGACACACCTCGGTAGACTGAAGGCGCGTCTGCGGCCGGCCTCTTGTAGTTGGGACCTACCATGCACCCTGAGGACAGCGCCACCAGAAGGCTCACCCGCACGACGACGGTTCTCGCATCCATGTCACTGCTCTCCGTGTGCCGGCTGGGGCGACGTGACGGGGGACACGCGACCCGGCGTTCGCCTCTCGGCGATCCTTTCGACGACCACGAACAGCACAGGAATTATGAAGACCGCGATGAGCGTGGCCGCGAGCATTCCTCCGATCACCGTCGTGCCCATGATCTGGCGCGCCACCGACCCGGCGCCACTCGCGGTCCACAGCGGGACGCATCCGAGGATGAACGCGAACGACGTCATCAGGATCGGCCGCAGGCGTACCCGCGCCGCGGTCAGAGCCGCCTCGGTCAGCGGTTGTCCGCCCTCGTATGAGTCTTTTGCGAACTCCACGATCAGGATCGCGTTCTTCGCCGTCAGGCCGATCAACATGACCAACCCGATCTGTGAGTAGACGTCGTTTTCGATCTGCACCATGTAGGGAGGCAGGAAGAACCCGAGCACGGTGCGACGCAGCCAGAGCGCCAGGAACGCACCGAAGACGGCCACTGGCGTGCTCAGCAGCACCGCGAACGGCAGCGACCAGCTCTCGTAAAGACCGGCGAGGACGAGGAACACGACCAGGAGTGAGAACCCGAAGATGACCAAAGGGGAGACGCCCTGCTGCGCTCGCTTCTCCTGGAAGGAGATCCCCAGGTAGTCGTAACCCATTTCCGGAGGCATCGTTTCGGCAAAGACCTGTTCGAGAGCGGCCATCGCCTGCGCAGAGCTGTATCCCGGTGCGGCACTCCCGATGATCTGGGCCGAACGATAGAGGTTGTAGCGCAGAGTGAACTCAGGACCGGGACGGGACTCGAATCTCGTCAGCGCGGACAGCGGCACTGCGCCGCCCTGCCGGTTCAGGACGTAAAACTGCCCGACGTTTTCGGCTCGGTCGCGATAGGCGCCCTCGGCCTCGACATACACCTGCCACTGGCGGCCGAACCGGTTGAAGTAGCTGATGAACGAACCTCCCATGAACGCCTGAATCGTTCGATAGACGTCTTTGATGTCGACACCCTGCTTGAGTACCTTGTCGCGATCGACGACGACGAATTGCTGCGGGACCGTCGGCAGGAACGTCGTGTTGACCGAAGCGAGTTCCGGCCGCTTGCGCGCCGCTGCCAGG
>DATAEK010000438.1:0-4338 GCA_036258055.1 Vicinamibacterales bacterium
GTGACTACGAACCATCCGCTTCTGAGCGTCGATCTATCCCAGTGTGTGCTCGAACCCATTGGCCAGGATGGTGCGTTCGTCGTCTGCCGGGCTCACTGGACCGCGACCAGCGGGGAACCCGCCTCCGTTCTAGTCGTCATGCCCAGGGGAGAGTACCCACACCCGGCGTGCGAGCGGATGCTCAAACACGAGTACGGGCTCCGCGCGGATCTGGACGCGACGTGGGCCACACAGCCGCTCGCGCTCGTCCAGCATGAGGGGCGTGCGTGCCTGGTGCTCGACGACCCCGGCGGCGAGCTGCTGGCGCGAAGGCTGGGAACGCCGATGGAGCTCGGGCTGTTCCTACGGGTCGGCGTCGGTCTGGCTGCGGCGCTCGGCGCATTGCACCGCAAGGGCATCATTCATAAAGACCTGACGCCGGGTCACGTGATCATCGACGAAGCGACCGGCCACGTGCGGCTGACCGGCTTAGGCATCGCGTCTCGCCTGCGGCGCCAGCGCCAGACGCCGGAGCCGCCCGAGGTGATCGCAGGCACGCTGCCCTACATGGCGCCCGAACAGACCGGCCGGATGAACCGCTCGATCGATTCGCGCAGCGATCTCTACGCTCTCGGCGTCATCCTTTACGAAATGCTGACCGGAGCGCTGCCGTTCACAGCGTCCGATCCGATGGAATGGGTGCACTGCCACATCGCGCGGCAGCCCCTCGCGCCGACCGAACGCGTCCAACGCGTTCCGCGCGCTCTGTCGGCCATCATCATGCGGCTGCTTGCCAAGACCGCAGAGCAGCGCTACCAGACGGCGGCCGGCGTCGAACGCGATCTGCGGCGGTGCCTGACGCAATGGCAGGCGGAGCACCGCATCGATGATTTTCCAGTCGGCAGACAGGACACGCCCGATCAACTGTCGATTCCCGAGAGGCTGTACGGCCGGGAGCGGGAGGTCCAGGCTCTCCTGGCCGCGTTCGATCGGGTCGTCAGGGTCGGCACGCCGGAGTTGGTCCTCGTGTCCGGTTACTCCGGCATCGGCAAATCGTCGGTCGTCAACGAATTGCACAAGGCACTCGTCCCGGCCCGGGGGTGGTTCGCGTCTGGCAAGTTCGATCAGGGCAAACGCAACATGCCGTACGCGACGCTCGCGCAGGCGTTTCAGAATCTCGTCCTGGGCTTGCTCGTCAAGAGCGAGTCCGCGTTGGCCGTCTGGCGCGAGGCGTTCGAAGCGGCGTTGGGCCCGAATGGACAGCTGGTGACTGACGTTGTCCCCGAGCTGAAGTTGATTATCGGAGAACAGCCCCGGGTTCCCGATGTGCCGCCCCTGGAAGCGCAGCGACGATTGCAAGTCGTCTTCGCCCGGTTCCTTCGAGTGTTCGCGCAGCCGGACCATCCACTCGTGCTCTTTGTCGACGACCTGCAGTGGCTCGACCTGGCCACACTCGATTGCCTCGAACATCTGCTGACGCAGGCAGACCTCCGGCATCTGCTCGTCATCGGCGCGTATCGCGACAACGAAGTTGCCGCTGATCATCCGCTGATGCGCAAGATGCAGGCGATTCGCAACGCCGGGGCGGCCGTCCACGAGATCGCGCTTGCGCCGCTAGCACGAGAGGATGTGGCGCAACTAGTCGCCGATGCGCTTCATTCTGGCCCAGAGCGTATCGCCACCCTCGCGCAGCTTGTCTGCAACAAGACCGCCGGCAATCCCTTCTTCGCCAGGCAGTTCCTGACTGCTCTCGCCGATGAAGGATTGCTCAGCGTCGACCATGCACACGCGCGCTGGTCATGGGATCTGGATGCGATCCGCGGCAAGCATTACACCGACAACGTGGCGGACCTGATGTTCGAGAGGCTGGCCCGCCTTCCGCCGCAAACCCGACGCGCGTTGCAGTTGCTCGCGTGCCTCGGTGACAAGGCGGAGGTGGCGACGCTTGCGCTCGCGCTTGGAACGTCGGTCGACGAACTCCACGTCGAGCTGTGGGACGCGGTCCGTGCCGAGTTGGTGGAACGTCTCGGAGGCTCCTATAAGTTCCTGCATGACCGCGTGCGGGAGAGCGCCTACGCCCTCATGCCGGAGAGCGAGCGCAGCCGCGAACACCTGCGTCTCGGACGCTTGATCCTTGCGCAAGCGCCACCAGACAGACGCGAAGAAGCGATCTTCGAGATCGTCAGCCAGCTCAATCGCGGTGC
This sequence comes from Vicinamibacterales bacterium, assembly GCA_036258055.1. GTDB lineage: Bacteria > Acidobacteriota > Vicinamibacteria > Vicinamibacterales > 2-12-FULL-66-21 > DATAEK01. Next base: position 2,184 of record DATAEK010000438.1, read on the forward strand.
AGAGCTGATGACGTCTCCGGACGAGCGTGAGCAACTATCGCAGCTCAATCTGATCGCCGGCAAACGTGCCAAGGCATCAGCGGCTTACGCGCCAGCGCTGAGCTACTTCGTCTCGGGTGCCGCGCTGCTGCCGGATAACGCCTGGGAGCGCTGCCCCGAGCTCGCCTTCGCGCTGGAGTTCAATCACGGCGAATGCGAATTCGTCCTCGGCGATCTCGTGTCAGCCGAAGAGCGGCTCTCGCGCCTCTCCGCGCATGCCACGGATCTGATTGACGAGGCGTCGGTGGCGTGGGTGCGGCTCGCCCTTCATACCGTGCTCCGCCGCCGCGACCGTGCGGTCGAGATCGGGCTCTCCTATCTCGCCAAGGTCGGCATCGCGTGGTCGGCGCATCCGACCGTCGAGGAGGTCCGCGAAGAACACGAACAGCTCTGGCGCCAGCTTGGCAATCGACCGATCGAATCACTCTTCGACTTGCCGCCGATGTCGGATCCGGCGATTCGCGCAACGATGGAGGTGCTCAGCGAACTCCAGGGGCCGGCGTCCTGGACGGATCAGACGCTGATGCACCTGCTTCTGCTCCGAATGGCGAATCTGAGCATCCGGCATGGCAACGCCGACGCGTCGGCCGTCGCCTACGCCTACCTGAACGCCGTACTGGGCCCGCGGTTTGGCGAGTATGCCGCCGGGTATCGTTTCGGCATGGTCGGCCTCGATCTCGCGGACAAGAAGGGCCTCGATCGAGCCAAACCCCGCGTCTACCGCAACGTAGGAGCATGGGTCGTGCCCTGGGTTCGGCATTTGCGCGAGGCTCGACCGCTGCTCCGCCGAGCGCTGGAATCGGCTGAACACTGGCGACCTCTTCCTTACTACAAGATGTGGATCTACAGTAGCCTGGTGACACACAATCTCGCCAGCGGAGAACCACTCGCCGACGTGCAGCGTGAAGCCGAAGAGGCACGGCACAGCGTCGGGCAGCGAGATCCCGCGGGTGTAGGGCTCGACCTGATGACGGGACAGCGTGGCTTGATTTACACGCTCAGGGGACTGACATCTGTGTTCGGCTCCTTCGGAGACGAAGAAATCGACGAGCACCGGTTGGCGGAGCAACTGGAGATCGATCCGGATCTCGCGCGCGGCGCATGCTGGTATTGGATCCGCAAGCTGCAGGCGTATGTCCACTCCGGCGAGCACGATCTCGCCGTAGCCGTGGCGGCCAAGGCGGAACGATTTCTGTGGTTGACCAGCGCCGAGTTCTTGGAGGCGGAATACCACTTTTACGGCGCGCTGGCCCGGGCCGCCGCCGCCGATTCGGCAAGACCGGAGGAGCGGCGCGCATTGCTTGCGGACGTGGCCGGCCATCTCCAGCGACTTCTCGAATGGGCCGGCAACTGCCCCGACAATTTCGAGAGCCGTGCGGCTCTGGTGGGCGCGGAGATCGCGCGTCTGGATCGGCGGGAACTGGACGCCGAACGCCTGTACGAACAGGCCGTCAGATCCGCCCGCGCGAACGGCTTCGTCCACATCGAGGCGCTCGCGAACGAGCTGGCGGGACGCTTCTACGGCGCGCGCGGCTTCGAGACGAGTGCGCGTGCGCATATCAGGGAGGCCCGGCACTGCTATCGGCGTTGGGGTGCCGACGGCAAGGTGCGGCAGCTCGATGACCTCTACCCGTACCTCGCGCAGAACGAACACCTGCTCGAGTCGCGCCCGACGATCAGGGAGCACATCGAGCACCTGGAGCTGGCGACCGTCCTCAAGGCTCTGCAAGCCGTCTCCGGCGAGATCGTGCCGGAGCGCCTTACCGACACGCTGTTGCGCATGTCGCTCGAACACGCCGGCGCCGAACGGGGGGTGCTGCTGCTCCCCGGCGAGGGCAGCCTGCTGATTCGGGCGGAAGCCACCAGCGACCACGGAACGCTGACCGTTCGTCTCCGCGAGGGGCCAGCCCGCGCCGACGATCTCGCCGAATCGGTGGTCCAGTACGTGGCGCGCACGCAGGAGAGCGTCATTCTGAACGATGCCTCTGTGCCGAACCCGTTCTCTGGCGATGGCTACATCCACCGGGCGCATGCGCGGTCGATACTCTGCCTCCCACTGATCAAACAGGGGCGACTGATCGCCGTGCTGTACCTGGAAAACCACCTGGCGCCCGGC
>DATAEK010000445.1:0-32128 GCA_036258055.1 Vicinamibacterales bacterium
GCTGGATCCTCGTATGGAACTTCGCCCCAGAGGGTCCGCTGTCCGCTCCGCAGATCGATGCGGAAAATCTTCGCCGGGAACGGCGGCCGGTGGAGCACCCAGATCGATTCGGCATCCGGGCTCCACGCCAGTGGCTGGTCGCCGGGAACAGCGCCCGCGACGGCGGTTGGTGTGCCCCCTGCGACGGCGTACTTCGTGAGCTGTCCTTTCGGATCGCGAACGATGATGTGACGCGAATCGTGAGAGACGACCATTGCCCCGTAGGCGCCTTCCGGCGTGATCGGCTCAGGCGGTCCAGCGTCAATCTTCTGGATGAACACACGGCGCGGTCTGTTGGCTTCCTTCCCGACGAAAACGATCTGCGCGCCGTCCGGGGTGAATCGGCTGCCGTTCATCATGGCGTTGAATTCCACCACTCGCCCGCGATCGAGCGTTCGCGGTTCGCCCGCGCCGGTCGGCACCAGAGTCAGACGCGGTTCGGCCGATGGAGCCGACGTCAGGACCCATTTGCCATCGGGCGACAGCGCCTTGGCACTGCCCGAGTCGCCGAGTTTCACCGCGCTCGAACCGTCAGTATTTCGGATGTAGCTGGAACTTGCCCCGTTCATGCTGATGCGGCTGAGATCGCCAAAAGCCACGGTCTTGCCGTCATCCGACAACGCAGCGGGGCGGGACCAGTCCTTCCAGGTGAGATCGCGCTCGCCGGGGCGCTCAGTGTCGACCAGGCTCATGTCCGCACGGAACGAATCGTTCGAGAGGAGGGCACGCCCGTCCGGTGCGATGTCCAGAATGCGCACGGAGCCCATCGCTCGATGCACGACGCGCTCACGACCATCAAGGGTCATCGCGTGAATGGCGGCATGCCCGGCAACTTCCGATGCGGTGAACCAGACCTCGTGGCCATCCGGCGTCCAGGCGAGGCCGTCGGCGACGTTGCTCGCCCATTTCTGCGAACGGCTCACGGCCTTTCCCGTAGTGCTATCGAGGATCGTCAGCCACTCCAGGCCGCCGCCGAGTTTTTCCTGCTCCATCACGGCGAGCAGCGTGCCGTCGGGAGAGAACCTGACAAGAAATACCGCGTTCGGTGGTTTGTAGAACGTCGTGCCGAGAGGGTACTCGAGCCACGCCTGGGGTTCCTCTATGCGAATGCCGGCCAGCGACCCGTCGGGCCCCCAGTCTGCACTGAGTATCCCTTTCTTCACATCGCGAACTCCGGAGCCGCCAAGGGGCACACGCGCAAGCACGTAGTCTTTGACGATCACCGCCAGCTCGCCCGATTTCGATACTGCTCGGAGATAGGCTTCCCCGAGCGGAAGCGGCGTCGACTCCTGCGTATCGAGCCGCGTCGACCAGACCTCGAATGGTCCACCTTCCCATGACGCGCTGCTGATCACCGTCTGCCCGTCCGGCGCGAACCGCGCCTCGGCGATGTGCCCACGGCGAAACGACAACTGCCTGAAGTTCGGCTCGCGCTCGTCGGTCGGGCCGCCGAGATACTTCGCAGCCCCGACCGCGAGCAGCAACGCCGCCGCAGCTCCTGCGCCTATGACCCATCGAGTCCAGCGCGCGCGCTGTTCGACGACCGGACGCTGAATCCCTGATCCTGACGTCCCGGAAAGCCGGCCGAGCGCGAACGCCAGATCGCGTGCGGACTGGAATCGCTGATCGCGTTCCTTCTCGAGGCAATGCTGGATGACGCTGGCGAGCGGCGGTGGGATCGTCGCGTCGGTGGCGCTCAGCAGCGGTGGGTCGTGCTTGAGGATGGCGCTCATCGTCTCGACCGCGCTGTCCCCTTTGAACGCGCGCTGGCCGCTCACCATCTCGTAGAGCGTGGCGCCAAAGCTGAAGATGTCGCTGCGAGGATCCGGGTCCTCCCCGCGCACTTGCTCTGGCGACATGTAGCCGGCCGTGCCGAGGATCACGCTTTCGGTCGTCTCCACCCGCGCGGCGAGCCTGGTCGCGTCGCCCGCACCAGCCAGCGGTTCGCGCAGCTTGGCCAGGCCGAAATCCAGAATCTTCACCCGGCCATCACTGGTGATGAAGATGTTCTCGGGCTTGATGTCGCGGTGGACGATGCCTTTTTCGTGCGCCGCGGCCAGCCCCGTCGCCACGTCGATCCCGTATTCGACGGCTTTCCGCGTCACCAACGCGCCGTGGCCGAGCATGTCGCGCAGCGTCTGGCCCTTCAGGACTTCGCTGACGATGTAGGGGGCGCCTTCGTAGGTGCCGGTGTCGTAGACCGCGAGGATGTTGGGGTGATTGAGCGCTGCCGCGGCTCGAGCTTCCTGGTCGAAGCGGCGCAGGCGGTCAACGTTGTCCGCGTATGTGGCTGGGAGGACCTTGATCGCGACATCGCGCCCGAGCCGCTCATCGCGCGCGATGTAGACTTCGCCCATCCCCCCTTTTCCGAGCAAGCCGAGGATCCTGTACGGGCCGACCGTGTCGCCGGATATAAGGGTCATGTGAAAGGAGTGCCCGAATTATACCGGCGAATCGAAGCCTGGCCGGCACTCGCCGCAACTCGCCGTCCGGAGGTGTAAGGAATCCGTCGTGCCCGAGACTACCTTCGACGAAGGGTTCCTTGGATGATTCAAGTTCGACAGCTGCGGAAGCGATTTGGTGCGGTGAGGGCCGTCAATGGCATCTCGTTCGAGGCCCCGGATGGAGCCATCACCGGTCTCCTCGGCGAGAATGGCGCCGGAAAGACGACGACGCTGGCGATGGTCTGCGGGCTCATGCGGCCGGACGAAGGCTCGATTCAGGTGGGCAGTCTGCCTGGCACGCCGCTCGAACGTCGCCGTCAGGTCGGCGCGCTGCTCGATCACAAGGGACTTTACGGTCGTCTCACGTCGCGCGAGAACATCGCGTATTTCGGCGAACTGCATGGAATGTCCGGGACGGTACTGAGCCAACGAATTCAGGACGTGCTGGTGCAGCTCGGTCTCGTAGAGATTGCGGATCGACAGACCGCAGGGTTCTCACAGGGTGAGCGCATGAAAGTCGCGCTCGGACGCGCGATCGTGCACTCCCCACACCATCTGCTGCTGGACGAGCCGACAAACGGCCTCGACATCCCGGCCGTGCATAGCCTTCGCGACGTGCTCCGCCGGATGCGCGACGGCGGCACCTGCGTCATCTTCTCGAGCCACGTATTGGACGACGTGTGCGCGCTGTGCGACAAGGTCGTCATCATCTCGCACGGGCGAGTGGTCGCGAATGGCAGCGAGCGTGAAATCTGCCAGCAAACAGGATGCGCGACGCTGGAGAGCGCATTCGTGACGCTCACCGCTCCGCAGGAGATGGCGTCATGAACGGCTGGCTCGTCGTCGCCAGGAAGGAGATCACCGACCACGGACGCGACACACGGTCCCTGTTGTCCTCGGCCCTCCTGGCGCTCATGGGACCGATCGTCGTCCTGTTCGTTTCGTTCTCCGATCGCGTACGCGCTCATGACGGCGCGGCCCTGCTTCTTGGCATGCTGTCGGTGTTCGCCCTCGTGTCGGCATTTGCAGGAGGCATGAACGTCGCGATGGATGCGACCGCCGGCGAGCGCGAACGCCGATCGTTACTACCATTGCTGTTGAACCCGACCTCACGATCCGATGTGGTCATCGGCAAGTGGATCGCCGTCACGGTTTTCACCCTGGGCGGGCTCGCGCTCAACAGCGCCGGACTCGTTCTCGTGTTGGCGCGGACAGCTCCTCTGGTGCTGCTGTGTAAGTTTCCGCAGCTCGTCGTTTGGATTGCCCTTGGATTGGTTCCGTTGTCGCTTCTTGGCGCGGCGCTGACGCTGCTCGTGGCGACGTTGTTCAGAACGACCAAGGAAGCGCACACCGGTCTGTCGTTTCTCATGTTCGTGCCGATGATCGTCGGCATGTTCCTCGTCTTTTTTCCCGAGTGGGCCCGTGGCCTGTCGTTCGTCCTGCCGATCGTCGGGCAGCAGGCACTCATCGGACTGCCGGCTTACCCTGTGCCGGTGGCTCGCGGCGCGGCCCTCGCGGTCACGACGATGGCAGCGACTGTGGCGGTGCTGATCGTCGCAGTCCGTGTGCTCGATCGCGACGAGATTCTGACAGAGTGACCTTATCTCCCGTGGGTGAAGACAGGCCATGGGCACATTTGTCACGCGCTGACCTGGAGCAGCGGTTTGCGACGCTCCTGGCTGCGCATGGGCCGGCGCTCGGCCGCCTTGCCGGGAGCTACACGCGGGAGTCAGGCGAGCGCGACGACTTGTTCCAGGAAATTGCGGTAGCCGTGTGGAAGGCGTTGCCGCGCTTCCGGGGCGAATGTTCGGAACGCACGTTTCTGTTTCGCATCGCCCACAACCGTGCGATCACCTACCTCGCCCGGCGCCGATTGCCCACCGTCGAAGCGGATCAGGAACTGGAGGTCGAGGACGCAGCGCCGGATCCCGAGCAGGCCCTCTCTAGCGAGCAGCAGGGCGACCGGCTCCTGGCTGCCATTCGACGGCTTCCGGTCGCCTACGCGCAGGTTGTCACGCTCACGCTCGAAGGCCTGAGCTACGCGGACGTTGCGGACGTGCTGGGCATCACGGAAAGCAACGTTGGCGCACGCCTGACTCGTGCACGGCAGATGCTGCGAACGTTTCTCAAGGACTCTCATGGAACCTGACGTCGAGCTCGAGATCTGGCGACGCGGCTGGCTGGCCAGCTCGGTCATTCCCGCTGATCTCAGGCAGCGTGTCGAGCGGGAGACGCGCACGATGCGCCGATTCGTTGCTGGTGAGCTCGCGGTCACGCTGGCGTTCGGGGGAGGCAGCCTCGTGTGGGCCGCACTCTCTCGTCGGACTGACGTGATCATGCTGGCCGTTGGTGTCTGGGCGTTTCTCGCGATGGCCTGGACGATCTCGCTGCTCTTGCGTCGTGGCGCGTGGACGCCGCTGGGCACCACCACGACCGCCTTTCTGGAACTGTCCATCCTCCGGTGCCGCCGCAGGCGAGAGTCGATCGTTGCTCAGGCCGTGCTGTACCTCATGATTCTCGCCTTCGATCTCACCTGGATCTATTTCGCGAGAACGCCAGCTTCCCGGCCGCATCTCTTGACGTTTCTCACGGCTGACAGCCTCCTCTGGGTGTGGGCGATCACGGTGGTGCTTGGCATCGTGGCCGTATGGCAGCGGCACAGGCTCGATCGAGAACTCGACACTCTGATGACGTTGCGGCAACAGATCGCCGGCTCACGAACTCGGGCAGAAAGCGAGGGGGGTTACGCCGCGTAAAAGGTTCTGCTGTGGCTACTCCGGCCGCAGCACGCGTGCCGGCGCGATGTGCGACACGCGCCACGCCGGGATGATCGTCGCCACGAGCGCGATGCTCACGACGAGCAGCGTCGCCGCGCCCAGAATCGCGGGGTCGGATGCGCTCACCTCGTACAACCGACTCGACACGATTTGTCCTGCGACGTACGCGACGGCGAGGCCAATCGCGGTGCCGATCGCCGCGAGGGTCCGTCCCTGCTTCAACACCAGCCAGAACACGTTCTGCTGCGTGGCTCCGAGGGCGAGCCGCGTCGCGACCTCGTCGGTACGTTGCGACGCGCCGTACGCGATGACGCCGTAGATCCCCACCGCTGCCAGCGCAACCGACGCAAGGCCGAAGAGCAGCATCAACGTCATTCCCAGCTCCTTGCGGCGGAGCGTGGTTGCAATGATCTGGGGAGCTGACTCGAAGTCGACGGCCATCTGCGGATCGAGCTTGCGTACTTCGTCGCGGATTGCCGACTGCAGCGGCGTCGTGTCCACGAGCGTGGTCGCCACGACGACCGACTCCCGGCGGGCCGCAAACTGAAGCGTCGAGGTGTAGAAGGCCGGTTCTGGCGGATCGCTGAGCGATTTCTGTCGCACGTCCTCGACGACGCCGATGATCGCCACTTCGCTCTGCGGATTGATCGTCGGGTATCCGGACGAGAAGTGGACGGTCAGCGGCTCTTTGCCCGAGAGGTAGCGACGAACGAAGGTGTTGTTGACGACGGCGACGCGTGCCGTGTCCGGCCTGTCGTCGAGCGTGAAGTCCCGGCCAGCCAGCATCCGGATACCCATCGCGCCGAAGAGGCCCGGCGTCGCGAAGCGCTGCCTGGATCCCATAGGGTTCGCGGGATCCATGGTCTCTCCGCGCAGCTGCACGAACAATGAGTTCTCTTGAGAGCCGCGCAGCGGAAAACTGGAGATCCCCCCTACCGCCGCGACACCGTGGAGCGGCCGGATCCGATCGAACAGGTCGATCCATCCGGCCGTGACGGCCGCGTTGTCACGGTATTTCGGGCCCTGCAGCGCGACGTCGAACACCAACCGCTTGTCGGCGACGAACCCGGGATTGGTCGCGCGCAGTTTCTCGAAGCCGCGAATCAGCCACCCCGCGCCGGCGACGAGCGTAATGGCGAGAGCGATTTGCGCGATGGTCATCGCGTTCAGCCATCGCGTGGTACCGCGCCCTCCCGAAGCGGAACGGCCGCTCTCGTTCAGCAGCGCTCTGACGTCCGTTCGCGCCAGCCGAAGCGCCGGCGCGAACCCGACGAACACCCCGCTCACGATCAACGTCGCCAGGGCGAAGAGCAGCACGCTCGCGTCGAACGGCACCGCGTCGAGGCGCGGCAGGGTTCCGGCGCTCAGCCGCAGCAGTAGCCGCACGCCGATGTAGGCGATGAACAGGCCGACCGTCGCTCCGGCCGTCGCCAGCAGCACGGATTCGGTCAGCAGTTGACGGACGATCCGCCCGCGTCCCGCGCCGAGCGCGACGCGTACGGCCATCTCGCGCGCCCGCGCCGCGCCGCGTGCGAGCAGCAGGTTGGTGACGTTCACGCACGCGAGGAGAAGCAGCAGCGTCGTCGCCGAGAGCACGACGATCAGGATTGGGCCCAGGTCGCCGACGATCGAGTCGACCAAGGGATTGACCACGTAGACGCGGTTTTTGGCACTTGACGGAAAGTCCCGAGCCAGACCGCTCATGACGCTCGCCATCTCGCTTCGCGCGCGCTCGATGGTCGTGCCGGGTTTGAGCCGCATGTAGCCTTCCCAGCTGTGGTTGACCCCCTTCGGATCGGGCTGAATCACGAACCAGAAGTCAGCATTGTGCGGCGTGTCGAAATCCGCGGGGGCGACACCGCCAATCGTCGTCGAAACCTCGGCAAAGCGAATTGGCTTGCCGACGATCGCCGGATCGGCCGCGAATTCATTGCGCCACACACGTTGGGAGATGACCACTTGCGGTGGCGTGTTGGCGTTGACCGGCAGAGCCGGTGCCGTACCGAGCGTCATCGGCAGGCCGAACAGATCGAAAAACCCCTCGGTCACGGCATAGACGCGCGTGCGCCTCGGTGTTCCGTCCTTGCTCAAGAATGTCGCGTCCTGCGGCCCCAGGCCGGCCGCGCGGGCGACCGACAGGTTCGGATCGTTCAACCGCACGATTTCGCAAGGGGCCAGGAGTCCGGTTGTCACGCGGCCATCCGTGAGGGTCGTGCGCACGGCGTAGAGATCGCGCGCGTTCGGGTAGGGCAGCGGGCGCAGCAGCGCCGCGTTGACCGTGCTGAAGATAGCCGTCGTCGCACCGACGCCGAGCGCGAGGGTGGCGATGGCTGCGAGGGGAAACGCCGGCGTCCTGCGCAGATTCCGGAGGGCGAACCGCAGGTCCTGCAGCAGCGTGTCCATATCTCAAGATCTTACGCCTGAGGGAGAAGAGGGGTTCCCGACATGTATACTGGCTGCCCTCGCTCCCTGTTCGGTACCGGCTTTTCCAACGTCTAGGACGTCAAGATGCTGTTGCGCTCGTCGCACGTTGTCCTTCTGATCGTGCTCCTTGCCGTCCTCGGGGTCGACGCGCAGCATCCCGACGATGCAGGCTGGCCGCAGTTCCGCGGTCCCAATGCGACCGGGATTGCCTCCGGCACAGCCGCTCCACCCACGGAGTTTGGACCCTCGAAAAATCTGCTGTGGAAGACCCCGCTCTCGTCGGGCCACTCCTCACCCGTTATCTGGGGTGACCGCATCTTTCTGACCGGCGTCAACACCGAGCGCAAAAAGCTCGAGGTGATGGCGTTGAACCGGACGACTGGCGCGGTTTTGTGGCGCCAGGACGTGCCGGTAGACCAGCTCGAGCCCGTACACGAGATAAGCAGCCCGGCCACCGCCACGCCGGTCGTCGACGGCGAGCGCGTGTACGTGTATTTCGCCTCGTTTGGACTGATCGCGTACGACCTGGATGGCAATCAGAAGTGGAGCGTCCCTCTGCCGCACGTCGAGGTTCCATTCGGCAGCGGAACCTCTCCAGTGAGAGCGGGGGAGCTCATCATCCTGAACCGTCACGCACCAACGGATCCATTCCTCATGGCGATCGATCGCCGCTCGGGCAAAGTCGTGTGGCGCGTGGCACATCAATTCCCCGCCGGAATGGCTGCGCCGCCCGCGAGCTATTCAACACCGGTCATCGCGGGGCAGCAGATCGTGGTGCACGGCCCGCGGACGATCGATGCGTACGATCTGGCGACGGGGGAGCGGCGCTGGTGGGTGGCCATTTCGTCCACGGGCACGAGCACGCCCGCGGTGTCTGGCGAGACCGTGTATGTGGCGACCTGGTTCCCGTTTGGCGAGACCGACCAGACGCCGGCGTTGCCGGACTTTGCCACGCTCGTCCAGCAATACGACTCGGACCGCTCGGGAACGCTCAGCCAGACCGAACTGCCGGCCGACCTGATGATCTTCACCAGGCCCGACACGCCTGACGTGCCCGGTGCGTCGATGCCGGTCCGTCAGGCCTTCGCCCGTCTCGATGCCAACAGCGACGGCACGATCGATGCCCAGGAATGGACGCGCACGCAGGGTTTTCTCAAGACGCTGAAGACCGAGCACGGGTTGCTCGCCGTGAAGACCGGTGGACAGGGCGACGTGACCGCGTCGAACGTGCTGTGGAAGGAGAAATCGTCGATTCCCGAGGTGCCTTCGCCCCTCGTCTACCAGAATCGTGTCTACCTCGTGCGCAACGGCGGCATCGTCAGCTGTCTCGACGCGACCACTGGAAAGCTCGTCTATCGCGCCCGGCTCGGAGCGGGAGGACCGTATTATTCCTCCCCGATCGAAGCGGGCAACCGATTGATCGTGGCGTCAGGGGACGGCACTGTCGTCGTCTTCACGGCGGGTGACACGCTCGACGTGCTCGCGCGAAACGACCTTGGCGAACCAATCTTCGCGACGCCCGCGGTATCGAACGGCGTGCTGTACGTGCGGACTGCGTCAGCGTTGTCCGCGTTTGCGCAGAGATAGGCCGGCTGAAGCCGGCCGCTACGGGTAGGCGGTGGACCCTCGTGCCACAATTGACGGTCGTGCCGCCGCTCAGGACCATCACTGTCACTCGTTACGTCACCCCGCTGCGCGAAGGGGGATCGCTGCCCGCGATCGTCGAAGCCGACGACGACGGCTTGTACGTGTTGAAATTTCGCGGCTCTGGCCATGGCGCCAAAGCGCTGATCGCCGAACTGGTCGCCGGCGAGATCGCGCGGACACTGGGACTTCTCGTCCCGGAGATCGTCTTCGCGAATCTCGATGCCGACCTCGCGCGCACCGAACCGGATCCGGAAATCCACGCGCTCATCCACGACAGCGGCGGTCTGAACCTGGCGCTGGACTTCCTGCCCGGCGCGGTGACCTACGACCCCGTCACCGGTTTTCCTTCGGACGATCTGGCCTCGCGGATCGTCTGGTTCGACGCCTACGTGACCAACGTCGATCGGACGGTCCGGAACACGAACATCCTGATATGGCACCGGCGGCTGTGGCTGATCGATCACGGAGCGACGCTGTACTTTCATCACTCGCCGGACTGGGAGTCGTCGGCCGCGCGCCCCAGGGTTCCATTTGCCGAGATCAAGCAGCACGTCCTGCTCCGGCATGCGAGGCTGGTGAAGGACGTCGACGAAGCGATGACCGCGGCGCTGACGCCGGAGGCGATCGCCGGGATAATCGATCAGGTTCCGGATACCTGGCTGACCGCCGACGGCGCGGCGCTGCCGGCTGCCGACGCCCGCGCCGCATACGTTCGCTACCTCCGCGAGCGGCTGACGGCGCCGCGGCCGTTTCTCGAGGAGGCGGCGCGTGGCCGCTGAATACACCTACGACTACGCCATCGTCCGGATCGTCCCGCGCGTCGAGCGCGGCGAGCAGGTCAACGTGGGCGTGATCCTGTCCTGCCCGGACGCGAACTATCTCGACGCGCGCATCGAAGTGAACGAGGCCCGTCTCCTCGCGCTCGATCCGTCGATCGACCTCGAGACGATGCGGACGAACCTGGCGACGATTCCTGCCGTCTGCCGTGGCGGCGCTGAGGCTGGACCGATCGGAGACCTGCCGCCGCGGGGGCGCTTCCGATGGCTGGTGTCGCCTCGCAGCACGATCATCCAGACGTCGCCGGTGCACACCGGACGAACGACGGATCCGGCAGCGGCGCTCGAACGGCTGCTCGAGAAAATTGTGCGGTGACTTCAGGTCCGCTGTCGGACTCGCTCGGACACGCGGTCTAATCGAGCGGAATCCAGCGCGTGAACCAGTCGAGATTGCGGCGCATCTGCTCGCGTTCGAGCATCGGCTCGTACAGCACGTGACCGCCGCGCGGGTAGATGTCGAACTCGACGGTTTTGCCGAGCGTCTTGAGCGCGCGATAGAACTTCCAGGCATTCTGAATCGGTACGCGGGGATCGCGTTCGCCGTGCTGAATGAGGAGCGGCGTCGTGACGCGCTCGACGAACGTCAGCGGCGAATGTGCCGCGTACGACTCCCGGTTTTCCCACGGCCGCTTGAAATACGCCTCCATGAACCCGCCGCCGTCGGACAGATAGTAGGTGTCGTCAAGGTCCGTCAGCCCGGCGCCGGCTGACGCCGCCTTGAAACGGCCGGTCTGGGTCACAATCCAGTTCGTCATGTAGCCGCCGTACGATGCGCCCATCACGCCGAGCCGGTGCGGATTCGCGATGCCTCGCGTGATGAGGGTGTCGACGCCGGTCATGATGTCTTGGTAATCGGCTTCGCCCCACGCGTTGACGATCGCGCGCTGGCCGGCTTCGCCGTAGCCGGCGCCCCCGCGGGGCATTGGAAAGAGCACTGCGAATCCCGCGTTCGCGAGGGCCTCGGTCGGGTAGGGATCGACCTGAGGAACGATGTGCATGAACTGCGGGAAGAGCCCGTGGGTTACGCCCCCACCTGGTCCACCGTGGATGTAGACGAGCAGCGGCAACGCGCGCCCGGAGGTCCACCCTGGTGGCGTGAGCAGCAGACCCCAGATTTCCATGCCGTCGAAGGATCGCCAGGAGATGGGTTTGAGCTCACCGATGGTCCGATCGCGGAGCTCGGGGTTGACGTCGGTGATTTTCGTCCGTTGGCCGCTCGCCGTGTCCTGGACGAAAACGTCGCCCATCGTGCGGCCTTCCACTGCACGATACGCCAGCGACCGCCCGTCGTCGCTGATGCTGATCGAGTAGTCGACGGTCTCACCTGCCACAACTCTCGCGGCCTTGCCGTCTTCGACAGAGACGCGGACGACAGGCTGCTCGAACATGTGCTCGCCCCGTCCGAACGTGCCGTCGTTGGCCTGGATGTAGACCGATCGGCTGTCACGCGACCACACCATCTCGTTCACCCACGCGTCGTCGAGAGCGAAGGTTCGAATCGAACCGCCTCCGGATGGCACGAGCGTCAGGCTGCGTGCGGCCATGATGTCCACGCGTCCGTTGGTCGACGTGAACGCGATGAAGCGGCCGTCCGGCGAGTAGCGAGGACCGTCGTTCATCCCAGGACGATCGACGATAGCCCGCGGCCCGGTCCCACCGGACTGCTCAGCGCCATCGCTCGAGACCGTGTAGATGCGCGTTTCGTACGCCGAGCTGAACCCCGTCCGCGGCGCGGCGGAATAGGCAATGGTGCGCCCGTCGGGCGACCACGAGAAGGCGCTCACGTAGTGCGAGGCCGGCGTGAGCGTCCGTGTGACGCGAGCGCCTGTCGATGGGGATGAGGCAACGCGCTCGCTCTTCAGTTGTGTCGGACGCTCCGGCGCATCCGCATGGATGACGAACGACTTGTCCTGACGTTGCCGTTCCTCGGCGGGAGACATCTCATCGCGTGTCAGATAGGCGAGCGTCGTGCCATCGGGCGACCATTCGTAGCCGAGCACGCCTTCTGGCGCCGCCGTCACCTGGCGCGCCTTGCCGCCGGACAGCGGGATCGTGAAGACCTGCGGTCCGTTCTGCGTGAGCCCCACAACTGAGACGGCCGCGCTGTCGGGCAGCCATCGAAGCTGAGGACGGGGCAGCGTCGGATTGAAGATGTGGACGTCCTCGCCCACGCGTTGTGGTGGGCCGCCCTTGGACGCGACGACGAAGAGCGCCGCCTCGTGCTCGTTCTTGCCGAGCGAGGGCGTCGAGACCACATACGCCACGCGGGCTCCGTCGGGAGCGATGCGAACGTCGATCACTGCTCGCATCCGCATTTCATCGTCAAGCGTGAAGGGCTGAGCGGGTGCGGGCCGCACCGCATCAAGAAGGCTTGATGCGGATACGACGGTCGCAATCACGACGGCGATCCTGATGGTTCCTGCCCGCCGGTAGTCCATGGCCTCCACCTGTCTTATGTAACAACGGCACGATTGTGACTCATTACAGTTTCGTTCCGCCCTCCCGGATTTGACAGAGGAGGACACTGCCGTCACGGTCTGCGGCACGAGTCTCGCTGGAATCCGAGACGTGTGTCACGCGGCCGAAGTGGCACGAGTTTCGTAGCGCGTCACGATCCTATGCCCATTTCCCGGACACACGTGCCGCTCTGGAACAAATGGTCCGCCTCCGCGGCGGTGCTGTGTTGCGCGGTACTGCCGGTCGGCTACATATACACAAGCCGTGCACAGGACCGACCTGCCGCGCCCGCCCAGGCAAGCGGGCATCGCGAGTACGAAACGTTCCGCGGTCACGTGCGTGAGCAGCTGATGTCCGGAGAATTCGCGGAGCTGGAGAAAACGGCTGCAGCGCTGACGCAGAATAAGGAACGCTTCCCTGGCGGCGATTGGAAGCTCTTTCGATTCTACCAGGGCCTCGGGAAGCCGGCAGGCGGCGACGATGACAGCGATGCGACGTGGCAGCGTCAGATGGAGGCGCTCGAGAAGTGGCTGAAGGCTAAGCCGCAGTCAACAGCGGCGCACATCGCGCTCGCGGAAGGCTACACGGACTATGCATGGAAGGCGCGAGGCAGCGGATTCGCCGAGACTGTCCCTGAGCAGGGTTGGGAACGATTCTACGAGCGGGTTGCGCGCGCTCGAGCTGCGTTGACCGAGGTCCAAGCTGCGCCCGACAAGGGGCCCCACTGGTATTCCACGATGCAGACCGTCGCCCTGGGAGAAGCGTGGGACCAGGACGAGTATGACGCGCTCTTCGAAGAAGCCGTCCGAAACGAGCCGCTCTATTACCACTTCTACAGCGCAAGAGCGCGCTATCTATTACCTCGCTGGTACGGGGAAGAGGGCGACTGGGAGCGCTTCGCTGACGCAAGCGCCATGAAAATCGGCGGGAAGGAAGGTTCGATTCTGTACGCGCACATCGCGTGGGAAATGAGCCGGCATTTCCGGATCAACGACTTCTTTGCGAAGAATCGGGTCTCGTGGCCGCGCATCCGACAGGGATACCTGGATCGAGAGGCGCTGTACGGCCAGACCGTCCGGCATTTGAATGAGCTTTGCCTTCTGGCGGGAGGCGCCGCAGACCGATCGACGATGCGACAGCTGCTTCCCCGGATTGACGGTCGCTGGGATGAGGATGTGTGGAAGGAGAAGAAGTACTTCGATAATTTCGAGCGATGGGCCGGCCAGTAACCCCCTCGGTTCTTGAATCGCCCGACCTACCGTTTCTCAACATTCGGCGCGCGGAACTGACGCTGAGGCCGGATCATGTGGCGGATCTCGCTGGCATTGCCCGATGGATCGCCCGGCTTGGCCGCGAGCGGGCTCCCACGACATCCGAAAACAGGCGTCATTTCTTGATCCCCGCTGGCCAGCTCAGGACGACGCTGATCGATGAGGGTAGGCCAGAGCCTTCGATGGGCGTCGTGACGAGAAACCGAGAGCCGTCGCCTGTGACGTCGTAGTTTTTTCGCCAGAACCAGCCTGGAAATGGCACGCGCGTCCGGAACAAGGGGTGAGGTGTGCCGCTCTCGAGAGCCGCTCCAGTCGTGATGTCAACTGCCATCATGGTGCGATCGGGCGCGAGGTAATACAGCTCCTTGCCGTCGCGGCGCCAGTGCGGCTCGGATCCGCCCGTGACCGAGACCCGGCGGGCACCACCCGAGCGCGGGAACGGTGCCACGTACACCTCCAGTCGGCCGGAGGCGTCCGAGGCGTACGCCAGCCACCGCCCGTCCGGCGAGAACATGCCATCGATCTCGGCGAACTCCGAATTCGCGAAGTCGACAGGCTTGGCACCGTTAGCCACCGCGGCACCGTTCAGCTCGAGCGTCATCACGTCGTAGGATCCGATCAGCGAGGTATTGTGGCCGACGAGGAACTTCCCGTCCCGCGACCAATCCGTTGGAAACGCGAGCGGGACGTCAGAGCCAAGCTGCCGCTCCGGCTCCGCCCCGTTCGACGGCTTCAAGAACGGGAAGTTTCCGCCGGCGCGATCGGACCTGAAGACAATCCGGCTGCCATCCGGCGACCAGACTGGTGAAACGTCGCTGCCCGCATCGGATGTGAACCGCGTCTCGACCTTGCGCGCGAGGTCCATCAGATAGATATCGGCGGTGTCGCGCTGACGGTCTGCCCGCGAGAAGGCGAGCTGTCGCCCGTCCGGCGACATTCGAAATGACACGTAGTCACCCACATCGGCAGCGATGCCGAGTGATGTGCCCGAGCGGTCGAACCATTCGAGCCGAGCGAGCATTGTGAGCGGCCCGCTGTAGGCGAGCACGCCAGTTTCCGAAGACGAGGATGCCGAGAAGGCCGCAAAGTTCAGGCTCGAGCCGCCAACCTCGGTGACCCGCACCGGCTCGCCCGTTACCTTCAAGGCTCGTTCGTCGAACGGATAGGCGAGCAGCGTGCCCTCGCGAAACGTCAGCAGGTACCCGGGCCGCGCGTACACGGCGTTGTAGCCCGCCTGTGGCATAACCAGCTGTCGGGCCGGGCTGTCGATCGCCCCCACATAGATGCCCTCGTTCTCCTTCGCGCGAACGAAGAAAAGGAAATGCCGTCCGTCGGGCAGGAATGACGGCCAGCGATGCGATGTTTCACCCTTCTGCAGATCGAGCAAGCGGGTCGGTTCGCCGCCGGTCGAGGCCGGGACTCGCATGAGACCCGAGACGGTCCCCGGCGCGAAGATGATCACGCCGTCGGAGTTCCACGAGCCACCGCGCGCCTCGGGTGTCGCGTTGCAGAGGATTTGCGGCGGTCCACCAGCGATGTCAATCTTCTTCAGCTTGCTCCGCGCGAAAAACCCAATGAACCGGCTGTCGGGCGACCAGAAGGGATACGAGGCGTCATCGGTCCCGGCGAGCATCTGCGGTTCCCTCGCATCGAGTGCCTTGATCCAGAGCGCCCCGCGGCTGCCCGGCGAGTTCGCGACGAACGCGACGTGCCGTCCATCCGGCGACACCGCGAGTTGTGCAGCGGGGACCGAACCGCCTCCCGCGGTCAGTGGGGTCGGCGATGTGATTTCGAATCGAACCAGTGGATCCTGGTGCGGTGTCCTGAACCACTCGCGCCACGCGGTGGGCAGCGTCCCGGCGAGCGCAACCAGGAGCACCGAGACTGCCACCATCCATCCAAGGCGCCCCTTCCTTCCGGAAGCGGGTGGACTCCATGGACCGTTCGGTGCGGTCAACGTCGATGTGATCCATTCCAGCTCGCGCTTCACGTCTGACGCGCTCTGCCAGCGTTCGTCCGGGTCCTTCGCCAGGCAGGCCTCAACCACGTGTTGTAGCGCGAATGGCGCGAGCGGTCGTGCGGCGGTAATTGGGGGCGGGTCATCTTTCAGGATTGCGCCCATAACGCTGGCAGGCGAACTGCCTTCGAACGGGCGCCGGCCTGTTGCCATTTCATAGAGAACTGTCCCCAGGGCGAAGATGTCGCTGCGGGCGTCCGCGGATTTGCCCTCCACCTGCTCTGGCGACAGGTAAGAGATCGTCCCGAGGATCGTGCCTTCGGCCGTCACCGGGTGATCGGACACACGCGTCGCACCGGACACACTGACGGGGTCGGTCTGACAGGCCGGTTTCGCCAGACCGAAATCGAGCAGCTTCGCCTGTAGCCGACCCTGTCGGGACGCGCTCGCCCTGGTCAGCATGACGTTTCCCGGCTTCAGGTCGCGATGCGTGATGCCGCGACGGTGTGCCCAGTCGAGCGCGTCGGCGATCTGGATACCGCACTGCAGCACCTGCTCGATCGGCATCGGGCCGCTGGTCAGCCGGTCGGCCAGCGTCTCGCCTTCGAGGTATTGCATGACAAGGTAGTGGACGCCCTTGTCCTCGCCGACGTCGTAGAGAGCGCAGATGTGCTGGTGGTCGAGGGAGGAGATCGCGCGCGCCTCGCGTGCGAATCGGGCCTGCGCCTCCGCGTCCTCCGCCACGTTGTCGGACAAGACCTTGATTGCGACCGTGCGCTCGAGGCGCGTATCGTGGGCCTTGTAGACTTCGCCCATGCCGCCGGCGCCCGCCGCGGCGATGATTTCGTAGGGCCCGAGGCGCGTTCCGCGAGAGAGTGCCATCGGAGCAGTTGTGAAGGCCTTGGATTATAGGCGAACGAAGCCGGCCCCCACCGGGATTCGAACAAGTCGAACAAGAACCAGGAGATGAAGAGAAGCTTTATTGATCTCCTCGATCTCTTGTTGGACGGCGCCGGTTGTGTGGTCAAATGCGTCAGAATCGCTCGGCAGCATGTCCAGCTTTCTCGAGTTCGAGGCCGTCTCGAAGAACTTCGGGAGTGTGAAGGCCGTCCAGAGCGTGTCGCTCGGCGTCAGGAAGGGGGAATTCTTTTCGTTGCTCGGCCCGAGTGGCTGCGGGAAGACCACGCTGCTGCGCATGGTGGCCGGTTTCGAGACGCCCGACAGCGGTCGCATCCTGATCGACGGCCAGGACATTTCCCCGCTCCCGCCGAACCGCCGGAAGGTCAACACGATCTTCCAGAGCTACGCGCTCTTTCCGCACCTCACCGTACGCGAGAACGTCGCCTTCGGCCCGCGCGTCGCGGGATGGCCGCGAGAGCGCATCGACGAAGAGGTGTCGCGGCTGCTGGCGTTGACCGAGCTGGAGGACCAGGCGGGGAAGAAGCCGGAGCAGATCAGCGGCGGTCAGAAACAGCGCGTCGCGATCGCCCGTGCCCTCATCAACAACCCTGACGTACTGCTCCTCGACGAGCCGCTCGCCGCGCTCGACCTCAAGCTGCGCCAGCGAATGTTGATCGAGCTCGACATGATCCACGACAAGGTCGGTATCACGTTCCTGTACGTCACTCACGATCAGGGAGAGGCGATGAGCCTCTCGGACCGGATCGCGGTCATGACCGAAGGCCGCATCGAACAGGTGGGTCCGCCCTCAGAGATCTACGAGGCCCCGCGTACGAGCTTCGTTGCCGCCTTCATTGGCGACACGAACCTCCTCGAAGGGTGCGTGAAGGACCTCGCGGACGGAAACTACTGCCGCCTGCAGGTCGCAGGCTTCACCGAGATCATGTGCCACAACAATAAGCAGATCAGACAGGGAAGGACCGTCTCCCTGAGCCTGCGTCCCGAGAAGCTGCGCATTTCTCGCGAGAAGCCGCAGCCAGATAGCCTCTCCAACGTCGTCCAGGGCCGGGTCGAGGACGTCATCTACCTCGGCACGCACACGAAGTACTGGGTCCGGGTCCATGAGCACCGCCTCGCGGTCTTCGAGCAGCGCAATCGCTTCCTGCTCGACGAGACACCCAGCAGCTGGGAGCAGGACGTCTGGCTGTCGTGGCACGCAGACGACGCGTTCATCCTGGAAGGCGACAGCGGGAAGGATGAGGGAGCCGCGTCGTGAAGTCAGGCCGGCAAGGCGAGTGGCTCGTCACACTGCCATCCTTCGGCTGGCTCGTCGTTTTCTTCCTGATTCCAACCCTCATCATCTTTGCCTTTGCGTTCAAGCCAGCCGACCCGTTCGGCGGAGTGGGTGAGGGGTGGACGACGACCACGATCGCCGCAATCATGGACCAGCAGTACCCGGCGATCATCTGGCGCACGGCCTGGATCAGCCTGCTCACGACGGTAATCTGCCTCGTTCTGGCCACACCTGCTGGCTACGCGATCGCCCGGGCGAAGCCGAAGGCCCGCGCGCGGCTTCTGCTGCTGGTCATCGTTCCATTCTGGACAAGCTTTCTCATCCGAATTTTCGCCTGGAAGGTGCTGCTGCACCCCGAGGGCGCACTCAAACAGGGACTCGTGTTCCTGGGCGTCGTGAACGCGCAGACGACGCTGCTCTACACGGCGGGCGCGGTGCTGCTGGTGATGGTCTACACATTCGTGCCCTTTGCGATCCTGCCCATCTACGCGGCCGCCGAGAAGTTCGACTTCCGACTTCTCGAGGCCGCGCAGGATCTTGGCGCCGGCCGGGCGCGGGCCTTCTTCGAGATTTTCCTGCCCGGAATCCGGCGCGGACTGGTTACGGCCTTCCTCGTCGTTTTCATCCCCGCTCTCGGCTCCTATGTGATCCCTGATCTTGTGGGCGGCCCCGACGGAGAGATGCTCGGGAACAAGATCGCCCAGCGCGTGTTCGTGGACCGGAACCTTCCTCTCGCGAGCGCGCTCTCGGTGCTCCTGATCCTCGCCGTCCTCCTGCCGATGGCCGCGATCCTCGTGACTCAGGCACGGCAGCGGAGAGACCCGACCAACATCGAGGAGGCCGCATGAAACCGAGCCGCCTTACGCTGGGCGTCACGTGGCTCCTGCTCGCGTTCTTCTATCTGCCGATCGCCGTTGTGGTCCTGAACTCGTTCAACGGTGCCCGCTTCGGGAGCACCTTCGAGGGTCCCACCCTGGACTGGTACTACCAGCTCTTCGAGCATCGCGAGATCTGGCAGGCAGTTGTCAACAGCCTGGTGATCGGCGTAGGCGCGACGATGGTATCTGTCGTGCTCGGCACGACCGGCGCGATTGCGCTCCACCGCTATGACAGCCGGCTGCAACGCGCCCACTACGCCGTCATCTACACTCCTCTCGTCGTCCCCGA
Organism: Vicinamibacterales bacterium; assembly: GCA_036258055.1. Classification (GTDB taxonomy): domain Bacteria; phylum Acidobacteriota; class Vicinamibacteria; order Vicinamibacterales; family 2-12-FULL-66-21; genus DATAEK01. The sequence continues at coordinate 19,214 of DATAEK010000445.1, forward strand.
GATCCTGATGGGCATCAGCCTGCTGCTGTTCTTTGGCGCGATTGGGCTGGAGTTGGGTCTGTTCACGATCTTTCTTGCCCACGTCACCTTCTGTGTGAGCTATGTGGCCATGGTCGTGCTCGGCCGGCTGCAGGACTTCGACGACGCGGTGATCGAGGCGGCGCAGGATCTCGGCGCCGGATGGTGGACTATCACGTGGAGGATTCTCGTGCCCCTCCTCGCCCCGGGGATCCTGGCTGGGGCGCTCCTGGCCTTCACGCTCTCAATCGACGACTTCGTGATCTCGTTCTTCGTGGCCGGTCCCGGCAGCACCACACTGCCGATTCGTATTTACAGCATGATCAAGCACGGCAACCCGCCGCTCATCAACGCGCTGTCGACCCTCCTACTGGTCGTTACTTTCGTGGCGGTCTGGGTCAGCCAGCGTCTCACCCTCACTGAGAAGCCATGAACACGCCTTTCATCCGATGGGCTTCGCCCCTCGGACTCCCCCACACGCGCTCTCGCTCGCCGCTCCGCCGGCTCGCTCCGATCGCGTGGCTCGCTCTCGACGCTCGCTCGCACGTTGCCTCAACGAATCTCACCGCTGGCGGCATCACAGTTCGTGAGATAGGTTCTAGTCTCTTTGGTCTGCTCGCGGCGGCCGTCCTCTGCGGCGCCTGTGCGAAACCTCTCCCGGTGCTGCACGTCTACACGTGGGCCGACTACGTGAAGCCCGAGCTCGTGCAGCGCTTCGAAGCGGAGCAGCGGTGCCGGGTCGTGATCGACACGTTCGACTCGAACGAGGCGATGTTCGCCAAGATGAAGGCGGGCGCGACGGGGTACGACCTGGTGACACCCTCGAGCTACATGGTGAGCGTTCTCCACTCACAGGGACTGCTGCAACCGCTGGACGCGTCGCTCATCCCGAACCGGAAGAACGTGGACCCGGAGTACCTGAAGATTGCGCTCGACCCGACGATGGATCACTCGGTGCCGTACATGCTGACCAACTCCGGCGTCGCCTACCTCGCGAGCAAGGTGAAGGATCCGGTACCGTCGTGGAAGATGTTCGACCGCGCCGACCTGAAAGGCCGGATGACCATGCTCAACGACATGCGCGAGACGATCGGAGCCGCCCTGAAGTCCCTCGGGTACAGCCTGAACACGACAGACGAGAAGCAGCTCGAGGAGGCACGCGACGTCGTCGTGCGCTGGAAGAAGAACCTGGCCAAGTTCGAGAACGAGCAGTACCAGTCGGGGCTGGCGAGCGGCGAGTTCCTGCTCGTGCACGGCTACAGCGGCGACATCCTGAGGGCCCATCAGGAGAATGCGGACGTGACCTTCGTCATCCCTCAGGAGGGAACGAGCATGGCGGCCGACGACCTCGTGATTCCGAAGGCGGCCATCGAAGTGCGACTCGCCCACGCCTTCATCAACTTCCTCCACGACCCCGACGTTGCCGCCGAGAACACGAACTTCATCTCGTATCTCTGCCCCAATGTGCCCGCTTACCAGAAGCTGAGCCCGAAGATCCGCGACAACCCAGCCATCATCATGGACCCCGCGATCCGCGCGAAGAGCGAGGTCATCCGCGACCTCGGCGTGGACAACGCGAAGTACGTGAAGGTGTGGGACGAGATCAAGGCCGCGAAGTAGTGTCCGCCTTCAGGCGGACCCGAGGCCACTTCCTCGCCGTTTCGCGTCGCGGACAGGCCGGCTCGTGACAAAAGCCTCGCTCAGATGGCAGGCCTCCGTGCAGGCTGACGGCTTAGGAGGCTTCTTCATGCGCACGCTCCGGTTGGTCGGCATCATCGGCCTGTGGACGCTGCAGGTTCTGCTTGCGGCGTTGTTCGTGGTCATCGGGATCGCCAAGTTCGGCGATCCATCGTGGGCCCGCAACTTCGCCCGGTGGGGCTACCCGTCAGGGTTCTACATGGTGATCGGCGCGCTCGAAGCGATTGGAGGCGTGTGTCTGCTCCTGCCGAGGGTCGCGACATACGCGGCGGCGCTGCTCGGCGTCATCATGATCGGCGCGTCGGCAACGCACCTGCTGTACAACGAGATGCATCGAGTGGCCGTGCCTCTGGTGTATCTGGCCGTGCTGGCTATTGTCGGCATTGCGCGACTGCGCGTCGCCGCACGTCCGGGCACGCTCGTGGGGGCCTCCACGCGACTCGACCAGGTGTAAGCTCCCCCTATCTCACAAACCTAGACGCGGCCAGCGGTGAAGACTCGGTGAGGCAACGAGCGAGCGAGCAACGCGAGCGAGCCACGCGACCGGCGCGAGCCGGCGCAGCGGCGAGCGAGAGCGCGTGTCGGGGAGTCCGAGGGGCGAAGCCCCTCGGATAAGGACGATCGATCCGTCTCTCTCGCCCGCATCTGGCGGGTCGCCGTCGCGTGCTTCACGGCGGCCGCGCTGTTGTTCACGGGCCAGGTGTGGGTCGACTTTGCGTATGCGGGCCGTCCACTCTCGTGGGGCCTCGCGCTCGTCGTCGCGCTGGCCGACTGGGAGACCTGGGCGCTGCTGACGCCGGGCGTGGTCCTGCTGGCGCAGCGTTTTCGCTTCTCGCGCGCGAGCTGGAGAGTACCGCTGGCAGTCCATTTGCCGGCAGGATTCGTGGTTGGAGGGGCGAAGCTGGCGATCGAAGCCATCCTGACACGTGCCATCCTGGGTTACGGGCCCGCGCCATTTTCCTTCCTGAAGATCCACCTCACACTGCTCACGTATTGGGCCATTGTCGCCGTCACGCACGTGGCCCGGCGCTATCGCGACGCCCGCGATCGCGAGTTGCGGTCGTCGCAGCTCGAGACCGCGCTGGCGCATGCGCAGGTCGAGGCGTTGAAGATGCAGCTTCACCCGCACTTCCTCTTCAACACGCTGAACACGATCGCCGGACTGATGCGTGAGGACGTCGAGGCGGCGGATCTGATGCTTGCGAAGCTGGCCGAGCTCCTGCGACGGACCTTCGAGACCGCGGACGTTCAGGAGGTACCGCTCGAGCGCGAGCTGGAGTTTCTCGACGCGTACCTGACGATCCAACGCTCGCGGTACGGCGATCGTCTCCGGGTGTCCATCGATGCCAGCGAGGAGGCGCGCCAATCGGTCGTCCCCAGCCTGATCCTCCAGCCGCTCGTCGAGAACGCCATCCGCCACGGCATTGCCGAGAAGCCCGGCCCCGGTTGCGTCGATCTCGACGCGCGCCTCGATAGCGATCGCCTCGTCATCCGGGTATCCAACGACGGTCCCGACTTTCCGGCGACGATCCGCGAGGGGTTCGGCCTTCGGAACATCCGGTCGCGACTGGAGCGGCTGTATGGCGCCGACGCCTCGTTCTCGCTGCAGGGAAGACCTGGCGGCGGCGCGATCGCCAGCCTCCATTTCCGCGCGTCGCGGCACGAGTCGCCATCATGACGCTCCGCGCGCTGATCGTCGACGACGAGCCGGTGGCGCGGCGCCGGCTGCGAGCGCTTCTCGAGAGCGAGGCGACCGTGGAGATCATTGGTGAGTGCGAGGACGGCACCGCAGCCATCGACGACATCAGGCGCTCACGGCCCGATGTGGTGTTTCTCGACGTGCAGATGCCGGGTCTCGACGGGTTCGACGTCGTCGACGCGCTCGAGCCCGCCGAACAGCCGGCGATTGTCTTCGTGACGGCCTACGACCGCTACGCGGTTCGTGCGTTCGACGTCCACGCCGTCGACTATCTACTGAAGCCGTTCGAGCGTGCCCGGCTGCGCAAGACGCTGGCCCGGCTCGAGACGCTCAACGACGCGCGGGATGCGGCCCGGCGCGTGCACGCGGCGGTGGAGAGCGTCAGGGCGCAGCAGCCGCTGCGTCGTGTGCTCGTCAAGTCAGCAGGCAAGGTCTACGCGGTGCGGCTCGACGACGTGGACTCGATTCAGTCGGCCGGTCATTACCTCGAAATGCATGCCGGATCCGCGACGCATCTCGTCCGGGGGTCGATCGGCGGGATCGAGACGAGACTCGATCCCGCGCGGTTCACCCGAATCCACCGTTCCGTAATCGTCAACGTAGATCGGATCCGCGAGCTCCAGCCGGCGTTTCACGGCGAGTTCGTCGTGATCCTTCAGAATGGTCGCCGACTGCGGTGCAGCCGTAGCTATGGTGACGCGCTCAAGAAGACTCTGGGGTCGTGAAGACCGGTTTCCACGTGTATACTTGCCGCTCTCACTCCAAAGTCTGTTCGCTGACGGCTCTTCCGGCGTTTAGGAGGGCAAGATGCTGCAGTGGTCCCGGCGTGTCGCGCTGCTGGTGGGCTTCGTCGCGGTGCTTCGCGTCCACGCCCAGAATCCTGGCGATGCTGGCTGGTCGCAATTCCGCGGCCCGAACGCCGGCGGGATTGCCGCTGGCACCGTGGCCCCGCCTTCCGAGTTTGGCCCGTCGAAGAATCTGCTCTGGAGGACGCCCCTGTCGTCCGGGCACTCTTCACCGGTCATCTGGGGCGACCGCATCTTTCTGACCGGGTTCGACACTGCCCGCAAGATGCTCGAGGTGATCGCGCTGAACAGGACGACTGGCGCGGTCATGTGGCGTCGGGATGTTCCCGTCGAGCAGCTGGAACCCGTGCACGAAGTAGGCAGCCCTGCCACGGCCACGCCGGTCGTCGACGGCGAACGCGTGTACGTGTACTTCGGCTCGTTCGGACTACTTGCCTACGACATGGATGGCAATCAGAAGTGGAGCGTTCCGCTTCCGCGTGTGCAAATGCCGTACGGCAGCGGAACGTCCCCGGTGCGAGCGGGCGAGCTGCTCATCCTGAACCGACACGCCCCGACCGATTCGTTCCTGATGGCGGTCGATCGCCGTTCGGGCAAGAAGGTGTGGCAGGTGCCGCATGAATTCCCCGCCGGAATGTTCGCACCGCGCGCCAGCTATTCGACACCGGTCATCGTCGGGCAGGAGGTTGTGGTCCACGGTCCCGCAACGATCGACGCGTACGATCTCGCGACGGGGAACCGACGATGGTGGGTCGCCGTTGCGTCCACGGGCACGACCACACCCGTGGTAGCCGGCGACAAGGTTTATGTGGCAACTTGGACCCCGTTTGGCGAGACTGGTCAGTGGCCGCCGCTTCCAGACTTTCCAACGGCTCTCCGGCGGTATGACTCGGACCATTCGGGTACTCTCAGCCAAACGGAGCTGCCGGCGGATCTGATGGTCTTCACGCGGCCGGATACCTCGGGGGTGCCCGGCGCATCGGTAAGTGTCAGAGCCGTCTTCAGCCGGTTCGACTCCAACCAGGACGCGACGATCGACGCAGCGGAATGGGCTGTTATCGTGGATTTTTACGAGACAGGGAAGACGGAACACGGACTTGTCGCCGTGAAGACGGCCGGCGAGGGCAACGTGACGGCGTCGCATGTTCTGTGGAAGGAGAAGTCGTCGATCCCCGAGGTGCCGTCGCCGCTCGTTTACCGGAATCGCGTCTACATGGTTCGCAACGGCGGCATCGTCAGCTGTCTCGATGCGACCACGGGCAAACTCATGTACCGCGCCCGGCTCGGAGCGGGAGGACCGTACTATTCCTCACCGATCGAAGCCGGCAACCGATTGATTACCGCGTCGGGTGAGGGCACCGTCGTCGTCTTCGCAGCGGGCGACACGCTCGACGTTCTCGGGCGCAACGATCTTGGAGAACCGATCTACGCGACGCCTGCTGTCTCGAATGGCGTGCTGTACGTTCGCACTGCGTCAGGTATGTCCGCGTTTGCGCAACAGCGGTAGGCGGCTGAAGCGGGCCACCACACCTGTAGTGTCCGCCTTCAGGCGGACGTGAACAAGAGACAGAGAGACAAAAGAACCCTTAAGAGTCTCTTGATCTCTTCATCTCTTGTTCTCCCACGGGGGTGGCCGGTTGAGTCGACGCTTCGCGACCGCAAGTTACCTGATCTTCGGTCCGTTCGAACAGCTGGCGTCGAATTTCGTGTCGCCGTTGACGCCCGTCAGCGTTCCCAGACTTCCGGCCGGCGTGGAATTCAGCTCGCAGCGGAGTCCGACACCACCGTTAGGAACCGTGGTCTCATTCGGCGGCTCGAAGATCCCCCCTTGATCGCCAAGCTGGACATCCGAGTTCACCGTGATGACCAAGCCATCCGAACCGTTCCCGTCGATGGTATTGCCGGCAAGGTCGGCATGGGCTCCACCCCTCACCAACACGCCGGGTCCGTCGTTGTCGCTGATGGTGTTCCCGGTGAGTGTCGCCGCACTGCCACGTTGGACGATCACGCCGGGCCCGGCGTTGTTTCGGATGGCGTTGCCCATGACCGGGCCGGCGACATCGAGATATCCGATGCGTGCAACCGAGCTCTCCTGAACGGCGATCCCGGAGGTGGCGTTGCTTTGGATCGTGTTGTTGACGATTCGCGCGTGGCCGTTCTGTTGCACGCTGATCCCGTTGCCGCATTCCTCGATCGTGTTGCTGTCGATGAGCGCTGAGCCCCCTCGCAGTACAACGATGCCGCCGCGACCTCCCGTGATCGTGAATCCTTTGATCGTGATGTTCCGGCCGAGGACCTGAATCGCGCTGTTGGCGCCGGCGGGAGCATGGACGGTCGCTGTGCCCTGACCATCGATCGTCAGGCGAGTCAGCTCATCCCGGACGCTGACGCCTTCGTTGCAGACCCCGGTCACGAGGATGGTGTCCCCGTTCGCCGCGGCATTCAACGCTGTCTGAAGCTTGCCGCCGGCACCGCAATCGACGGTCAGTGTTGCCGCAGCCGCCGTACTTGCCAGTGCGAGCATCATCACCAAAATCCCGCAGACGAAAGAGATTCGGGCCGCTACCGTTCTTTCCATGATTGTTCTCCGTTGTGGTGGTCAGTGTCGCCGGGTCACCGGCTCCATGTCGCGTTCTCCACAGATCGCGTAGAGATCGGCCTCGCTGGGTCAGGCAGCACTAACCACCTGCGCTGACGGTGACGGGACTGCTTCGAACCGTCTCCTGACAACCGTCGTCCAGGTGATAACGGAACTCGTACTGGCCGGGCTGACTGGGGGCTTTGACCGTCAGTGTTCCGGAGGTCTGGTTGTCCGTGTACCAGTAGTCACGGAAATCACAGGTCCGCGCTCCGACGGGAAAGATCCCAATCCAGTCCAACTTGCCGCCCTTCGGCGCAGTCCAGCTCACACTCAGTTCGCCTCCCGGACCCACCATCTCCGGGCTGGACGTCAGCGTGTACCCCTCCACGGGCAGCGTCGGCGGAGGCGGCAGGGGCGGCGAGGGGGGGAGGGGCGCAGGCGCCACCGGCAGCCGTCGCGACGGTGGCTCGTCGCAACCCGCCAGTGCCTGGGCGAGCACGAGTAGCACGATCGCGATTCCTGTTCTCAGGGTCATGGCTCGTTTGCTCCTTCGGGTCGGCCGAACCGGGTCCGATTCAGATCGCGCAGGGAGGAGGGGAAATGGGCCATGGGCCATGGCCCATCGTTCTTGCTTGAGCCTGCTGCTATGATTTGCCGACCCCTCGACGACAGCTGATGCCCTCGCCTCACGATGTGACGGCGCTTCTCGCCGACTGGAGCCGTGGCGACCGCGGTGCGCTCGCTCAGCTGCTGCCGCTCGTGTATGAGGAGCTCCGCCAGATCGCCGCGCGCCAGCTGGGAAGGGAACGCATCGGCCACACCTTGCAGCCGACCGCGCTGGTGCACGAGGCGTATCTACGGCTCGTCGATCAGCGCAAGGTGGATTGGCAGAACCGGGCGCACTTCTTTGGTGTCGCCGCGCAGATCATGCGCCGGATCCTCGTCGACCACGCTCGTCGTCACGCTGCCAGCAAGCGAGGCGACGGCGTGCGGTGTGTTTCCATCGAAGATGTGCAGCACTTGCCCGCGTCGAACGACGTCCCGATTCTCGCGCTCGATCACGCGCTCGATCGGCTGGAACAGGTCGATACGGACCTGGCGAGGATCGTGGAGCTGCGTGCGTTCGGCGGGCTCACCATCGAAGAAGCGGCGCACGTGCTCAACGTCTCGCCGTCAACGGCCAAGCGCGAGTGGCGCACCGCGAAAGCGTGGCTCAATCGTGAGCTCGGCCCAGAAGCCCGCCCGTGATTGACGACCGCTGGCAGCGCGTCAAGGCACTGTTTCAGGCCGCCGTGGAACGGCCGGCTGCGGAGCGCGACGCGTTTCTGGCATCGGCGACCGGTGAAGACGAGGCGTTACGTCGTGAGGTCGAGTCGCTGCTGGCCTCCGACGACGCCGAGCTCAGCTTTCTCGATCGGGTGCAGGACGCCGGGAAGGCGATGTTTGCCGATTTGCCTGCGGCTGTCCGCGTCTCGATCGCCGCAACGCCGACGCACACCATCCTCGCCGCTCACCGTCGAATCGGTTCATACGAAATAGTCGCGCCTCTTGGCGCCGGTGCGATGGGCGAGGTGTACCGCGCCCGCGACACGAAGCTGAATCGCGACGTCGCCCTCAAGGTGCTGCCCGAACTGTATTCACGCGATCCGAGTCGCCTCGCGAGGTTCAGGCGCGAAGCGAAGCTCCTCGCCGCGCTGAACCATCCGAACATCGCGGCCATCTACGGCCTGGAAGAATCGAGCGACCTGCAGGCCCTCGTGCTGGAGCTGGTCGAGGGCCCGACGCTGGCGGATCGCATCGCGAGAGGAGCGATCCCTCTGGAACAGGCGCTGTTCATCGCGAAGCAGATTGCCGGTGCCCTTGAAGCGGCGCACGAACAGGGGATCGTGCATCGCGATCTGAAGCCGTCCAACATCAAGGTGCGGGCCGACGGGGTCGTCAAAGTGCTCGACTTCGGCCTCGCAAAGGCGCTTGCCACGGAGCCGGGCAACGTGCTGGACTCCGAGCGCTCGCCGGCGCGCGACACCGCGGCGACCCGCGAGGGCATCATCCTCGGCACCGCGGCGTACATGGCGCCCGAGCAGGCGAAAGGGCTGACGGTCGACGAGCGCGCCGACATCTGGGCCTTTGGTTGCGTGCTCTTCGAGATGCTTGCCGGGACGCCAACCTTCCGCGGCGAGACGGTGACGGAGGTGCTCGCCTCTGTGGTCAGAGACGACCCGGGCTGGGCACGCCTTCCTGCGACGACACCGACCACGGTTCGACGACTGTTGCTTCGCTGCCTCGCGAAGGATCCGAAGCGGCGGCTGCGAGACATCGGCGACGCCAGAATCGAGATCGAGTCAATCGACCAGGCGATTCCCGGTGTATCCGACGCGGGTCCTGCTGTCGCAACCAGGCCGCGCACGGCCTGGCTGCCGTGGCTCGCCGTCGCCGCTCTGGCGATCGGTGTCATCGCGCGGGAGGCGTCGCGAGCGCCGATCAACCCCGAGAACCCGCTTGCCAATGCTCGATTCACGCCGTTTACCAATTGGGAGGGTACGGAAGAAGGTGCCGCGATTTCACCCGACGGCAGATTCGTGGCGTTTCTCGCCGACCACGAGGGCGAATTCGATCTGTGGGTGACCCAAGTGGGCACGGAGAGTTTTTCCAACCTCACGCGGGACATGCCTCCGCTGGGCGGCAGCGGCGTGATCGTCCGCAAACTTGGCTTTTCGGGCGACGGAACGGATATCTGGTTCAATGCGTCGGATGCGAGGCCGTTGATGCGCATGCCGTTGACCGGCGGCGCGCCCCGGCTGTTCCTGCCCCCATCCAGCACCCCCGCCTGGTCTCCAGATGGCTCTCACCTCGTCTACGTCGACAAATCCAACGATAACGATCCCATCTTGATAGCGGATCACACGGGCGCAGACCCGCGAGAAATCCTCCCGCCAGGTGAATTGAAGAACAACAATCCGGTCTGGTCAACGGACGGGCAGTGGATCTACTTCGTCCGCGGATCGGAGCCGCAGGACGAGATCGGTATGGACGTGTGGCGCGTTCGATCCTCTGGAGGATCTCCGGAGCGGCTAACGGAGCAGCGGTCGGGCGTGAACTTTCTGGCGCCAATCGATGCGCACACGTTGCTCTATGTGGCTCGCGACGCGGACTGGTCGGGTCCATGGTTGTGGTCCCTGGACGTCGATCGCAAGCTGACGCACCGTGTGCCCTCGGGCAGCGATCAGTACACGTCGGTCGCATCGAGTCGTGACGGCCGGCGTGTCGTCGCCACCGTCGCCAACCCCAGCGCCACCCTCTGGCGTGTGCCGCTGCTCGATCATCAGGCCGAGGAACGCGATGCGCAGCTCTACCCGGTGCCGGTGCCGACGGGTCGGGCGCTTGCCCCGCGTTTCGGTGGGTCGTCCTTGTTTTACCTATCGGCACGTGGAACGGGCGACGGGCTCTGGCGGGTCCTGGACGGACACGCCTCGGAAGTCTGGAGGAATGCGGACGGCGCGTTGTTCGAGCCTCCGCTGGTTTCACCGGACGGACAACGCGTGGCCGTCGTCGTCAGGCAGCAGAGTCGACGGCATCTGGTAATCATGTCGGCAGACGGCACGAACCGACGGACGCTCGCCGCGTCGATCGAAATAGAAGGCGTGGCCGGCCAGAGCGCCGGTGACTGGTCGCCCGACGGAAAATGGATAATCGCGGGCGGACGTGACGCGAAGGGTCCCGCGTTGTTCAAGATCCCGGTGGATGGCGGTGGTGCGCCCGTCCGCCTCGTCGACGGCAAGTGGGTCAATCCCGTCTGGTCACCAGCCGGCGATCTGATCGTGTATGCGGGCCGGTCCGTCATCGGACAGGTCAAACTCCTTGCGATGAGACCACAGGATGGCACCCCCGTTGATCTAGGGGAAGTGATGGCTCGTCCTGGTGGGTATCGCTTCCTGCGCAACGGGAAGGGGATTGTGTACGTGCCGCGTATTCAATCGCTGGACTTCTGGTTGCTCGATCTCGCTACGAAGACTAAACGACAGATCACACAACTGGGAAATCGAGGCGCCCTGCGAACGTTCGACATCACACCCGACGGGAAGTACATCGTGTTCGACCGCTCGCGGCAGAACTCCAACATTGTCCTGATCGATCTGCCGAAACCTTAGAAGTGGTTTCAAAACCTCGCGCAAGAACCCTAGATCTCGCCTCAGGCCTCAGCAACCATCCGATTCACGGAATCTCGATCGCCTCGAAGTACTTGGGGATTCGTACGTCCGTCTTCGGGGACGCGGCTTTCACTTCGGCGATGAACGACTGCAAACGCTCGAGTGCGGGGGCCTGACTGACGTCGTACGTCACGTTGAACCGATCCCAGTGGGTCGGGAGCACCATACGTGGGTACCCGATCGCCCGCAACAGCCTGCTCATGTACTCATGGATCTCACGGCGCTCGGGCATAGCGCCAATCAGCGCGACGTCCGGCCGCAAGCCTTCCACTTCTCGCTCGATGTAATTCATCGATCCAAACACGAGAATCTGCCGGCCTCCGATGCGGATCAGATAGGCGAGTGTACCGCCTTCGGCAAAATCCGCAATGCGCATTGGCGCCTTGGCGTCAACGGGAACAACCATTGGAGGCGGCGGTGCACTCGGATCCCGAGCGAGGAAAGGCGCTCGGCGCAGGATGCCATGAAGACTCGGAATGATCCGTACCGACATGCTGTCGAATTCGAGGTCGTCGCCCCCGCGGCCGACGATCAGCTTGTCATTCGCGATGCCGTAGGCGCGGGCGACGTTGCGCGAGCTCTCGGTCCCGATGACGATGGCGCCGGTCTTTTTGGCGATGTACGGCAGGTCCATCGCATGGTCGGCGTGAGTGTGCGTGATCAGGATGAAGTCGGCGCGCCTAATGTGCGCGTCGATCGTCGCGACGTCGGACTCCGCCACGTCGTCGCGCGTGAACAGGCGTCGTGGATCGTCTGCCAGAGCGTCGTCGTTCGGAATCCGCATACGAAGCCGCGACAAATAGGGATCGATCAGGACGACCGTACGTCCGTCGCTGATTTCCCATCCGGCGGTTCCGAGGTACTTCAGCTGAACGTGTTCGGGCGACGCCTCTGCCGTCGCAAGGCACGCTGCGACGAACGCCAACCGGGTAATGATGGCGACTGACGTGCGTTGTTCGGGTTGGTTAACCAACATCAACTTTCTGAAGTTCCCGCGTTCCGTGTTCCCGAGCCCTCAGCGAACCCGAGAACCTGAGAACCCGAACCGAGAACCTTAGAACCGAGAACCTTAGAACGACAAGAGGTGCCCTACCGCCCCAGGTTCAGCCGTACGCCGAGCATCGCGCGACGCGGATCCATGAAGATGGTGGGCTGCCCGAACCTGGCGTCAAAGGCGTTGTCCGTCACCACGCCCTCTTCAGCCGCGTCGTTGAGTGCATTCAGCACGTCCAGGAGGAGGTCGATACGGCCAGCGTGTCCGAGGGAGACAGTTCTCGAGACGCGCACGTCTAGCAGTGTCTGGTTTGCGAGGCGCCGGGAGCCGCGCGGCTCGATCAGGATGCGCTGATTGCCCTGCGGCAGGGAGACCTGCGTCGACGCCGCCCACGGTTTACCCGTGAAATATTGCAGATTCGCGGCGACCACAAGGCCCGTCCGTGGTACGTCGACCGACCCCATGACCCGGAACATGTGCGGCCGATCGTTCGGCAACCGGCCGAACGCATTCGTGAGATCGTTACGATCGCGTCCAAAGGTCCTGGTTGGAGTGGCGATCGTGCTGGCCTGTGCCGCCGCCGCGATCTCTCCGCTCGAGGCTTGCAACCCGGACACCTTCGAGAACGTGTAGGAGCCGAACGCCTGCCAGCCATGGGACCGGCGTTTGTCGACGGCCATCACGAGGCCGTTGTAGGTGAGCGAGAATGCATCGGGATTCGTCAACAGAAAACGCTGTTCGCTCGTGGAGTTGACGAGCACGTACACAGGAATGATGCTGCCGTCAGGCAGCGTTCGTGATTCCTGGCGGTACTGGCCACCAACGTCCGTCCAGCCGATGAAGTCGTCGCCACTCTTGTGGATGTATGCGATCGCCATGGCCAGCCGGCTGGCGACTTCGCGATCAACGCC
>DATAEK010000003.1:0-2628 GCA_036258055.1 Vicinamibacterales bacterium
ACGAACGTGCGTCGGCTCGCCACCCGGCGATGTGACATACGAAGCCGTAAAGTATCGCCACTCGACGGCCCCTCCATCCCAGATCGTCAAGTCTTTGGTTTCCGGAACGAAGGTCAACACCTTGATTGGGCGAGCCGTCGAGCGTTCGTTGGTCTCTCGGATAGCTTGCTTGCCGACATCTGCCGGCGTGTCTGGGCCGAAACGAACGGCGTCATCGGTCCACAGATCCGCCATCGCAACAGCATCTCGCGCAACCGTCGCGGCGACGTCCTGGTGTTTCAGCTTCTCGATGGCGGCCCGGTCCGCATCGTGGCCTCTGTCGCTTCCAGCCGACGCGGCCGGTCCCTGAACCACTTGCCCTGCCAACTTGGTCAACGCGCCGACAACGACAGCAACTGGGGTCCCCATCCCGCGGAAGCATTTCCAGCTGCCGTCCGGGAGCTTCTTGAGCACCCAGAGCCTCGCGCCACGAATCTGCTTCGGCTCGCCACCCGGCGATTCGACATACGAACCAGTGAAGTAACCCCACTCGACTGCCCAGCCGTCCCAGATCGTCAAGTCTTTGGTTTCCGGCACGAAGGTCAACATCTTGATTGGGAGAGTCGACCAGCGTTCGTTGCTCTGTCGGATAGCTTGCTTGCCGACTTCTGCCGGCTGGCCTGGGCCGAGACGAATGGCGTCATCGGTCCACAGATCAGTCAGCGCAGCAGGATCTCGCGACAACGTAGCGGCGATGTCCTGCTGGTGGAGTTTCTCGATCGCAGCGCGGTCCGCATCGCGGCCCCCCCGGTCGTTTCCAACCGACGCGGGGGGATTCTGAACCACTTGCTCTGCGAACGCGGTCAACACCCCGACAATTACAGCAACTGAAAGCACTTTCATACCCCTCCAACCCTACGCTGGCTCTTTGAGTCCCGCTTCGAGTGCGGCCGACAGCTCCGCCGGCACGGTGTACGCTGCCTGACCGATGCCGATCACCTGCGTCAGAAAGACGACGTTGCCGCGGCGCGAGGGGTCCATCCACCACAGGCAGCCGCTGGCACCGCTGCCCATCACCGTACCTGGCGGCATGACGGCTTTGTCGCCGGGCCGCACGAGGGGCACGCCGGCACCCTGGCCGGTCGTCGCCTTGAGCACGCCGTCCGGCAGGAGATTCGACCGCGCGGCGCGCGCAGTTTCGACCTTCATCACGCGGGTTCCGTCGAGCGCGCCATCGCCGAGCAGCATCGCACCGAAGCGCGCGTAGTCGCGAAGCGTCGACACCAACCCGCCGCCGCCGGCAATCAGCCGGGGCGGCTCGAGGAACGCGCTCGTCGCCGCGGCATCCGTCGGCGTCAATCCGGTCGGCGCGAACTGATAGTTGGTCGTGAGGCGGCCGGCGTCCTCGCGCTTCACCTGAAACGCAGTTGAGGACATGTCGAGCGGCGTGAACAAGCGGTCGCGGAGGAAGCGCTCGTAGGGCATGCCGCTCGCCCGCTCGATGACGAGCGCCATGACGTCCGTTCCGATCGAGTAGTTCGAGACCGTGCCGGGTTCGTACGCGAGCGGCAGCTCGGCAAGGCGCCGCACCATGTCGACAAGGCTCGTGGCCTGCGGTCCGTATCCCTGACGATCGAGGCGCTCGCCGAAATTTCCAGGCGTGATGCCGCGCTCGCGATATGCGACGTGCAACAACTCAGGTCCGCTCGAGAGTGGCGTCCAGCTCGCGAGGCCCGAGGTATGCGTCAGCAGATGCCGCATCGTCATCGTCTTCGACGCCGGACGAGAATCCAGGCTCCGCTCGACGTCGATCGCGACGCGCAGCGCCCTGAACTCGGGCAGGACGTCCGCCACCGGCTGATCGAGCGAGAGCTTGCCGTCTTCGACGAGCAGCATCGCCGCGATGCCGGTCACCGGCTTGGTCATCGAGTAGATGCGGCAAATGCTGTTCTCGTCGAATCGCTTCTGAGAGTCGAGGGCGATCGTGCCGGCGGCGAGATACGTCACCGGTGCCCCGCCATAGGAGATCGCCACGCCGGTGCCCGCCATCTTCTTGTCGGCGACGTAGCCGTCGATCAGTTTCTGTATCGCGGCCCACTGCCGCTCGGCGGCGAGCCCGCGCATCGCCCACGACAGGCCAGCGATGCCGGCCGTCACCGATTGAATGAAGCAGCGGCGGTCCGGACGATAGTCGGATGACGTCATGACGCGGGACCTCGCGGCGCGATGGTATCGTTTCAAGGCTACCGCCGTAACCTCGAAGCTGAGACCGGCCCGAGCATCGACCTCGTCCACTGCTCGCTCCGGTGATCACTTTCCCGTTAGGCGACACGAAGACCTGCAGAGGGCCTCGATGATACAGGCCGTGAGTGAAGGGAAACACCGCCGTGGCGACGAGCGTGCCTGGGAAGAATTGCCCGCCGTGTGTGTGGCCCGCAATCATCAAATCGATTCCGTTCGCGGCTGCATGCTGAGCGCCTGCCGGACTGTGGTGCAGGAGCACCGTCTGCATGCCGTCCTTCAGGTGGAGCGAGGCAAGCACGGACTTGATCGTGCGTGAGTCGTCGGACGGATGCAATTCGAACGTGTCTTCATCGGCGTTCATGTAGTCGAGGCCCACGAGCTGGAGTCCGTGGGTTTCGACCACCT
>DATAEK010000005.1:0-37187 GCA_036258055.1 Vicinamibacterales bacterium
GACGGACGGCCAGCGTGAGACCGCATCCGGATCATCGGGCGGGAGTGTCAACCCCGCGGGCACCGCCTCGCGCGCAAGGGTCAGTCGCCGCCTGGCGTCCTCGAACGACGGCATCGCACTGTCAGGGACCCGAGCGCGATCGAACGCGCGCCTGACGCACGCCGCGAGCGTCTCGGTTCCCGGCCGCCAGCCCTCGACGCGCCGCGTCGCGTCTTCGATGACGTCGAGCGCCTGATCGGCTGAGAGATCCCCGCGCGCCAGCACGTCAATGCCGGCTTGCTCCCACGCGTCGTACCCTTCGACGTCCGTCAACATTCCCGGTCGCAGGAGAGGAGGCAGCACACCTCGCGCGTCGAGACCCTCCACGCCTTCATCGAACGACAACGAGGAAGGGGCCGCCACCCGGCGTAGTGGACGATCGGAAAAGAGCATGGCCGCGGCGGTAGGACAGAAGTGCGACAGCGAAATGAACGTGCCTCGCTCGTCGGTCAGCACCACCCTCGGGAAATGGCGGCAGGCGGAAGGAAGGTACGCGTGCCCGAGATCTCTGTGAATCGCGCACAGCCGATCGTGCTTTTGATCGAAAAAGACGCACGCGCCGCTGGCCGTGGTCGCGACGATCGGCGGGTCGTCAGGCGACGAAGTGGAATTGATGAACAGCCGACCTGCCGTGCGGAAGTGCGTTTCGACCGTCTGCACCACCACCGGCTCCGCCGGGATCGCCCAGCCGGCCGTGCAACAGGCGCCTGCATGCTGGCATCGGTAGTCGGCGTGCATGTCCAGGCAGAACGCCGTCATGTCGTCGATCATATGAGGCTTCGGGAGGGCTGTCAGCGGATTGGCTTCCCTCGACGAAAATTTGGACGCCGCCGCCTCTTGGTATCAGAGGTGGCGTGGGGGCCATCCATTCGCCTCACCCGGCGGACCGGATACGCGCGGACCTGCCAACCACTCCTGTAATCGGCATTACACAATTGCAACGGAGGACGGGATCAATCCGGCTCCCACCGCACAAATCCTGACGTAGGCAACCGGCTTGATCCTTGCTCCCTGACTGACGAAGTCGTCATGTCCGATCGGGATACTTTCGGTCCATGGCTGCGCAGCGAACGCGAAAGGCGCGGCATCTCCCTTGATACCCTCGCGTCGGTCACCAAGGTCAATAGCGATCTCTGGGAAGGCCTCGAGCGCAACGATTTCTCGCGGTGGCCGTCTGGAATCTTTGCGCGCGCGTTCGTGCGCGACTACGCTCGAGCGATCGGCCTCGATGCCGACGACGTGGTCAACGAGTTCTGCCGGCTGTTCCCGATAGGGGACCGCCGTTCGCGCGGGCTGATCAACGCGCAGGCCAACCTGCTCGGTCACAAGCTGAGCTACGCAGACTCAGGTGGCCTGCCGGCGCAGGGCGAGCGCCGATCGAAGCCGCGCGAGGACGCGTCGAACCCGACCGTCCGGCGGCTGCGGCTGGCGCCTCGTACGCTTGCGGCGATCCTGGACACGACCTCGACGCTCGCGCTGTCCTGGCTCCTCGCCGCTCTCTTCCATCTTTCGTTCGCGGCCTGCGCCGCCGTGCTCGTGCTCCTGTACTACGCGTGCGCGACGGTCGTCTTCGGCGCGACGCCGGGCAGCTGGTTCGTCGCGTTCCTCAAGCCTCGTGTGCCGTCGCTCTTCACGGTTGAGGAACGCCGCAGCGCGCACGCGTAAGCAAGGAGGTAGGAGGCAGGAGGTAGGAGGGAGGAGGCGGGAGGCCAGCGACACAACCGCAGAAGTTTCACCCGGTGACCTCTAGCCAGCGGCGCGAGCAGCCTTGAGCCGCAGCGAGCGCGGACGCGCGAGCTGCAGCGTCTGGGGGTGGGGCCCCAGACGCACTAAGGAGCGTAGCGAAGCGCTGGCAGGTCGCGGGGGTGGGGCCCCGCGACGAATTGAAAAAAGCGGTGTCTAATCTCACAGGCCGGGAAACTGCGAGCCCGGACCTGAGCGCATGGCGCGTCGGACACGTCGGCACGAATCCTCACGGACCGTTCGTCCGTCCCTTCCCTTTCTTTTCCAGTCACACAACGAGCGACCCGCGGACCGCGGATCGCGGAAAGCGGCTAGAGTTCCAGCGATGAAGATCATGCAGCGCATGCTCGGGGTTCCTCTGTTCGTGTTTGCGGTGCTGCTGCTCCTTGCGACCGGCGACGCGCGAGGGCAGGCGGCACCCACCCGCGCGTTGACCGTGGTGAACGCCGGGCCGAACGGCGAGATCGCGAGTCTGGCCGAGGCCAACGAAATCCGCGTCATTTTTTCGGAGCCGATGGTCACGCTCGGCCGTATCCCGAGCGTGGTGCGCGCACCGTTCTTCCGCATCTCGCCGGCGGTGACGGGCACGTTCCGATGGTCGGGGACGACGATCCTGATCTTCACGCCGGACCCCAAGCGCCCGCTGCCGTTTGCGACCCGTTACGACGTTACGATTGAGACGACTGCGATCGCGGTCAGCGGGCGCCGGCTGGCGCAGCCGTTCACGTTCACGTTCACGACGCCGACCGTCAAGCTGCTGCAGACGCAGTGGTACCGTCGCGGCGGCCGGGCTGATGCGCCGGCGGTGATCGCACTGCGTTTCAATCAACCGGTTCGCCCCGCCGATATCGCGGCGCATCTCTCGGCGCAATTCGAGCCTCATGAGTGGTTGCCGCCGGCACCGCCCGTTGGTCCCGCCGTGCTGAGCTCACTTGATCCGCTGGCCGTCTCCCGCTTCAATGCGAAGGTCGCCACGACCCGTGCGATTGCCTCCGCGCAGTCTCCTGTCACGGTTCGCCTCACGAACGACTGGGACAAAAAGCAGATTCCGCCCGGCTCCGATCTCGTGGTCGTGGAGACGGCTTCGCCCGTCCCGTCGGAGAGCTGGGTGCGCGTGGTGCTCGACGACGCCCTCCCGTCCCCGGCCGGTCAGGAAACACCGGCCGGGTCGCAGACCCACATGGTGAAAGTCGAACCCGCCTTCTTCATCGATGGCTTCGAGTGCACGACAGAATGCGATCCGGATCGCTGGAATCCGATCAAGATGCGGACGGCGGTCAAGGCGACGGACTTCTCCAAATCGGTCCGTGCGGTCGACATCACCACACCGTCATCGCCGCGTCCCGTTGCCCGCGCGGCCACGCAGAAACAGCCGAGAGCCGGGTACGAGTACGAGCGCGACGAGGGATCGCACCTGACGCTCGAGGACGGCGGGCTCGACGCACAACCGCCGGCCCGGACGTATGTCGTGACGGTCGACGCCGGGCTGACCGCGCAAGATGGCCAGGTGCTCGGCTACTCGTGGAGTGGCTCGGTCGCCAACTGGCACCAGCGGGCGTTCACGAGTTTCGGCGACGGCCACGGTGTCTGGGAGAAAAGCGGCGGCGCGGTGCTGCCGTTTTACGCGCGCAACTTCAGGAACGTTACGCAGTGGGCCGCGCCCGTTGCGCCGCGCGATCTGATGGGAACCGTGACGCACCTGCAGCCACACTTCAACGACACGCCGGAAGGCGAAGGCACCGAGCACCGCCTCGGCACGAGCGCCGATCGCATCCTCTCGCACGGCCTCGACATGTCGAAGGCGCTGGGATCGAACGGCACCGGCCTCGTGTGGGCGGCGGTGCAGGAAGGTGAACCCGTCGCCAACGCCCGACCGTACGGCGAAAGCCGGGTGCGGGCGTCGCTCATTCAGGTGACGAACCTCGGAATCACGGTCAAGGACAGCCCGCAGAACACCATCGTCTTCGTCACGCGCCTCGACACCGGTCAGCCCGTTCCTGGCGCGAAGGTGTCCATCATCCGGCTTGGCAACGAGGTGTTCTGGAACGGCACGACCGGATCGGACGGCGTTGCGACCGGGCCGGGGACGAAGCGGAGCCCCGACAACTGGTGGCAGTTCGAGTTCCTGGTCACCGCGGAGAAAGACGGGGACATCGCGTACCTCGGGAGCGACTGGAACGAAGGCGTGCAGCCGTGGGATTTCGGCGTGCCCTTCAACCTCAACGAAGCGTCGCCGCTCCTGCGCGGCACGGTGTTCACCGATCGCGGTGTTTACCGGCTCGGCGAGGAAGTGACCTTCAAAGCGATCCTGCGCCACAACACTCCTGCAGGCATCCAGCTGCTTCCGGCGGGGACGTCGCTGTTCGTGTCGATCCGCGACAGCCAGGATCGCGTGGTCGACGAGCGGACCGTGAAAGTGAATGCGTGGAGCAGCGCCGAGTGGAAGGTGGCGCTGCCGGCCGACGGCGCGCTCGGCAACTATCAGGTGATGACGGTCCTCGAGATCGATAAGCCGAAGCCGCGACCGGCCGAGCAGCTGCGGCCCGGCGAGACGCCCGGGCCCTACGCGGATGCGTTCGTGCCGTACTACAAGGCGGTGCGCGGCACGTTCCTCGTTGCCGCCTACCGTCGGCCGGATTTTCGCGTCGACGTCACGCTGACCGGCGACTCGCTGATCGCGGGCAACAAGCTGAAAGGCGTGGTGACGTCGCGCTATCTCTTCGGAGCGCCGATCGGAGCGCGTCCGTTGACGTGGACGTTCACGAAGTCGCCGCTCAGCGACGCGCCGGCGGCCGTGAAAGAGAAATTCACCGAGGATCGCTGGCTGTTCGTCGGCTGGGACGAAGGTACTGAGACCGCCGAATCGGGATCCATCGGTCACGACACCACGACGCTGACGCGAACCGGCGATCGCACGCTCGATCTCGAGACGAAACTCCAGGCCGGAGTGCCGTACTCGTACTCGCTCGAGGGTGACGTGGAGGACGTGTCCCGACAGCACATCGCGAACCGCGCGAGCGTGACCGTGCACCCGGCGCCGTGGTACGTCGGCATCAGACGTCCCTCGTATTTCGTCGAGCAGAAAGGCGGGCTGAAGACCGAGATCGTGACGGTGGCACCGGACGGAACGGTGGCGGCCGGCGTGCCCGTTACCGTCACGTTG
This sequence comes from Vicinamibacterales bacterium, assembly GCA_036258055.1. Classification (GTDB taxonomy): domain Bacteria; phylum Acidobacteriota; class Vicinamibacteria; order Vicinamibacterales; family 2-12-FULL-66-21; genus DATAEK01. The sequence continues at coordinate 4,946 of DATAEK010000005.1, forward strand.
ACCCAGGTGCAGTGGACGAGCGTACGGCGCGCAGAAGGAAATGGCTTCTACACCTGGGACACCGAGCGCAAGGAAGTGCCCGCGGGATCCTGGACCGTCACGACTACCGCGGATCCCGTTCCGCTCGACATTCCAATTCCGAATGGCGGCTACTTCCTCCTGAAGGCGACAGCCACCGAAGAGAGCGGCCGGTTCGCGGTCACGCGGACGTCGTTCTACGCGCTCGGCGAGGGTTACACCGCGTGGGCGCGCTACGACCACAACCGGATCGATCTCGTGCCCGAGCGCAAGACCTACAAGCCGGGCGAGACCGCACGCATCATGATTCAGTCGCCGTGGGAGCAGGCGACCGCGCTCGTGACGACCGAGCGCGAAGGGATCAAATCGCACCGGCAGTTCGCACTCACGTCCACGCAGCAGTCGATCTCGGTGCCGATCACCGAAGCGGAGATCCCGAACGTGTTCGTCTCGGTGCTGCTCGTCAAAGGGCGGACCCAGGTGGCGACGACCGAGTCGGCGCCGGGAGGCCCGGCACCCGGCGACACGGCCGATACGAGCGATCCCGGCAAACCGTCATTCCGTCTCGGCTACGTGGAGCTGAAAGTCGAGGACGCCTCGAAGCGGCTGACGGTCAACGTCAGCGCGAACAAAGAGGAGTACCGGCCCGCCACCACTGCGAACGTCGTGCTCGACGTGAAGGATCGCGCGGGCCGCGGCGCACAGAGTGAAGTGACGCTCTGGGCCGTGGACTACGGCGTGCTCTCGCTGACCGCGTATCGCACGCCCGACGTCCTGCGGTCCGTCTACATCGAGAAAGCGCTCCAGGTGATGACGATGGACAACCGGCAGCGCATCGTGAGCCGCCGGGTCCTCACGCCGAAAGGGGAGACCGAGGGCGGTGGCGGCGGGGCCGACGCGGGCGCCGGAACGCTGCGCAAAGACTTCCGTGTGCTCGCCTTCTGGCTCGGCTCCATCGTGACCGACGCCAACGGTCATGCGGTGACGGACATCAAGCTACCCGAATCGCTGACGACGTACAGGATCATGGCCGTTGCCGGCGATCGCAACTCGCGGTTCGGATCGGGCGAGAGCGAGGTGCGGATCAACAAGCCGCTCACGCTCAAGCCGACCTTCCCGCGATTCCTCGCCGTTGGCGACACCGCTCACTTCGGCGCCGTGGTCACGAGTCAGCTGAAGGAAGCGGGTGTGGCGACGGTGACGATCAAGAGTCTCGACCCGGAGATCCTGCAGTTCACAGGCGCCGCGGAACAGACCGTCCAGCTCGCGGCCGGCGGATCGATCGAAGCCCGCTTCGATGCGGCCGGACGCAGCGTGGGCCGCGCGCGCGTGCAGATGACGGTCAAGTCGGGCAACGAAACCGACGCGTTCGAGGATCTGATTCCGGTCGAGATCCTGGCGTCGCCTGAGACCGTCGCGGCGTACGGCGAGGCCGGGGATGCGAATCCGCGCGCGGCGGAGACCCTGCGGATTCCTGCGGGCGTGGTTCCCGGCATCGGCGGTCTGCACGTCGAGCTGTCGTCCACAGCGATGGTCGGACTCGGCGAAGGTGCGCGGTATCTCGTCGAGTATCCGTACGGCTGCGCCGAGCAGCGCGGGTCGCGTGCGCTCGCGTTGCTGCTAGCCGCCGATCTCGGCGATGCGTTCTCGCTGCCGGGCGTCGACACGGCCAAGATGCGGCCGGCCGTACAGCAGACGCTCAAAGAGCTCGAGAAGTATCAGTGCGGGAACGGCGGCTTCGCGTACTGGCCGGGGGCGTGCTTTTCGGTGTCGCCGTACCTCACCGCCTATCTGCTCGACGTCTTCAAGCAGGCCTCGGACCTGAAGTACGCCGTCGATCCCGGCATGCGCTCACGAGCGCTCGACTACCTCCAGCAGCGACTGGCCGAACCGCCGCCAACGAACGAGGGCTGGTGGCCAGCCTACACGGCGTGGCAGGCCTTCGCGGTGAAGGTGCTCGTCGAGGGGGGCCGCAACCAGGACTCGAATCTCAACCGTCTCTACGGCTATCGCGAGCGGATGCCGGTCTTCGCGCTCGCGTACCTGCACGATGCCGTGGTCGCGCGTGGACCGAGAGGAGACTCCGAGGCACGGTTACAGGACCTCCGGCGCCGGATGAGCAACGCGATCCTGCCCGAAGCTGGCAGCGCGCACGTCGAGGAGCTCAGCGATCCGTATCTGCTCTGGTTCTGGAACTCGAACATCCGGTCCACGGCCATCGTGCTCAATACGCTGGTCAAGAGCGGCGTGGACAACGCGCCGATCCGGGAAATGGTCCGCTGGATGATGGCCGCGCGCAAGGATGGCCGTTGGGGCAACACGCAGGAAAACGCCTACGCCATGCAGGCGCTGGTCGCTTACTACCGAAAGTACGAGAGCGTCGTCCCGTCCTTCGATGCCGTCGTCCGGCTCGGAACCGACGAGCTCGCGCGCGAACAATTCCGCGGACGCTCCACGGTGGCGCAAACGAAAGAGCTGCCGATGAGAGAAGTGCTCACGCGAGCGCAACCTGGCATCACGCAACCGCTCACGTTCTCGAAGGAGGGCAGCGGCACGCTCTTCTACACCGCGCGGTTCCGCTACGCCGCCGATCAGCTCTTCCAGGACGGACTCGACAGCGGCATTCGCATTCAACGGTCGTATGCGCCGTACGTCGAGAATGGGTCGCGGCCCGAGACGACGAGCTATCAAGCGGGCGACCTCGTCCGGATCACGCTGACGTTCATGTTGACGAAAGAGCGGCGCTACGTCGCCGTCACCGATCCCTTGCCGGCCGGCTTCGAGCCGGTCGAGTCGTGGTTCGCGACGACGGCTGCCTCGCTCGCCAGCATGCAGGACTATCAGGGTCAGGAGAGCGACAGCTGGTTCTCGTGGTGGCAGCGCGGGGGTTTCGATCACGTCGAACGGCATGACGACCGCGTCCAGTTGTTCGCCACGCGCCTGAGCGAAGGGCGCCACGAGTTCACGTACGTCGTCCGCGCAACGACCGCCGGGACGTTCAGGACAGCGCCGGCGCGCGCGGAAGAGATGTACGAGCCCGAGGTGTTCGGACGGACCGCGACGACGGTCGTGGAGGTGAAGAGGTGATGTGTGATGCTTGTGGCAGTCGGCAGTCGGCTGTCCGGGGCTCGGCGTTCAGCCGTCCGTTGGCCGCGGTCGGGGCTCGGCGCTGAGCGCTCGAGACATGGCGCTCGCCAAGCAGGCTGTAGCGTGAAGCCAGCGGCGCGAGCAGAGCGAGCGCTGGCAGGCCGTGGGGGTGGGGCCCCACGGCAAAGTGAGAAGAGAGGCGGCGCTCTCGCGCCGTGTAATGAACGTGCGAACCGGTTGGCCTCGTAACCACCGTCGAACGATTGCGATTCTGATCGCTGCCGCTGTCGTCGCGACGAGCCTCTGGATCCGTCTTGGTCCGATCCCCGCCGATCTGCTCGACGATCACGCCACGACGTCCACCGTTGTCGTCGATCGCCGCGGCGTGCCGCTGTACGAGGCGCTGTCCGGCGAAGGCACGCGCAGCACGCGAATTGATGCCGGCAGACTGCCACCGACGCTCGTCGCGGCGACGATCGCCGCCGAAGATCGGCGCTTCTGGTCGCACGTCGGCGTGGATCCGGTCGCCATCGGACGCGCACTCAAGCAGAACCTGGCCGAGCGTGCCGTGGTCGAGGGTGGATCGACGATCACGCAGCAGACGGCGAAGCTGCTCCTCAACCGCCGCACCGCCGGTCGAGCTCGAGACGTCTGGGCCAAGGCGGAGGAAGCGGTGCTGGCGCTCAGGCTCGAGCATCGCTACGGCAAGCAGCAGATCCTCGCGATGTATCTCAACCTCGCGGCGTACGGCAACCAGATCAGCGGGGCCGATCGCGCGAGCCGCGCCTACTTTGGCTGCGATCCGTCGATGCTGATGCCAGCGCAAGCGGCGTTTCTCGCGGGGTTGCCGCAACGTCCCTCAGGCTTCAACCCGTATCGCAATCCGAAGTCCGCACTCGCGCGGCAGCGGGTCGTCCTGCATCGAATGGCGGCGGCCCACGCGCTGACCTCAGAGCAGCTGGCGGAGGCTTTGGACGAACGGCTGACGTTCACTCGTGCCGCGTCGCCGTTCGCCGCGCCGCACTTCGTCGAGCGCGTGCTCAAGGCGGCGGGGGATCGTCGTCCTTCGCGCATCGAGACCACGCTCGACGCCGAGTTGCAGAGAGACGTCGCCGGCATCATCGAGAGCCAGCGGGCTCTGCTCGAGAAGCACGGGGCGGCGAACGTCGCGGTCGTCGTGCTCGACAACACGCGCGGGACGTGGCTCGCGTGGGAAGGATCGGGGGACTACTTCGACACCGCGCACGGCGGCGCGATCGACGGGCCGAGCACGGCGCGTCAGCCGGGATCCGCGCTCAAGCCGTTCACCTACGCGCTGGCATTCGAGCAGGGGTTCACGCCCGCAAGCGTACTCGCCGACGTGCCCTCGCACTTTCCGACCGCCGAGGCGGGCGTGCTCTACAGCCCGCGCAACTACGACGGCCGATATCGCGGACCGTTGCTGATCCGTCGCGCCCTTGCCGGATCGGAGAACGTGCCCGCGGTTGCGCTCGCCTCCGAGATCGGCGTGCCGTCGCTGCTGCGTTTCCTGCTGCGCGCCGGCCTCACGACGTTCGATCGCAATGCGTCGTACTACGGGCTCGGGGTCACACTCGGCAACGCTGAAGTGCGGCTCGACGAGCTCGTCGCCGCCTACTCCGCATTCGCGCGCGGCGGCGAGTGGCTCGAGCCGACGTGGTCGCCGGCTGAAGACCGGGCGCGTCAGCGGCGCCCGTTGGTATCGCCGCAGACCGCGTTTTGGATCACCGAGGTGTTGTCCGACCCCGAGGCGCGAGAGTACATCTTCGGCCGGGGCGGAAACCTGGAGTTCCCGTTTCCGGTCGCCGTGAAGACCGGCACGTCACAGGCGTATCACGACAACTGGACCGTCGGATACACGCGCGAGGTGACCGTCGGCGTCTGGGTGGGCAACTTCGATCGAACGCCGCTCCGCGATTCGACTGGCGTCACCGGCGCGGGTCCGATTTTTCACGCGGTCATGCTCGCGGCCGAGCGTCGTGCCGGCGCGGCGTTGACCGGCGCACCGCCCGCCCGCATGGTGCCGGCAGGCCTCGTCGAGCAGGAGATCTGCGCGCTGTCGGGAATGAAGGCGAACCCGTGGTGCCCGGCACGTCAGCGCGAATGGCTGCCGCCCGGCGAACAGTTGCCGTGCAACTGGCACCATCAGAGCGACGAAGGCCTCCTCGTCGTCTGGCCGCCGGCCTATCGTCAGTGGGCGAAGCAGAACGGACTGCTGACCGATCGGTCGCCGTTGCCCACCATGAAACGCGCCAGCGCTGTCGCGACGACGGGAAGGGAAAAGTCATCGTCCGCACCGCTGACGATCGTGAATCCTCCTCAGGGGGCTACCTACCTCGTCGATCCCACGCTAAGGCGCGAATTCCAGACGCTTCCGCTGCGCGTCGTCGCGGACATGAGCGGTGAGATTGAATGGAGGATTGACGGCGCCGTTGTCGGTCGCGTGATGTCGGACACCCCATTCCACTGGCCGCTCGCGGTTGGAAGTCATCGCATCAGGGCCATTGATTCCCGCGGCAAAATCGCGGAGACGACAATTCTCGTCAAGTAACAGGAGATCACGAGATCAGGAGTTTCTCCTTATCTCTTGATCTCTTGTACAGTGCTCAAGCCATGTCACGAAACATGACCCGTCGTGATGCGCTGCGGCTGTGGGCGGCAGCGACCGTTTCGTGTATCGTCGGATCGAGCATGAGCGACGCCCAGACCCTCGTCCCTGCAACGAAGGCGGTCGATCACCTGCTCCTCGGCGTTCCCGATCTCGACCGCGGGATCGCATGGGTCGAAAGGATGACCGATGTGAAAGCGATCATCGGCGGAAGTCATCCAGGGCGTGGCACGAGGAACGCATTGCTCTCGCTGGGTGGACGCCAGTATCTCGAGATCATTGCACCGGATCCCGCGCAATCCACGTTCGGCTTCCAGATCGACCTCCGGAAACTCTCCGAGCCGCGGCTCGTGAACTGGGCGGCCGCATCGACTGACTTGGACGGCGTCGCCAAACGCGCGAGCGCTGGCGGTCAGAATGTCTCCGGCCCGCGAGACGGCTCTCGCGTGACGCCGGCGGGCGCCACGCTGAAGTGGCGCTCCCTCGCGGTCGTCAACGACCTCGCGTCACCCGAGGTCGATCCGATTCCGTTCTTCATCGAATGGGCGGCCGGGACGTCGCATCCGTCAGAAACCTCACCCAAGGGTTGCCAGCTCCAGTCCTTCGCGATCGAGCACCCGAAGCCAGAGGCGATCCTCGCGACGCTGAAGGCCATCGGGATCGATGCGACGGTGACGACGGCGCCGGCCGCCAGGCTTCGTGCAACGCTGCGCACCCTGAAGGGCGTCGTGACCCTGACCTAGGTCCCTGCCGAGCCTGGCACCTGATGTGCTAGGTTTTCCGGCCGAAATCATTCGCCGGCGCATCCGTCCCTGAAATCCGCGCAAATGCCCCAGGCGCTGTCTGGGGATCGTCGGCCGCAGGCCGCTCTTCACACAAAGTCGCCCGCGGCACGACGTTTTTGTCTTTCTCGCGGCAGATTTTCGGGTCCGGAGGCAGTCCCGATCGCTGTCGACTGAAAACGAAAGGATCGATTTCATGACCCCTCGGTCTTGGCTTGCTTTACTACCCTCCGTAGTTGCGACCACAGTTTTGTGTTCGAGTGGTGTCTTTGCGCAGACACTTCCAGACACGCCAGGCGCGAGCCATCGCCCCACAGTGGTGCACCCGGTCAAGCACGATCGAACGCCGGCCCTGCGCGATCTCCCACCGATTCCGATCGAGCGGGAGGAGAATGAAACCCCGCATCCACCCCTTCCCGTTCGTGGCGGTCCAAAAGGAGGCCCGCACGTCCAGGATCCGATGATTCAGACGACCGCGCCCAGCATCAACGCGATCACACCGGCCGCGAGTTTCGGCGGCATTGGCAATCTCTCGGGTGTGCTGCCGCCGGACACGAACGGCGACGTCGGTCCTTCGCATTACATCCAGTGGGTGAACCTGTCGTTTGCCATTTTCAGCAAGACGGGTTCGCTGTTGTACGGCCCTGTCAGCGGCCAGACGCTGTGGCAGGGATTCGGCGGGCCATGCGAAACGCAGAACGACGGCGATCCGATTGTGCTCTACGACGAGGTCGCCAATCGCTGGCTGATGACGCAGTTCGCGTTGCCGAACTATCCGAGAAGTCCGTTCTACCAGTGCATTGCCGTATCGGCGACGGGCGATCCGCTCGGGAGCTGGAACCGATACGCCTACAGCTTCAGCAAGCTGAACGACTATCCGAAGTTCGGCGTGTGGTCCGACGGCTACTACATGTCGATGAATCAGTTCACCTGCACGGTTTTCGGGTGCAGCTGGGCGGGCCAGGGGGTCGTCGCGTTCGAGCGCGCCCAGATGCTCGCCGGCGGCGCGGCGCGTGGAGTGTATTTCGACATGGTCGCGAACGCCTCGCTTGGCGGCATGCTGCCGTCGGATCTCGACGGTCCGACGCCGCCGCCCGCCGGAGCGCCGAACTACTTCGTGCAGTTCGACGATCAGCCGGACCAGCTGCAGCTCTGGGAATTCCACGTCGACTGGAGCAACACCGCCAACACGACGTTCACGCAGCGCGCGACGCTCCCGACGGCGGCGTTCGATTCGAACATGTGCGGAGGTTCGCGCAACTGCATCGCGCAGGCGGGGACGGGGGCAAAAATCGATGCGATTGCCGATCGCCTGATGTACCGGCTGCAGTACCGCAACTTCGGCGCCTACGACACCCTCGTCGTCAATCACACCGTGGACGTCGGATCGGATCGCGGTGGCGTGCGGTGGTACGAGCTCCGCAATCCACACACGGCCCCCACGATCATGCAGCAGGGCACCTACGCACCCGCCGATACGCTGAGCCGCTGGATGGGCAGCGCGGCGATGGACAAGGATGGGAACCTCGCGATCGGCTACAGCGTGTCGAACAGCCTGACCTTCCCCGCGATTCGGTTCACGGGCCGCCTCGCAAACGACGCGCTCAATACGCTGACGGTGGCCGAGAGCGATCTGCGGCAGGGCACCGGATCGCAGACGCATACGTCGGGGCGCTGGGGAGACTACAGCATGCTCGCGGTCGATCCGACCGACGGCTGCACCTTCTGGTACACGACCGAGTACTACGATGCCGGTGCGTCGAGCGCGGGATGGAGCACCAGCATCGGCTCGTTCAAGCTTGGGAACTGCGGCGGCGCGCCGCCCTCGCCGCCGTCCGCGCCCACTGATCTCACGGCGACAGCCATGTCGTCTTCTCAGATCGACTTGAGGTGGACGGACAACTCCAACAACGAAACGCAGTTCGCGATCGACCGCTGTCTCGGAGTCGGGTGCACCTTCGCGCAGGTTGCCACCGTCGGGCCGAACGTGACGACGTATGCCGACCAATCGCTCGCGGCGAGCACGACCTACACCTATCAGGTGCGGGCGCTCAATGGGACGGTCTCGTCCGATCCGTCAGCTTCGGCGCAGGCTACCACGCAGGCGGGTCAGCAGCCGCCGCCCCCGGTGGTCATGCACGTGGCGTCACTCGCGGGGACTTCGGCGCCGAACGGCAAGTCGGGCTGGCGCGCAACCGTGACAATTACCGTGAAAGACGCCAACGGCGCGTTGATCAGCAATGCGACGGTTGCCGGCTCATGGAGTTCCGGTAACCCCGCGGTCGGATCGTGCGTGACCGACACCACCGGATCGTGCAGTGTGACGTCGGCAAAACTCACGAACGGTACCCAATCGGTCACGCTCACAATCACTGGCGTTACTCATCCGACGGCGACCTACAATGCGTCGGCGAACGTGGCGTCGTCGATTACTGTCAACAAGTGAGGTTTCAGGCTGGGAACGTGCAGCGCGGTTAGCGCTGCACTTCCCGGCCGTCATTCTCGAGCCAGCCCGCCTTCTCCTGATCTCGCGTTTCGACGCCTCGGCCTTCGTGAGGTGCTCGTCGGTCTCTCGTCGTCGGGATCCTTCGTCAGGCCTCTGCTCGGTGTAGATTCAGACGATGAATCAGACCAGGCATGCATCCGTGCTCAGCATTTACGAGCAGTTGCTCGACGCGTGGAACGGTCGACGCGCAGCCGACTTCGCCAGGCTTTTTGCCGACGATGGAAACGCGGTTGGCTTCGATGGCTCGCCACTCGACGGCCGTGCGGGCATCGCGGAGGCGCTCGGCGGAATCTTTGCGAATCATCCGACCGCTGCCTATGTCGCCAAAGTACGCGAGGTACGCGAAGTGGCCTCCGGGGTGACGTTGATTCGCGCGGTCGTCGGCATGGTGCCTCCGGGTGCATCGGACGTGAACCCCGCCGTCAACGCGATCCAGAGCGTGATCGTCGTGGACCGCGACGGCGCGATGAAGATCGCGCTGCTGCACAACACGCCCGCGGCCTTTCACGGTCGCCCCGAGCTTGCGGAGGCATTGACGCATGAACTGACCGACGTGCTCCGTAGCGGAAGAACCGTAGAACCGTAGAACCCCTTTGACTCGCCTCCTGTCCATCGACATTCGCGCTGCTCGCCAGGCTGATGCGCCACGGCTGGCCGAGTTGAGCGGCGTTCTTGGATATCCGGCAAGCCCCGAGGTCTTCGCCGTCCGTCTCGAGCGGGTCCTCGCGCATTCCGCTGAGCAGGTCTTCGTCGCCGAAACGAGCCCTGGACTCATCGCCGGGTGGATTCATGCCGCGGAACAGTGCCTCCTCGAAACCGATCCCAGATGCGAGATCCTCGGCCTCGTGGTCGATGCCTCGTATCGCCAGCTCGGTGTCGGCCGCCAGTTGATCGCGGCCGCTGAAGCCTGGGCGCGTCAGCGCGGGCTCGACGAGATGAGCGTTCGCAGCAACGTGCTGCGCGCCGAGTCGCACCCCTTCTACGAGCGTCTCGGCTACACCCGGGTCAAGACCCAGCACGCCTATCGCAAGCATCTCGTGTAAGCCCGCGAGCGGAGGACGGCGGTTCGTCACAAATCTCGTCACACTCCAGTCCGGCCGGTCACGTTCTCTGACATCCTTCCACTGTTCCCGCTGTTCCTGCGGATTGCCCGACCATTGCGCTCGAGGAGTCCCACGTCGTGCTGATGAACGATCTTCGCTACGCCACGCGTCTTCTTCGCAAATCACCACTCTTCACCGCTGCGATCGTGCTGACGATCGCCATCGGCATCGGCGCCACGACCGCCATCTTCAGCGTCGTGAACGCGGTGCTGCTGCGCCCGCTGCCGTTTGGAGACCCGGGCCGCCTGATGCAGGTGTCCGAGAAGAACGACACGCTGCGCCTGCCGACCTTTGCGGCCTCGGTGTTGAACTATCTGTCCTGGAAAGAGCGGACTCAGTCGTTCGAACAGCTCGGGGCGGCCGGCTTTGCCAACTTCAATTTGAGCGGCCGCGGTGATCCGGAACAGCTCGCGGGCAGCACCATGAGCCCGTCGCTCGTGCCGCTGCTGGGCGTCAAACCAGTAGCCGGGCGCTCGTTCAACGAGGGCGAAGACAGGCCGGGCGCCGCGCCGGTGGCGATGATCAGCGAAGCGCTGTGGAGACGACGCTTCGGCGCGGATCCCACGGTCGTCGACCGTCCCATCACTCTCAACGGCATCGGCTACACGCTCGTCGGCGTTGCGCCGGCGTCGCTGACGCTCTTGACTGGCGGCGACGTGTGGATTCCGCTCACCATCGATCCGCCGCGCGAGATTCGCTTGAATCACGTCATCCTCGTGTTCGGCCGGCTCAAGTCCGGAATCAGCCAGGCGCAAGCGCAGATCGAGATGAACGCCGTGTCCAGACAGGTTGGCGTGGATTTCCCCGAAGTCAAAGAGTGGGGAGTCCAGCTCGTGTCGATGCGCGACGCGTTCGTGAGCAGCCAGCTCCGGACGGCGCTGCTCGTCCTTCTGAGTGCCGTGGGCTTCGTCCTGCTCATTGCCTGCGCCAACGTCGCGAACCTCCTTCTCGCGCGGGCGACGACGAGGCGAAAGGAAATCGCCGTGCGCACGGCGATGGGAGCCAGCCGCGGACGGCTGCTCGGTCAACTGCTGGTCGAGAGCCTTGGGTTCTCCGTGCTTGGAGGAATACTGGGGCTTGCCATCGCCGCCAGCATGTTGCGGGTCATCAACCGGACGCTTCCGCCCAACGTGCTGCCGATTCCGGATATCCCGCTCGACGCCACCGTCCTGTTCTTCGCCGTGGCCACGACGCTCGCCACCGGGTTGCTCTTCGGCCTCGCGCCCGCGTGGCAAGCGGCGAAAGCGGATCTCAACGAGGTCTTGAAGGAAGCGACCCGCGGTTCCACCGGCACGCGGCCGTTCGTCCGCAACGGGCTCGCCGCCGCGGAGCTCGCACTGGCGACGATGCTCCTCATCGGCGCCGGTTTGCTCGTGCAGAGCCTGATGCAGTTGCAGCATGCACGGCTCGGGTTCGAGCCGTCCAACGTGCTCACGTTCCAGGTCTCGCCGACGAAGTACGACAACGCGAAGTCCGGCGTGTTCTATCGTCAACTCCTCGAGTCGCTGCGAGCGCTGCCGGGTGTGCGGGGTGCGGCGGTATCGAGCGGGATTCCGTTTGGCGCCGGCAGCTACAACACGTCGCCGATGATGACTGTGGGCAAATCGGTACTGCCGCCGGGCACGGCAGTGCCGATCGACTGGCGGATCGTGAGCCCGGGTTACTTTCAGGCGATGAACATCCCGTTGGTTCGCGGACGTGATTTCACCGACGCCGATGGTCCGGGGGCACCGCTCGTGACGATCGTGAGCCGCGCGACGGCGCAGATTTACTGGGGCGACGACGATCCGATCGGGCGGGTCATCCGTCGCCAGGGCGACAAGCGCGAGTGGACCGTCGTCGGCGTCGCGGGAGACGTCCGGAGTACTGCGCTCACTCGCGAATCGCCGGCGATGTACTACCCGAGCGTGAGCCGCGCCTTGCCGCTCATGGACGTGGTCGTCCGGACCGATCGGGCGCCGACCTCGGTCCTGGCCGCGGTTCGCCAGCGGGTGCGCGAGCTCGATCCGGAGCTGCCGCTCGCCAACGTCCGCACGCTCGAAGAGTGGGTGTCGGGTAGCGCCGCACAACCGCGACTGAACGCGATTCTCCTCGCCGTGTTCGCGGGCGTCGCGCTCATCATCGCCGCCATTGGCATCTACGGCGTGCTCGCGTACTCCGTGAGCCAGCGCACTCGCGAGATCGGCCTTCGCATGGCGCTTGGGGCGCAACGCCATGGGGTCGTGCGCCTGATCGTTCGCGAAGGGATGACACTCGGGCTTGTCGGCATCGGCGCCGGCGTTACCGGCGCGCTCGCGCTCAGCCGCGCCCTCACCGCTCTCGTCTTCGGCATCTCTCTCCGCGACCCGCTCACTTATGTTGTCGTCGCCGGAACGCTCGGCATCGTCGCGCTTGCCGCGTGTTCCGTGCCCGCATTCAGAGCGTCGCGGGTTGATCCCATGATCGCGCTGCGGCACGAGTAGCCGGGCTCCGCAGCCGGATGGGCCATGGGCCATGGGCCATGGGCGATGGAATCGAAGAGTATCGTGAGATAGAACGCACCATGCGCGAGAATCTTCAGCGAGCCACGGGATGACGCTGCGGGACGCGGTGGGCTTGCTTCGGAAGCACTACGGATCGCCGGCGGCGCCGCCTGCCACGGATCCGTTCGCGTTGATCCTCTGGGAGACCGTGGTCTACCTGGCGCCGGCCGCACGAAGACGTGAGGCCTTCGAAGAGCTCAGTCGGACGATTGGTACGACTCCAGCCGCCATCCTCAAGGCAAACCGCAAGGCTCTGGAGCGAGTGACGGCCCGCGGGATTCTCCGGCGGACCTCCGCAGAAAAGCTTCGAAAAGCGGCGCGCATCGCGCTCGAACAATTCGATGGCGATCTGGCGCCGGTGATTCGTGGGCCGATTGGCGAGGCGACACGCGGCTTGCGCTTGTTTCCAGGCATCGGCGAGCCTGGCGCGGAGAAGATCCTCCTCCTCACCGGACGCGCACCGCTCCTGGCGCCGGACTCCAACGGACTTCGAGTCCTTGTGCGCGTTGGTCTCGTGCATGAGGGTGCTTCGTATGCAAAGACCTACGCGCAAAGCCGGAACCTCGCCCCGACGATCTCGAGCGATCCGGTCGCCGTCAAGGAAGCGCACCTGCTTCTCCAGCAGCATGGGCAGACGTTGTGCAAGCGAACGGCGCCGCGGTGCGGCGAGTGTCCGCTCGCCATGGGCTGTGCGTATGCGCTGTCAGTTCGCGGGGCTTCTCGTCGCAGCCAGAAATCGCCGGCCGGGCGGAAGGTGCCGGCTCCTGCGCCGTCACGGCTACGCTCGGTCAGCCGGTAGGCTCGCGCCGAACCTCAACCACTTTCGCGTGTTCCAACCCCTCGACTGCCTCAGGTAACGTCCGACGCGCCGGATCGCATAGGCTGAAGCGATGCGGCCGATGACGCCAACCTACACGGTGGAACTGTTCCCGCCGCTGCACGCCGAGCTCCTCGCGCTTCTGCGCAGGCTGGGACCGGACGACTGGCTGCGGCCGACGATCGCGGGCTCGTGGCGGGTGCGGGACATCGCCGCGCACCTCCTCGACGGCGATCTGCGCAAGCTCTCGGGCGGGCGCGACGGTCATCGCCTCGCCTCGCGTCCGCTCACGTCGTTCGCGTCGATCGTGGACTTCATCAACGATCTGAATGCCGGTGGCGTCGCATACGCGGGCCGACTGAGTCCCCGCGTTTTGACCGACCTGCTCGAGGTGACCGGCGAATGGGTGGCCAGGTATGTCGCGGCGCTCGAGCCACACGCCCGATCGACCATTGCGGTGGCCTGGGCCGGCGAGGATCGATCCGAGAACTGGATGGATACCGGTCGCGAATACACCGAGCGCTGGCATCACCAGATGCAGATTCGCGAGGCCGTCGGCGCGCCGGGTCTCCTCGAGCGTCGTTGGTATCAACCGGTGCTCGATCTGTCGGTTCGAGCGCTTCCCCGCGCGTACGACCGCGTCGCTGCCCCGTCTGGTACTGCGGTCGTGTTCGAGGTAGAGGCCGACGGCGAGAACGTCTGGTCGATGGTGCGCGATGACGCACGCTGGCGCATGGTACGCGGCGCGGCGACGGATCCCGCGGCACGTCTTCGAATCGGCGCAGACGCCGCGTGGAAGCTGCTGTTCAACGCCCTACCGCCGGACGCTGCACGCGTGCACGTGGCGATCGACGGCGATCGACGTCTGGCAGAACCGCTGCTCGCGGCCCGAGCGGTCATGGTGTGACGTTGATCAGGCCCCGAGTGTCACCACACGTGCGCGAGCGCATCTTTCGGACGTCGCTGACCATCGATTGCCCGCGCGGTCAAGTATTCGCGTTCTTCGCCGATGCGCAGAACCTCGAGCGCATCACTCCACCCGAACTTCGATTTCGAATCCTGACGCCGTTGCCGATCGTCATGCGCCAGGGCGCGCGCATTGATTACGCACTCCGGCTCTACGGCGTGCCGCTGCGCTGGGACACGCTCATCAAACGATGGGAACCGCCGGATTTTTTCGTGGACGAGCAGCTCTCGGGCCCCTACGACCTCTGGATCCATACCCACACGTTTCGGGAGGTCAACGGCGGCACGGAGATCGACGACGAAATTCGATACGCGCTTCCGTTTCCCCCGGTTGGCGAGATCGCTGCGCCGATCGTCGCGCGGCGGGTGGCGCGCATTTTTGCCTACCGGACCGAGGCCGTCCGCCGGCTGCTCACTCCGGCAGGTTGAAGCGGGACGATGCAACTCTCCGCCGACATTGCGACCGAATCGGACGCCGCCGCGATCGCGTCGCTTCGCACGGCGGTCGCCGACGATCTCACGCGGCTCTACGGTCGCGGACACTGGTCGTTCGGCGCCACCGAAAAGGGGGTGGTTCGCGGCATCACGACGTCGAAGGTCCTCGTCGCGAGAACCGATGGTCACATCGTTGGCACGCTTCGCCTCGCGACGAAGAAGCCGTGGGCGATCGAGGCGAAATACTTTGCTGCCGTGCGTCGCCCGCTCTACCTGATCGACATGGCCGTCGAGCCGCGGCTGCAGCGTCACGGTATCGGCCGCTTCCTGCTCGAGGAGGCGAGGCTCGCGGCCCGGGCCTGGCGCGGCGACGGGATCCGCCTCGATGCCTACGATGCGCCTGCCGGTGCCGGCGGGTTCTACGCGAGATGTGGATTTCGTGAAGTCGGGCGCGTCTCGTATCGCGGCGTGCCTCTCATCTATTTCGAATGGCTGTCCGACGCGGCAGCCCAGTCGCGAGGCTGACGCCGGCTTCAGGCGCTGTCATGCCTCATTCCGCGCGGAGAGCCACCACCGGATCCACGTCGGCTGTGCGTCGAGCCGGCAGGTAACACGCAGCCATCACGACCGCGAGAAGCAACGCGGTCGTGCCAACCAGGGCGAGCGGATCGACGGGCGTGACACCGTACAGGAGGCCACCGAGGATCCGATTGCTCGCGAGCGACACCAGGAGGCCAGCGACGATACCGGCGACGGCGAGGCGCAGTCCCTGCGACAGGATCAGTCGGACGAGAGTGCGGTTGTCGGCTCCGAGCGCGAGTCGAATCCCAAGCTCGCGGGTGCGCTGGCTGACGGAGTACGCGATCGAGGCGAAGACCCCCGTGCCTGCCAGGACGAGCGTGAGCACGCCAAAAACGGCGAGCAGCGTCGCGTAGAAGCGCGTTGGACGGAGGAACGCGGCCTAGTCCGATTCGAGCGTTTCTACGTTGTCGACGACGAGAGCCGGATCGATCTCGAATACCGAATGTTTGATCGTCGCGACGGTGCCCCCAGCGTCGAGTGGCGACCGAACCACGATCGTGACGGCCCTGCCCGGGAACTGATCGAAGGGCACGAAGAGGGCGGGCAGCACGCGGTCGTGCATCGCACTCCGTAGCGTATTGACCGAAACGCCGACTATTGTCAGCACCTGAGCGCGCGGCGGCGCGCTCGCGTCGGTTTCGCCCAGGGTCGAGGTCAGCGTGAGCTGTTGCCCGTCACACCTCCTCCTGCCCGCCGCGCGACGAGTGAACCCTGTCACCGCGCGGCGGCATCTTACAGCAAGGGAAAGCTGGCGCTGGAATCACATTTGCGAGCACCCCGACGCCGCTGGCAGCCCTCCCTTGAGCGATGCCGCTGCACGATTCATCAATGCCAGGCGAGACTTGGCGGCGAAGCCGCCTCATCCGAGAGAGGACATCATGGTCAAAGTTGCACTTCTGGTCACGCTCGAAGCGAAGCCCGGAAAGGAGAAGGACGTGGAAGAGTTCCTGAAAGGCGGCCTCCCCCTCGTTCAGCAGGAACCCGCAACCACCGCCTGGTTCGGCCTCAAGCTCGGTCCGTCCACCTTCGGGATTTTCGACGCGTTTCCGGATGATGCCGGCCGACAGGCGCATCTGTCAGGACGAGTCGCCGCGGCGCTGATGGCAAAGGCGCCCGATCTGCTCGCCAAACCGCCGGACATCAAGAAGGTCGATGTGCTTGCCGTCAAACTGCCAGGATAGATGCTGGAGGTCGTCACATGCCGATGGACCCGACATTCACGCCGGCGCCGATCAAACCGCTCATCGGTGCGGCGGCCCTCGACGCCATCGACGTCCGGCTCGGGACTATCGAGCGCGTGGAAGATGTGACGGATTCGCGGAAGCTGCTGAAACTCACTGTCAGCTTCGGCGATCACGTCCGGCAGATCCTTGCCGGCATGAAGCAGGAACGCGACGATCCGCAGTCGCTCGTCGGGCGCCAGGCGCTCTTCGTCGTCAACCTCGAACCGCGGCGCATGGCAGGCCAAGTTTCGGAAGGTATGCTCTTCGATATCGGGTACGCGGATCGTCTGACGCCCGCTCTCGCGATTCCTGAGCGATCGTTGCCTGACGGCGCCCGCGCCGGGTAGCCGTCAGGCTGCGTAAGTTCTTACGTGAATCGTCCACGAAATTCGTCCCACGCGAGGTCTTCGACCCACATTGCTTCGCATTCTCGTGCTGAGGAGGTCCATACCCCGATGGCAGGCAGAGTGCTTTGGCGACGGCCGGCGATTTTTTGACCGGAGGTTCCATGAAGCGTGTTCAATTCCCTTTTAGGCTCCTCAGTATCGGCGCAGCGTTCGTCGCGTTGATATTGACCTATCCAGGACTCCTGACTCGAGCGGCAGCGTTCAGCCGCGCCGAGCGGCTCGTGAGCATGATGGACGCGTGCGACCCCGAGACGTTCAACGACATGTTCGGTGAGGGCACGTGCCTGCGGCAAGGAGGCGTCAATGTCGACAAATTCCTGTCGCTTCTCGGGCAGCACGGATCCGTGGGCGCGTGGCACTTCTCGCCGTCCAGCGCACCGATCGCAGCCGGCACGACACTCGTCGCCGTCAATCGCGGCGGGGAAGTGCACACGTTCACGGAAGTCGAGGAGTTCGGAGGCGGGTTCATCCAACCTCTGAACGACCTTTCGGGGAACCCGGTTCCTGCCCAGGAGTGCCTGAATCTAGAAGACGATGATTTCGTGCCGCCGGGCGGTACCTACACGGAACAGGTGGCCAGCAACGCATCGGGCACGATCAAAGTGCAGTGCTCTATTCATCCCTCGATGCGCCTGGAGGCGCGTATCAAGTAATTTTCATCCCGCGTCGGCGTCGACACCTCTCGACGAGCCACGGATCCACGTGATTCGTGGCTCGTTTTCGTGTGGGCCCCGGGTCCTGCGCGTGATTTCCCCGCCGTTGGCCGGCCTCAGCCGGGCCCGAAGCCCCGGACGAGTCCCGATTCATACGCCTCCCGTCGTATGATTTGCCAACTCCTGCAGGTTCGGCATTCCTCGGCGGTCTGGAAGTGGAGGCGGTATGCGTCGGCGCGTCCTTGCTCTCATGCTGGTCACCATCGGCACGGCCGCGATGACCGTGTCCGGCCGCGCGCAAGCCGGCCGCGCGCAGTTCACGGCCGAGTTCACGCGCGACGAGTTCGCGGGTCGCCGCGCCCACATCGCGGAGACCATCGGGTCGAAGGCCATCGCTCTCGTCCAGGGCGCTCCGTCAGTTCACTCGTCCGCGCTCTTCCGGCAGTCGAACGAGTTCTTCTATGTCAGCGGCGTCACGGTCCCGCAGGCGTACCTGCTCGTGGACGGCACGACGCGGAAGACCACGTTGTATCTGCCGCATCGCGACGAGCGGCGCGCGGCGACGGAAGGCGATCTGATCACGGCCGAGGACGCGGCGCAGGTGACCACGATGACCGGGATCGATCAGGTGCGCGGGATCGATCAGCTCGCGGACGATCTCAAGACACGCGCGACAGAGCTCGAAGCGATCTACACGCCGTTTCAACCGGCTGAAGGAGATGCGGAAAGCCGGGATGGGGCGCGGCGCAAGAATGGCGACGCGAAGGCGGATCCGTGGGACGGTCGTCAGACGCGCGAAGAACGCTTCATCGAGTCGATCAAGACCCGCGTTCCAGGAATCGAGGTCAAGGATCTCTCGCCCACACTGGATGCCATGCGCGCCATCAAGAGTGCTCAGGAGATTGCCGTCATCGAGCGCGCGACCCGCATTGGCGGAGAGGCCATCGTGGAGGCGATGCGGAGCACGGAGCCTGGCGTCAAAGAGAACGAGCTCGACGCGGTCGCCCGATTCGTGTTCGTGCGTCACGGCGCCCAGGGCGAAGCCTACCGCGCAATCGTCGCCAGCGGGCCGACCGCGATGAACCAGCATCACCGCGCGGCCGATCGCGCACTGCCGGACGGCGAGCTGGTCGTCATGGACTACTGCCCGGACGTCAGCTACTACCGCTGCGACGTCACGCGCACGTGGCCCGTGAACGGCCGGTTCAACGGCTGGCAGCGCGAGCTGTACGGGTTCTACAACACCTCCTACGAAGCCATCCTGCACGCGATCAAACCGGGCGCGACCGCGCAGTCAGCGCTCAAGGAAGCGATCGCGACGATGGATCAACTACTGACGACGACGAAGTTCTCGAAGGCCGAATACGAGAAAGGGGCGCGTGCGTTCGTGGATGGGTTTCGCCGCTCGGTGTCGAACGCCAACGGTGGCAATCTGGGTCACGGCGTGGGGATGTCCACGCACGACATGGGCGGCGGCAGCGGAACACTGAGGCCTGGCTTGGTGTTCACGATCGAACCTGCCCTCCGCGTGCCCGAAGAGAACGTCTACATCCGCAGCGAGGACATGATCGTGATCACCCCCAGCGGCGCGCGCATTCTGTCCGACTGGGTCCCGCGCGACATGACGGCCATCGAGAAGGTGATGGCGGAACGCGGCCTGCTGCAGCAGTATCCTTCAATCCGTTTCGATCGCTCGGCATCAACCACGGCCGCGCGCTAGACTTCTCAAGTTCTCGGTTCTCGGTTCTCGGGTTCTCAGTTCTGAGAGCGTAGCCGTTCGCGGGCTCATCGATTGGATGCTGCGGGCTGGAGCGACAGTTTCTGCACCCGCCAGTTCAGAAGCTCGCCGACGAGCAGCTCGTTCTCCGTCCGACAGTCGATCTCGTGGACCCAGCCGAACTCTTTCGGCTGCTTGCCGAACTTGCCAAGAGTTCCAAGCAAGGTGCCCTTGAGATCCAGCTTGAAGATCTTTCCCGAGTTTGCATCCGCGCTGTAGAGCACCTGGTTCGGGCCCGGGGTAATGCAGATCGCCCACGGCTGCTCGACGTTGGTGAACTGGCGCAGGAACTTACCGTCCGAATCGAACACCTGGATGCGCCGGTTGGTGCGATCGCCGACATAGATGTTGCCCTGCGCGTCCGACGAAATCGTGTGCGGGATATTGAACTGTCCCGGACCGGTTCCGCGTTCGCCCCACGCCTTGATCCAGTTACCGTTCTTGTCGAACTTCGCGACCCGGGAGTTGTTGTAGCCGTCCGCGACGTAGATGTTTCCGGCGGGATCCCAGGTCACGTCGGTCGGCCGGTTGAAGCGCCAATCCTGGGGCGCCGGCGGCTGCGCGCCGCCCTCCGGCTGGTGGGGCCGTCCTTCGACGAGCTCCCATTTTCGGCCGAGCACCAGCAGCACACGACCCTCGGGGTTGAACTTGATCACCATGTTCGCCCCCTCGTCGACGCACCAGATGTTGTCGTCCTTGTCGGCGCGGACGACGTGGGCGAAATCGAAGCCGTAGAGACCCTTGCCGATCTCGCGGATGAACTTGCCGTCGCGATCGAACTCGAAGAGTTGGGTGTGCCCGCCGCGGCTGTAGACAAAGATGTGGCCCTTCGAATTGACGGCCACACCCGCCGCTTCCCCCAGATAGACATCGGGCGGCAGCTTGAGCAGGCTCGTGTTGCTCTCGAACGCGATCTCCGGGACGGTGGCCTGCGGCGCGAAAACCGGCGAGTTCAGCAGGACGGACAGGACGAGCACGGCAAGAGTCACGAATCCTCCTTCGGTGCCGGGAGTATATCCGAGGGGAGTCGCGGATATGGAGAAGGCGGGGTCGAGCAGCCTCCTCAACCTCCGTCAGCCAGCAACCCGCGGACAATCGACCAACGCGCCACGCTCAACCTCCGTCTAACTCCGCATGGTCCCATTTCGACAGGCGTGGCGAGCGCTCGCGCGGCGGCCGGCCTTCACGGCGGCAACGATTCTGACTCTGGCGGGAGGAATCGGCATCACGACCGCGCTCTTTTCGATCGTCGATGGCGTCCTGCTGCGGCCGCTGCCGTTTCCAGACGGCAACCAGCTGGTCAGCGTGTACGAAGCAAGTCCCGCGCGGCGCGACCGGACGAGCCTAATCGCGCCGGTCCGGCTCGAAGACTGGAACCGGCTCACGCACGTGTTCGATGGCTTCTCCGGCAGCTACAGCGAAAACGTCACCGATACGAGCGGCGCCGAACCCGAACGCCTCGAGGGCCGGCGGGTGACGCCGCGTTTCTTCGACGTGTACGGCATGACGCCTCTCGTCGGCCGCACGTTCACAGACGACGAGCAGCGATACGGCGGGGCGACGGCGGCGATCATCAGCGAAGGGTTCTGGACCAGACGCTTCGCGCGCAGTCCCTCTGCCGTCGGCGCGCGGCTGATCGTCGGCGGCCGCGGCTACACGATCGTCGGCGTCATACCTAGAGCCTTCACGAGCACGGCGACGGATGTCTGGATACCGGCGCAGCTCGCGCCCGGCCTGATGACCGTGCGCGATGCGCGCTTTCTCGGCGGCGTCGCGCGGATGAAGCCAGGCGTGACCCTCGAGGAAGCGCGGACCGACCTCACCCACGTGCAGGCCCTGCTCGGCGCTCAGTATCCGAAGACCGACAAGGACTGGACCGTCGACGTGCGCGACCTGAAAGACGTCCGCGTCGGCGACTCGCGGCGCGCGATTCTGCTGATCTTCGGATCGGTGGCGTTGCTCTTCGTCATCGCGATCGCCAACCTCGCGGGTCTGATGCTGGTCCAGTTACAGCGCCGGATCGTCGAGTTTGCGATCCGGAGCGCAATTGGCGCGTCGCGCGCACGCGTGCTGACCGTCGTGATGCGCGAGACGCTCGTCATCGCGGTGGTCGGCGCACTGGGCGGCGCGGCGCTTGCCGCCTGGTTGATTGGCCTCGCGCCTGCGGTGTTCCCGATGCTCCCCCGGCTCGCCGAGGTTCGCGTCGATACGCGCGCGCTCGCGTTCATCGTCTGTGCCAGCGTCGCCGCGGCCGCCCTCTTCGGACTGCTGCCGGCCGTCGTGGTGATGCGCCGGAACACCGCACCCCTGTTGTCAGCCGGAAGCCGCGGCGTGGCTGGCACCTCTCATCACTTGCAGCGGGTTCTCGTCACCGCGCAGATTGCGCTGAGCGTGATGCTCGCGGCCTCGGCTGGCCTGCTCGTGCGCAGCTACGGCGCGCTCAGCCGCGTCGACGCCGGCTTCACACCGGCCGGCGCGCTGACCTTCCACGTCGGCGCCGCCTGGGACGAAGACCGCGCGCGCGTCGCGCAGATCCAGGAGCGCCTCGTCGAAGGACTGTCATCGCTGCCGGGCGTTCGCGCCGCAGGGTTCGCGAACTTCCTCCCGGCGACGGGCGCGACGCTTCGCTACCAGGCGAAGGTCGACGGCCTCACCGGCTCGGATGCGAACGGGTCGTTCACTGCCGGCCAGCGGACCGTGACAGCCGGCTATCTTCCGGCATTGGGGGTTCCACTCCTGGCGGGCGAGTGGTGCGCACCGCTGCGCTCGGGCGCGATCATGCCGAAGACGGTGATGGTCAACCGCCAGTTCGTCGATGCCTTCGCCGGAGGCGCGTCGATCGTCGGACGCAACCTGACCATGACCCCGACGAGCGCCACGTGGCGCATCACGGGGATCGTCGGCAACGTCATCGAGGACGGTCCGGCCGCACCTGCCGCCCCCTACGTCTACATGTGCCTGCCGTCGGGAGCATGGCCAGATCCAGAGTATGTGGTCCGCGCCGACGCGGATCCGCGTCAGATGATGACCGCGATCCGTCAACTGGTGCGCGAGATCGATCCGACACGCCCCGTCTTCGGGTTCAAGACCGTTGAAGAGGTCGTGGCCGGATCGCTGCAGCAGCCAGCGCTCAACGCGCGGCTGCTCGCGTGCTTCGCAGGCGCGGCGCTGCTTCTCGCCGCGCTCGGGCTTCACGGCACGCTGACGCTCTTCGTGACCGAGCGAAGACGGGAACTGGGAGTCCGGATGGCGCTCGGCGCAGGGCCCGGCGACCTGGTCCGGCTGGTCGTCTCGGGCGCCGGCGCGCTGGTCGTGGCTGGGATGGCGGTGGGAGTGGTGCTCGTGCTGGTCGCAGGCAACGTGCTCCGTGCGGTGCTCTTCGGCGTGACGCCGCACGATGTCCCCGCGATTGCCGGCAGCGTCCTCGCCCTTGGCCTCGTGTCCCTCGTCGCGGTCCTCCTCCCCGCGCGACAGGCGGCGTCGGTCAGCGCCGTGGAGGCGATGCGCGGGGAGTGACTCGAATTCGATCAGGAGTCCAGGAGATCAGGAGCCATGAAATATTCTCCTGGGCTTCTGACCTCCTGTTGATCCCCGTTATCTGGCAAGCTGCGATTCGATCCGCCGATCGGGCACTAACCACATCAACGCAACAATCACGTAGAGCGAGTACGAGATCCACGGGTGCACGAATGCGAGCGGGATCGCGACCACGTACAGCGCGGGGGAGATCTTGCCCTTGAAGTCATCGCCGAGCGCGTCGCGGAGCTTCGACTCAGCGCCCTGGCACGCGACGAGGGTGTTCTGCAGAATCAGGTACGCGAACGCGGACGCTAGCAGGACAGATCCGTAGACCGCCGCGGCCCACGACGACTCCGGATGCCGGCCGATCCAGCCAGTGACCGCCGGGACCAGCGAGAGCCAGAAGAGCAGGTGCATGTTGGCCCACAGCACCTTCCCGTTGACGCGCGTCGCCGCGTGCAGCATGTGGTGATGGTTGTTCCAGTAGATGCCGAGGAATATGAAACTCAGAAGGTAGGTCAGAAACTCCGGGAGGAGCTCGCGCAGTGCGTGCCAGCCCTCACCGCCGCTGATCTTCAACTCCAGGACCATGATCGTGATCAGGATTGCGATCACGCCGTCGCTGAACGCTTCGAGACGCCCTTTGGCCATGCGGTTCTTCCCCTCCGTCGCTGTCAGAGTGTAGCGGCATCCATCATTCCGCGCTGACGCGATCGGCCGGCAGGCCAGGGCTTATACTGCGACGATGGCTGCCCGACACCTGGGTCCCGCCTTGGTCGTCTATTTGCTGGCTCTTAGCGCGGCGCCCGCTGCGCAGACGTCGCGGGCTGACGTCGATCGACTCGGCCGCGACATCCTAAAAGAGCTGATCGAAACCGACACCACGCATTCGAGCGGCAGCACCACCATCGCCGCGGAGCGCATGGCCGCTCGACTGACTGCGGCGGGATTTCCGCGCGCCGACGTGCAGGTGGTCGGGGGAGCCGACCGGAAGGGCAACCTCGTCGCCCGCTATCGCGGCAGCGGTGCCGGCAAGCCGGTCCTGTTCATTGCCCATCTCGACGTCGTCGAAGCCAAGCGAGAGGACTGGACGCTCGATCCGTTCGTGCTGACCGAGCGCGACGGGTTCTTCTATGGTCGCGGGACGCTCGACGTCAAAGGCGGGGCAGCGTCACTCGTCACCGCGTTTGCCCGTCTTCGGCAGGAAGGCTTCAAACCCGATCGCGATCTCATTCTCGCGCTCACGGCAGATGAAGAGGGCGGACCCGACAACGGCGTCCAGTGGCTGATTACGAACCGGCGCGATCTGATCGATGCCGAGTACTGCATCAACTTCGATTCAGGCGGCGGAGAACTGCGGGACGGCAAGGTCGTGGCGCTCGACGTGCAGGCTGCGGAAAAGGTGTTTACCTCGTTCACACTGACTGTGAAGAATTCTGGCGGCCATAGCTCACTGCCGACGAAGGAGAACGCGATCTACCGGCTGGCCGCCGGCCTGCAGCGACTCTCCGCGTTCGAATTCCCGATGCGCACGTCGGACGTGACGCGGGCGTACTTCGCAGCCATGTCGAAGCTGGCGCCGGCATCGGAGGCCGCGGCCATGCGCGCGCTCGGGAACCAACCGCTCGATCAGGAAGCTGCCGCTCGCCTCAGCGCATCCTCGCCGTTCTACAACGCACTGCTGCGGACGACGTGCGTGCCGACGCTGCTGCAGGGCGGCCACGCGGAAAACGCGCTGCCGCAGACCGCGCAGGCGACCGTCAACTGCCGCATGCTGCCAGACGATTCGCAGGAAGCCGTGCAGCAGGCTCTGGTGCGCGCGCTTGCCGATCCACACATCGAAGTCGCGCCGATCAGGCAGGCCGTTCCCAGCCCTCCGTCACCCCTCACTCCGGACGTCTTTCGCGCCATTGCCGACGCTGCGCGCCCGGTTTACGGCGACGCGCCCCTCGTGCCCTTCATGGAGACGGGCGCGACGGACGGCCTTCTGCTGCGGAACGCCGGCACGCCTGTGTACGGCGTGAACGGGATCGCCTACGACGTGAACGACGTCCGCGCGCACGGCAAGGACGAGCGGATCTTCGTGCGGTCGTACTACGACGGCATCGAGTTCGCGTATCAGTTGATGAAACGGATCGCTGACGGGCGCTGACGTTCCTCGCTGTCCGCGGTCGGGGTAGCGCGAGCGCTCGGAAAGCATTTCTCAATGCGCGTGGGGCCCCACCCCCACTCGCCGTACGCGCTTCGCGCGGCGGCCTTCGGCCTGTCCGCCCGTCTGCGACGGGCGGCCTGGTGTCAGACCAGCCCCGCACCGCACCGCGCTACCCCGACGCTCGAGCGGACCGCGAACAACGGGGTTCAGTCCGAACGCGCGTCAGTGTCCCAGGGGTCCATTCCCTTTCCAAATCTTCTGCCACCACTTCGCCGGCACCGGCTCGGGCGCGCCGATCCCGGATCCCATCGACTTGCGGATCTCGCTGATGTCCCACCCCGTGAGCGATGCCAGCGCCTGCGCTTCGCGGTCGCGTCGCGCCGGCAGGCTGGCGACGTAGCTTCGCGCGGCCTCGCACGCGCTTGCCTCGCCTTTCCACTCGTGGCGCAGGACGTAGCGTCCCTGGAAGTTCGAGCGGTCGGCCGTCTCCTGGAACACGAGGTCCTCGGGGAAGTGCGCGTTGTCGTAGCGGACGTGCAGGCGCGTGACGAACACGTCCTGAGGACGCGGCCGGATGATCGTCGGCCGTCCCGGTGGGCCAGGCGGCATTGGTTGGCCCGACTCGCCGATCCAGAACACGCCGAGGTTCCTCAGCTCGTCGATCGACAGCGGATCGGCGGCGCACGGATCGCACCAGCCCATGTCCCAGGCGTACTCGGTAAATACCGTGCTCATGTTTTCCTTCGCCACCTGCTGCGAGAACATCGCCTTGTAGAACTGTGGGAATCGATCCTTCACGTAGACCGGAATGTCCATGCCGGTCGGCAGCTTCACCGTGCGATAGTTCGTGGTCTCGACGCGGCCTTTGCGCGTCAGCGCGTAGACGAACAGCTCCTGCGGGCCGTCGGCGTTGACCATGCCGAGGCGGATTGGCAGCATGAACTTCGGCGACTCGTAGGCGACTTGGATCGGCCGCAGCATCGAGAACCCGAGCTTCGACTGCTCCTGCAGGTTCACCTTCGCGACGAAGAACTTCATGTTCTGCCGGATGTAGCTGCCGAGCACGCTCGATGCGCCGGACGGAATGCGATAGCCGCTCTCCTTTAGCCACGTCTCGAGGCCGCCGCTTTGTTGTGCCGAGAGAATGAGGATGTCGTACTCGCCGACGGTGTACTGCGCTTCGATCTTCACGCCCAGGCTGTCGGCGCGCTGGCGCATGTTTCCGCCCGCCGCGCCGGCCGCGGCCGCCATCGGCAGTGTCTTTACGGATTCATAGATCCGAGAGCGGCACGGGTCCTCGTCGAAGTACTCGACCAGCCGGGGCGCCGAGTAGGCGTCGAGATGCTCGACGAGCGCCTTGTCGCCGACGTGAATCTGATCCTTCTGCAAGACCGTCGGTACGGGCACCACGACCGCGAACTCCTTCGGGTCCCCCTTGAAGTCGTTCGCCATCGTCAGCACCGTCCGATCGCCGTCGCGAACGAGGACGACCTGGGACGCCTTGTTGAACAGCTTGGTATCAGCCTTGGCTACGTAGAAGCCGCAGAAGGCGCTGAGCGCCGGGGCCCACCACGCGAAGGCCGCTGCGAACGCGACTGCCGGAATCAGCCGTTTCATGTGTCACCCCGATGGGCGCGATCCGCCCGATTGTGGGACGCGCCCATTCGTAGCGCGTGCCCGGAAGCATCCAGTCGATCACGGGAACAGTCATCGAGAAGCAGGCCAGCGACCAGAGCAGGCCGTTGGTCCTGAACAGCCGGAACTGGACGTACCACGCGCCGTAGGCCACGAGCAGCGCAAACAGAATCCGGCCCGCACGCGAATTCGGGGTTGTCCGCGGGTCCGAGATCATGAAGAACGTGAAGAGCAGCAGCGCGCCGCTCTGGAGGCGATGCAGCGGAATCACGAGCGGTTCGCCGAGCCAGAGCGAGCGGCCAAACACCAGCGACATGTAGAAGACGATGAAGGCGAACGTCACGTCGCTCCGCGCCGCCCGATTGACCACCAGACCGCCAAGGCACGCCATCAGGAACGCGAAGAAGGCGACGTTGCCCCACTGGCCAGGCGAGACCCAGACCTGTCCGGTCAAGAGCATCATCGCGACGACGCCGAGGTTCGTCGGGTTGAAGAGGTGTTTGCCTTTCCATCGGATGACGAATTTGCTGGCGATGGTCAGGATCGCTGCCACGACCGCGAGCAGCAGGGAGTTCGTGCGGAGGAGCAGGCACAGCGACAGTCCCGAGATGAGCGCGCTTCGCGGGTCGAAGGCCGGGAGCTGCCACAGCCGCGTGCACGCGAGCTGGGTCAGGAGCGCCGTGCCCAGTGTGGCGGCCGCCTGGACAAGCGGGATCTCGAAGTCCAGCCGGAACAGGCCATACCCCAACAGGCTGGCGAGCGTGGCGATCTGATAGTGGCGAGGGTCCGGTTTCATGCGGCCTCCCGGTGGTCCTGGGCTTAGAACGGGCCAGTCCGGGATTCTTGCAGGCGGAGGGGAGGAGGCGGAGGAGGCGGAGGTGGCGGAGGGCGCGGAGATCTTCTACACGGAGGCGCGGAGACTAGTACGGTGGGTTCCCGAACGTTTTCGCGGCTCGTCGTTCCGGAGCCATCCCATTCGCGTCGGCTAAGGTGCCGCCCTGCAATGATTTCTGACGATTCATGGCGGGCGCTCGACTTGAGAATGGTGATCGAGCCACGAAATGGATTGGGCCACTTTGCGATTAGCTTTTAGAGGCAAACGAATGCCGGGCGGCTTGATTCGCGGTTTGGTTCTGAGCATGCTGGCGTTGACCATCGGCGCCTGTGGAGGGTCTCCTCCCGCGCCTTCTCAGAATCCGTCACTCAATCTGACAGGAACATGGTCTGGCGTCGTTGGCGCCGGATCAGGCGGTGGCAGGGCGCTACGCGTGACGTGGACGGCCAGTCAAACCAGCAGCAATCTCTCCGGACCCGCCACACTCTTGACCTCGCCGGCGGTGACCGACATCACCCTTTCGGGAACGCTGACCGGAACGCTCACCGGCAGTCAGCTCTCCCTGACCTACGTGACGTTGCCCGGAGGCGTGCCCGGATCGGCAAACTGTTCGGCGTCGGGCACCGGATCAGCCAACGCCACCACCCGCACGATTTCAGGCACCCTCGATGTCTCTTTCGCCTCCTGTGATGGTCTCGGCCTCCAGCCACCGGCAAATAATCAGCTGACCCTGACAAAGCAGTAGGCCGAGGAGGCGGATCCGGAGGGGACGGAGGGCGCGGAGATCTCTACACGGAGGCGCGGAGATTGGTTGGTCGGGGGTCTGACGCTGAATGCTGGAAAGGCCGACGATGGATCAACACGTCGTCTACTGCTTCTTAGGAAAAGCTGAGGCCGAGGATCGGAAGATCTTTGGAAGGGTCGTCGCTTGCGGGTGCCCACTTCACGAAACGGTACGACAGTCTGGACCTGGAAGACTCCTGGCAGACTTGGCAATATCTCAAGTGAAAACCGACCAACGTCTTCAGCAGGGCGACATCGAAGGTCGCGAGCGGCGATACAAATTGATGACAGCCTGGGCGATGGTCGCGTCCGATCGTTCCGCGTTCGGCGCGTGAATGCGGGCCGCGATGATCTCCTGACCCCCTGATCCTCTTGAAAGATCGTTCAATGCAACCAGTCCTGCACAACTGATCGAATGAGGACCGTCGTTCTCGGCGCGCTATCCTTCGCTATCTGCACCATCACTCTGAAACTCGTGCTGCCGGCGCTGCTGTGGTTCCAGGGACCGCGAAGGCCCAACGCGTTCGACGACTTCCTCGTGGTGCTCTACCTCGTGGCACTCTCATCGTCTCTATCGACGCTCGGATTCCTGATCCCGACCGCTGCCAGCGCTACCTGGCGGAGACTCGCACCGAAGCGCGGTGTCATCATCGCCGCGGGGGTGAGTCTGATCTCGCCAATCGCGCTACTCCTGGTGCTTGCCGTGAGCGCGCCCGCGATTCTGCCGCTCTTCCGTAAGGCGCCCTGGGTCGCGGTCGTTCTCCAGTACGGCCTCCCCGGACTCGTGCTTGGGGCGACGGCTGTTCTGATCGCACGTACACAGCGGCGCGCGCCGACGAAGGACTAGCCGCACCTGAGCTGTTCTCATGCGTCTTTGCACATTGATCCGTCGAGGGGGACATCGCGATGCGGATCAACGGTGCTCGACTCGGAAGTGTGGCGCTGCTCGCCCTGGTTGGCGCGGGCATGAGCCCGGCCAGGGCACAGGCACAGGGTACCATCGGGTATGTCTTGGGCGGACCTGTCCTGGTGAGGAACATCGGCGCGCATAACTCGGCCTGGCAGATCGGCGGTGGCGGCGAGCTGCTGAACGGCCCGCTCGGTCTGGGCGGAGGCATTGATTACGTCTACTTTCCCGAGGCGAGCAGGATATTCGATGGAGGCAGAGGCGGCTCGTCGTCGCCCGCGAACAGCGCTGCCAGCATCTCCGCGAACGCCTCGTACTATTTTGGCGGTACTGTGATTGCTCACCGTATCCGTCCGTTCATGTCGGCTGGCATCACGTATCTCGTGGATCCCGAGCCTTATCCCATGCTGCATGTGAGCGGCGGCTTCGACTGGTGGGCCACGCGCCGTACGGGTTTTCGGGTCGAGGTTCGGGAACAGCTCGCGAGCATGCTGGCTATCCGGTGCGGCGTCGTGTTCCGATAGTGTCTGACTTCAGCGGGAGTGTTCATGGCCACCAACCGGCGGGAGTTCATCACGGCTCGCGGTACCGTCGCAGCCGCAAGCACGACGCGTCATGGCCTGGCGGCCGCGACCGCGCAGGAACGTTCGCGCCGTGCCACGTCCGTACCGGCCGACCTCTGCTTCACGAGCGCTCGTGAGCTGTGCGCGATGATCCGCGCGCGCAAGGTGACAGCGCGCGAAGTCATGGCTGCGCATCTCGGCCAGATCGGCCGTGTGAATCCGAAGCTGAACGCGATCGTCGCGAAGTTGCCCGACGAGCGATGTCTCGCGCTCGCCGACGAAGCCGACCGTCGCCTGGCGAAAGGAGAGACGGTCGGTCCGCTTCATGGTCTGCCCTGGGCATTCAAGGACCTGGAGGCATCGATCGGGTTTCCCTTCACGAGCGGATCGACAATCAACAAGGACCTTATGCCGTCTGAGGACGGCGTGCTCGTCGCGCGGCTGCGTTCAGCCGGCGTGATTCCGATCGGCAAGACGAACGTTCCGGAATTCGGGATGGGATCGCACACCTACAACAGGGTGTACGGAACAACGCTCAATCCGTACGATTTGAGCAAAAGTGCTGGCGGTTCGAGTGGCGGCGCCGGCGCCGCGCTCGCGGCTGGTCTGCTGCCGCTCGCCGATGGCAGCGATCTGGGTGGATCGCTTCGCAATCCCGGAAACTTCAACAACATCGTTGGCTTTCGACCAACTGTCGGCCTCGTCCCTGTTGCGCCGACGCCGTTGCCCTTCGTCGGCTTTTCGGTGAAGGGTCCCTTGGGCCGCTCCGTGGCCGACGTGGCCTTTCTGCTGAGCGTTCTCGCTGGATCCGATCCGCGTGATCCAGGCTGCTACCCCTCGTCACCCGCCGCGTTCGCGAGTCCGCTCGATCGGCATCTGAAAGGGACGCGCGTCGCGTGGTGTCTGGATCTCGGGGGCCTGCCGCTCGATCGGCGGGTGCGGACTGTTCTCGAGGGTCACCGGAAGACGTTCGAGAATCTGGGCTGCATCGTGGAAGACGCCTGTCCCGATCTCGCCGGGGTTGACGACGTGTTCGTGACGATTCGACGGTGGAAATCGTGGGTCACGCACGGTTCCCTGCTGGAGGCGCATCGGGAGCAACTCAAGCCCGAGGCGCTGTCGGAGATCGAGGCCGGCGCTGCGGTCAGCGCCCGAGACCTCACGCGGGCGATGGTTCAGCACGGTCAGCTGCTCGATCGCATGAGGAGATTTCAGGAGACGCACGAGTTCATCGTATGTGCCGTGAACCAGGTTCCCCCGTTCGATGCGAAGCTCGATTGGCCCCATGAGATTGAAGGGGTCAAGATGGCGACCTACATCGACTGGATGAAGTCGGCGTATCAGATCACGCCGACCTTCTGCCCGGCGATCTCTGTGCCCGCGGGATTCACGGCGGAAGGGTTGCCCGTCGGCATTCAGATCGTGGGCCGTTATCGCGACGACTTCGGAGTTCTGCAGATGGCCTACGCCTTCGAACAAGCCACCGGAGTCGGCCGCAAGCGCCCGGCCGTCGCACTGGTCTGATCTTTCGCGCCGATGTCACATCTCTTCGATGTCAACGACCGTGGCTTGCGCCGGCGACGGCAGAGCCGCCTCCGCGGCTGAACGAGACCGTGCCCAGACCGACGCCACCGTTCTGTCAGGCAGAGTGGGCATGCCGGTGCGAGTGGGGCACCGCCGCCGCCACAGCCCTCGAGCCCGCAGACGTCACGATCGTGGTCGACGTGTTTTCCTTCACGACTTGTGTGGACGTTGCCGTCTCGCGCGGGGCAGCCATTCTTCCCTATCCGTGGAACGATCCATCAGCGGTGGAGTTCGCCCGCGTCAACGGAGCGGAACTGGCTGGCCGGCGCCGCCAGGCCCGGTACTCGCTGGCTCCGGAGTCGTACCTTGAAGCGCCAGTGGGTCTCCGCTGCGTGCTGCCGTCTCCGAACGGCGCCCAAGTCACGCTCGCGGCGGCTCGAACCGCTGCGGTGCTTCTTGCCGGTTCGCTCAGGAATGCCCGAGCGGTCGCCGCGGCCGCGAAGCAGCTTGGTCGAACCATCAACGTGATTCCGGCGGGTGAGCGCTGGCCCGATGGCTCGCTCCGGCCGGCGCTGGAAGACTGGTTGGGAGCGGGAGCCATCCTCCGATGGCTCCCGGATAGTCGATCACCGGAAGCGGAGGCTGCTGCCGCGCTCTTCGAACGGTATCGTGACCAGCTCGTGGCGACGCTGGACCAGTGCGGCTCGGGGCGGGAACTTGCAGGGCGCGGCCACGATCAGGACAAATTCATCGCGGGCCAGCTGGACGCCAGCGACTGCGTCGCCAGGTTCGACGGTCTCGCGTTCGTGGCTGTGTGACA
>DATAEK010000019.1:0-8578 GCA_036258055.1 Vicinamibacterales bacterium
TTCGCCAGGACGACGATCGATCGTCCTTCCGGCGTCTCGTCAGCAAGCGACGCGAGCTGCGCGACGTCGGCCAGCTGCTGTTCGGTGACGCCGGGAAGCGGCAGAAACTCCGTCGCCTGGCGGTTGCCGAAGGTGATCGTGCCGGTCTTGTCGAGAAGCAGCGTGTGCACGTCACCGGCGGCCTCGACGGCGCGCCCCGACATCGCCAGGACATTGCGCTGAACCAGGCGATCCATTCCGGCAATACCGATGGCGGACAGGAGTCCCCCGATGGTCGTCGGGATGAGGCAGACCAGCAGCGACACGAGGACGAAGATCGACTGCGGCGCGCCGGAGTAGATGGCAAAGGGCTGCAGCGTCACCACGGCGAGGAGGAAGATGATCGTCAACCCCGCGAGCAGGATGTTCAGGGCGATCTCGTTCGGGGTCTTCTGCCGCTCGGCGCCCTCGACGAGCGCGATCATCCGGTCCAGGAAGGTGTGGCCCGGATCCGAGGTGATGCGCACCTTGATCGAGTCCGAGAGCACGCGCGTTCCGCCGGTCACCGCCGACCGATCACCGCCGGATTCCCGGATCACCGGGGCCGACTCGCCCGTAATCGCTGACTCGTCCACCGACGCGACACCCTCGATGATCTCGCCGTCGCCGGGAATGAACTCGCCGGCGCGAACGATCACCATCTCGTCTTTGCGAAGGCTCGACGCCGGCACCACGTCGATCGTCGTGCCGTCGGATCCCAGTCTGTTCGCCACGGTCTCGGTCCGCGCCTTGCGCAGCGTATCGGCCTGGGCTTTACCTCGGCCCTCCGCCATCGCTTCGGCGAAGTTGGCGAAGAGGACCGTCAGCCAGAGCCAGAACGTAATCTGCGCTTCAAAGAGCAGATCGCCTCGTCCGGCAAGGGAGTCCCTGAAAAGCGCCAACGTCGTCAGCACGCTGCCCACTTCGACGACGAACATGACCGGATTGCGCATCATGGTGCGGGGATGGAGCTTGACGATCGCGTCGCCCGCCGCGCGCCGGATGATCGTCGGATCCCAGATCGACTTCGCAGGCGTGCGGGACATCAAAACACCTGCCCTTGCACCATCAGCAGGTGCTCGACGATCGGCCCCAGGCTCAGGGCCGGGAAGAACGTCAGGGCGCCGACGATGAGGATGACGCTGACCAGCAGTCCGGCGAAGAGCGGCGTCGTGACTGGAAACGTGCCCGGCGACGGTGGAATCCGCTTCTTGCGACCGAGATTGCCGGCGACGGCGAGCATCGGGATGATGACGAAGAACCGCCCGACCAGCATCGCTGCGCCGAGCGACGAGTTGTACCAAGGCGTGTTCGCGCTCAACCCGGCGAACGCCGAACCGTTGTTCCCCGTGCCGGACGTGAAGGCGTAGAGCATCTCCGACAGCCCGTGCGGCCCGGGGTTGAGGATGCTGGAGGTGCCCGCCGAGGTGACCGAGGAAATCCCCGTCAGCGTCAGGATGGTGAGCGGGAAGATCAGCACCGCAAGCATCGCCATCTTCACGTCGTAGGCCTCGACCTTCTTGCCGAGGTATTCCGGCGTGCGCCCCACCATCAGCCCGGCGATGAAGACCGAGAGGATGACGAAGATCAAGATGCCGTACATGCCGGCGCCGACACCACCGAAGATCACCTCGCCAAGCATGATGTTGACGAGCGGCACGAGACCGCCAAGTGGCGTGAACGAGTCGTGCATGCCATTGACCGCGCCGCAGCTCGCATCCGTCGTAGCCGTTGCAAACAGCGCCGAGTTGGCAATGCCGAATCGGACTTCCTTGCCTTCCATATTGCCGCCGGCACTCAGCGTGTTCGCCTGTTGATCCGCGCCCGCCGCGGCGAGAATCGGATTGCCCTGCGCCTCGGCCCAGTACGCTGTCGTCACACCCGCTAGGAACAGGAACGCCATCGCGGACCAGACTGCCCAGCCATGGCGGCGGGAGCCGGTCATGTCGCCGAGCGTCCAGGTCAGGCCGGCGGAGATCGCGAAGATGGCGACCATCTCGAGGAAGTTCGAGAGCGGTGTCGGATTCTCGAAGGGATGCGCGCTGTTGACGTTGAAGAAGCCGCCGCCGTTGGTGCCGAACTCCTTGATGATCTCCTGCGACGCGACCGGCCCCTGCGCGATCGTCTGCTGGGTCACGACCTGCGTCTGCCGCTTGCCGTCTGCGCCGGCCGCCGTCACGGTCTGCGGATCGAGCAGCGTCACCGTGTCGTAGGGGCGCAGGTTCTGGACGGCGCCCTGAGACACGAGGAGCAGCGCGCCGACGAGGCAGAACGGCAGGAGCACCCAGAGTGAACAGCGGACGAGATCAACCCAGAAGTTGCCGATCGTGTCCTTCTCGCGCTGCGCGATGCCACGGATGAATGCGATGGCCAGCGCGATGCCCGTCGCGGCCGAGACGAAGTTGTGATAGGCGAGCCCCGCCATCTGGGACAGGTAGCTCATCGTCGTCTCACCGGCGTAAGCCTGCCAGTTCGTGTTGGTCGTGAACGACGCCGCTGTGTTG
Organism: Vicinamibacterales bacterium; assembly: GCA_036258055.1. Lineage (GTDB taxonomy): Bacteria > Acidobacteriota > Vicinamibacteria > Vicinamibacterales > 2-12-FULL-66-21 > DATAEK01. The sequence continues at coordinate 2,523 of DATAEK010000019.1, forward strand.
AAGGCCAGGTACGGCGGGACATTCGTGAATTTCATCGGATTGGCGGGCAGCCATTGCTGCACGCGCAGCTGGAGGTACAGCACCAGCATCGACACGCCGCTGAAGAGCAGCATCGACACGGCGTACTCGGTCCATCGCATCTCGCGCGTCTCATCGACCGCCGTCAGCCGGTAAATCAGCCGTTCGACCGGGCGCAATATCGGATCGAGCCAGGTTCGTTCTCGATTGAAGACGCGCGTCATGAAGCGTCCGAGCGGAGGCGTCACCGCGAGAATCGTCAGCAGGTACACGCCGATTTGGAGCCAGCCGTTGGGAGTCATCTCAGTCCATTACTGCTTCGTCTGTCCCTCACTCGTCAGAACTTCTCGGGCCTCAGCAGCGCGTAGCCGAGATACACGAGCAGGGCGACCGTTACGATCAAGCCCACGATGTAGTCGAGCGTCATGTTTGCTCCGTCGAGTTTCCGGACTCGCGCTTGCGAGTGCCCAGCTATTCCTACAGCCGGTCGCAACCAGCCGTGTAGACGATTGCCGCGACAAAGAACGCGAGGGTTCCCAACACGAAGACGATGTCCACTACCAGCTCCCTTTCTTGTTTCCCACCCACCAAACGAGGCCCACGAGCGCCGTGTTCTGGTGAGTCCGCAACGGTCCACCACTCGCCGGAAAGAACGGTTCATCGGACCAGTCGCGCCGGAACTCACCGCGTACGAGGAAACCTTCCGCGAACTTGTACTCCGCGGTCAGCGTGATCTCCTGCAGCAGTTGCTCGATTCCGCCAAAGAGCCCCTCGTCATCCAGCCGTTCGTAGCGCGCGGCGAGCGCCGCCGGCCCCGCCACTTGACAGCGCGCGTACGCTCCGATGCCACTCAGCGTGGTAAAGGCATCGCCGCGATGGACCTGGTTCGATACGTGCGTCACATCGACTGCCAGGCTCAGCGCGCGCGTCGCGGTGATGGCGGCGTAGCTGTCGAAGACGCGGAACCAGCCATCCGGCCCCGCGGGCTCGCCGCCATCAGGCTGCTCCTGACCGAAGTAGTAGCTCGTCGTCCAGGTGACAGCGCCGATGGGCTTCACGACGGCCGTGAAGTGGTTCGACTTGAAGTTGTTGAAATCCTCGGTCTCCTGGATGCCGTTGGTCAGCATGTACATCACTGTGACCTTGTCGGAGACCGGCAGCGTCGTGCGCAGACCGTTGTGGTAGTACGGCAGGAAGCTGAAGAGGAGCGCGCGCGAGAAGTTGACGTCATCCTTCGCGTAGTTCGTTTCGTACCCGAGGTTCGACGCGAACTTCCCGAAATCCACTTGCAGGCCACGGCCGAGGGCAAAGATGTATGAACCGTACGCCTGCCATACCGTCCGGTAGACGTCAGGTCGCGGTTCGTTCGCGGGATTTCCCTGAAGCGTGGCTGTCGCCTGACCGAACTGCAGATCGACCCGCAGGCCGTATCGGCGCTCACGCGCGGCATCCGGCGGCGCATCGACCACGAGCGCGGCCTGCTGGATGCTGAAGGAGTTGCTCCGCGTGTCGTACGCGCGCAGCGGAATGACGCGATCGGATGGCTTGTTCCAGTCGTACTGGTAGTAGCCCTCCAGCGTCGCGCCGAACGTGATGTTCGACCAGACGCTCTCGTCCTCAGCGGGTGGCGCCGGTTGGGGCGCAGTCTGACCGTATGCACGACCGGCTTGCAGCACCACCACGAGCACGACGAACGTGACCGACGCAAACTGGTGCGACCGCGCGGACAAGAAGCATTCGGACTGACGAGGCAGATGATCCATCTATCACCAATACGCGAGGCACGTTCACCGCGGCCTTCTCTCAAGATAGGGGGACGGATGTTGAAAAGGCCTTAGAAAGCCATAAAAAGTGCGTAAAGCCGCACGCGCGTCACGCGATGGCCGAGTACCATCTCAACAATGTCGGGTGAGAGTCGTCCGTCCGCCGAACAGCTTCTCGCGAGGCTGCAAACGCAGGACCGCCCGCGCCTTCGCGTGTATCTCGGCGCCGCGCCTGGCGTGGGCAAAACCTACACGATGCTCGAGGACGCGCGTGCGCTGAAGGCGCGCGGCGTCGACATCGTCGTCGGATTCGTGGAGACGTACGGACGCGTGGACACCGAGGCGCAGATCGACGACCTCGAAGTCCTGCCAAGGCGTCCCATGCCCTACAGGGATGTCGTGCTCGAAGAGATGGACCTCGACGGGATCCTCGCGCGCAAGCCGCAACTGTGCGTCGTCGACGAGCTCGCGCACACGAATGTGCCCGGGAGCCGACACGAGAAGCGGTATGACGATGTCCTGGAGTTGCTGGATCGCGGAATCAGCGTGATGACTGCGGTCAACATTCAGCACCTGGAGACGCTGAACGATCTCGTCGGCCGCGTCACCGGCGTCCGCGTCAGGGAAACGGTGCCCGACACGTTTCTCGACCGTGCCGACGAGGTCGTCAACGTGGATACGACCGTCGAGGAGCTACGGAGCCGGCTGAAACAGGGCAAGGTGTACAAGCCCGAGAAGGTCGAACAGGCCCTCAACAACTTCTTTCGCGAGGGCAATCTCTCGACGCTGCGGGAGCTGGCGTTGCGGGCGGTCGCCGACGAGGTTGGCGAGAAAGCCGCGTCGTACCGCGCGCGGGAGGGCCTCGAGCCGGGCCTCATCCCGGAGCGGGTCATGGTCAGCATGAGCTCCAGCGCAAGCGCACCGAAAGTCCTGCGCGCCGGTGCGCGTATCGCCGCGCGGCTCGGCGCGCGGTGGTATGCCGTCTACGTGGAGACGCCGCGCGAAGCTCCAGCCCGGATCAACCCGCAGGATCGGAAACACCTCGAAGACAACATCGCGCTCGCCGAGCGGCTCGGCGCAACCGTCGTCCGCGTCAAGGCCGAACGGCCGGCCGACGGCCTGATAGCATTCGCTCAGCGGGAAGGGATCACGCACGTGATCTTTGGCCAGACGGCACGCACTCGCTTCGAGATCCTCACGAAGGGCTCGACGCTGAACCGTTTCCTCGACGAGGTCAAGGACGCCGCCGTTCAGGTGGTGCCTCTCTGATGATTCTTTGTCGGCGCCCCGGGGCTCGGCGTTCGGCGCTCGGCGCTCGGCCCTCGGCGCTTCTAGGATCCCTCCTTCTCTGGCTCGCGTCCTATCTGTCGAGGGCAAAGGTGTCGCGAAGCCCGAACCGAGGATCCATGGCTGCTTCTTCTCCGAATCTCCAGTTCGTCTCTGATGAGGACACGCTTGACGCGTACTCGCAGATAGTGACGCGTGTCGTCGAACGGGTGTCCCCTGCCGTCGTGACGATCGACGTGCGATCGCAGGGATCGAGCGCACGGCGGTCGCCGGCCCAGGCAGGCACCGGCTCCGGCTTCGTCTTCGCGGAAGACGGGCTCATCCTGACCAACAGTCACGTCGTCGACGGCGCCGCCGAAATCGGCATCACGCTGCCGGATGGACGCGAGTGCAGTGCGGACCTCATCGGTCAGGATCGCGACACCGACACTGCCGTCATCCGCATCAGCGCGAGCGATCTGTCTTCCGTGGAATTCGGCGACTCGCAGCTGCTGCGCCCCGGTCAGCTCGTCGTCGCCGTCGGCAATCCGTACGGCTTCCAGCACACCGTCACCGCCGGCGTCGTGAGCGCGCTCGGGCGATCGCTGCGGGCAAAAACCGGGCGTCTCATCGAGCACGTCATTCAAACCGACGCGGCCCTGAATCCCGGCAATTCGGGCGGGCCGCTCGTCACGGCCAACGGCAAAGTGGTGGGCGTCAACACAGCGATCATCTCGGGAGGTCAGGGACTGAGCTTCGCGGTGCCGATCAACACCGTCCTGACCGTGCTGCCACTCCTGCTGCGCGACGGCCGCGTCCGCCGGGGCTATCTGGGCGTGGCCGGCCAGGACGTGCCGCTCCTCCGGCGCGTCACGCGTTTTCACCGCCTGGCGCAAGCCAGCGGCGTGCTGGTCATCTCGCTCGAAGACGATGGGCCCGCGCGAGCCGCCGGCCTCCGCGACGGCGACATCGTCGTTTCCCTCGACACCCATCCGGTGACCAGCCTCGACGACCTGCACAAGCTCCTGACCGAGGAGCGCATCGGGCAGACCGCGGTCCTCGGCGTGCTCCGCGGCGCCGAGCGTCTCGACATCCGCGTCACCGTCGCCGACCGACGAGGCTGAGTCGTTGGTCGTGGCCGGGTTCAGCCGGCCCACTAGTGCGGCCGGCTTCAGCCGGCGCGCTGTGGTGGCTCCGGCCGGCCCTGGACCCACCACGGTAGGGCACGGCCGGCGATTATCATATCTTTATATGATATAGTATTTATGTATGAAGAAAGCCGTCTCGGTGACGCTGGATGCTAGGAACGTGCTCTGGATCAAAGGGCAGGCCGCCGCGACGCCGGGCGGCACCGTCAGCGCGGTCATCGATCGAATCCTCAGTGATGCTCGGCTGGCAGGTCGGACGTCCGCACCGCATCGGTCCGTCATCGGCTCGATCGATCTGCCAGATGATGACCCGGATCTCGCGCGGGCGGATGCCTACATCGGATCGCTCTTTACGGCATCTCTTCGCCGGCCAATGCTCGTGAAGGAATCCCGGGCAACGTCCAGGGGCCGCGGGCATCGCCGTGACTGACGCGCCAGCGGCCGTCACTGACACGCCCGCGCTCCTCTTTTACGCCGCGGGCGGGCGCCGGCTCGGCGCTCGAGCCGCCCGCCACTTTGCGGCGTGCGAATCGGGTCAGGCCATCCTCTACGTCCCCGTCGCTGTCATCTGGAAGCTCGCGCTGCTGGCGCGGGGCGGCAGGATCAACCTTCGACGCTCCGTCCGGACGTTCTGCGATGACCTGTTCAGCAACCCGGCGTATCAGCCCTACGACCTGACGCCGGATCAGATCTTCGCCGCCGACGATCTCCGCTTCACGCGCGATCCCTTCGATACGTTGATCTGCAGCGCGGCTGCCGCGCTCGGCCTGCCCCTCCTGACGCGCGACACGCAGATTCGCAGGGCCGGTGCAGTCAAAGTGATCTGGTAGCCCGCAACTCGCATCGATCCGACAACGAATCAAGAATGGCGTTCAGGCGAAGTGTGCCTGGGCGAAGGCACGGCCGGTCGCCGACTTCAGGTACTTCTCGAAATGGGCGGCGCGGTGCTCGTCCGCGAACTGCAGGAGCACCACCACCCGCCACGGCCCATGCCTCGCGGTTTGCGGACAGGCGCCTGCGTTGTGATCGGCGACGCGAGTCGCGATGTCGGCCGTCAGGCCGACGTAGGAACGGGTGGGATCCTTCACGCTGCGAAGGATGTACACGGATCGTTTCGGCGCGTGGCTCATACGGCTTCGATGTGCACGATGGCTGCCGGAATCGGATCCGCCGATCACCGCGGAGATCCAATGAGATACGGGCGGCGGGTTGCAGGAATTGTCGCGCCGGGACGCCCACGTCATCGCAGTTCCTGCTAGCGGCCATCGGCCGGCGATGACGCCGTGCTCGCGCAACGCAATCCGATATACTGAGGTTCTCCCGGGCCGGAGTGGTGAAACTGGCAGACGCGCGGGACTCAAAATCCCGTGGGGTTCACTCCCCGTGAGGGTTCGACCCCCTCCTCCGGCACCACGCAACCCACCAACCCGCCTCGCCCAGGGGGAGATCCAACAGCCCCAATAATCTCGAGCATCAACAGCGCCTTTACGAGCTACAACAATCCGACCGTACACCGCTCGCGGGGAACGCTGAGCTGATCGAACGAATGGCCGAGGCTTCCCGTGCAAAGCGTTTCCATCATTTAGTTGAACTCTCAAAGATGCGGAGCTGAACGGCCATATGAAGGCTTGCGACAATGCCGGCAGCAAATATCAAGATTTGTCCGCTGGACCCACGTCTGACGGCCGTTTCCAGCCGCGGTGCAGCATACGGCTTTTCCACTCCTCCGCCAGGCCGAAGGCCTCGTTCCGATCGCACCGCTGTGACAGCAGCGTGTCGCCGCTCACGGCTTTCACGAGAACTCGAACTTCGGCTACTCGGGGCCAGGACATCAACAGACACGTCGCGGTGGATTCGTCGT
>DATAEK010000027.1:0-3011 GCA_036258055.1 Vicinamibacterales bacterium
TGTAGCTCAGTTGGCAGAGCGCGTCCTTGGTAAGGACGAGGTCACCAGTTCAATCCTGGTCATCGGCTCCATCTGATGCGAGGTCAGCGCCCGCGAGCGAGGCTTGAACGAGGGGCCATTGATTCGCGGAGAGCGCACGAGGACAGCAGGCCGGCGCAACGCGACGGTATCTGACAGATAGTCGGGCAACGGACGTAATCGTAGAGAGACGTTATCGAGGACGGACACACGACATGGCAAAAGAGAAATTCGATCGTTCGAAACCACACGTCAACGTCGGCACCATCGGTCACATCGACCATGGCAAGACCACGCTGACGGCCGCGCTCACGAAGGTGGCGGCTGACAAGGGGTGGGCGAAGTTCGTGCCGTACGACGAGGTCGCGAAGGCTTCGGAGTCGCAGGGGCGCCGCGACGCGACGAAGATCCTGACCATCGCGACGAGCCACGTCGAGTACAGCACGCCGAACCGCCACTACGCGCACGTGGACTGCCCGGGTCACGCCGACTACATCAAGAACATGATCACCGGCGCGGCCCAGATGGACGGCGCCATTCTGGTCGTCAGCGCGGTCGACGGCCCGATGCCGCAGACGCGTGAGCACGTGCTGCTCGCGCGGCAGGTGAACGTGCCGTACCTCGTCGTCGCGCTCAACAAGGTCGACGCGGTCGACGATCAGGAGCTTGTGGACCTCGTCGAGCTGGAGATTCGCGAGCTGCTCAAGACGTATGGCTTCCCCGGCGACGATGTGCCGGTCGTCCGTGTGTCGGCGCTCAAGGCGCTCAACGGCGAGGCGGACGGCGTGGACTCGGTCATGAAGCTGATGGAGGCGCTCGACAGCTACATCCCGCTGCCTCAGCGCGAGATCGACAAGCCGTTCCTGATGCCGATCGAAGACGTGTTCTCGATCTCAGGGCGCGGCACCGTCGTGACCGGCCGTGTGGACCGCGGCAAGGTCAAGGTGGGCGAGGAAGTGGAGATCGTCGGGTTCCGGCCGACCGAGAAGAAGGTCGTCACCGGCGTCGAGATGTTCCGCAAGCTGCTCGATGAAGGAGTCGCCGGCGACAACATCGGCGTGCTGCTCCGCGGCGTGGAAAAAGACGACGTCGAGCGCGGCCAGGTGCTGGCGAAGCCCGGTTCGATCAAGCCGCACACGAAGTTCAAGGGCGAGGTCTACATCCTGTCCAAGGACGAGGGCGGCCGTCACACGCCGTTCTTCAACGGGTACCGTCCGCAGTTCTACATCCGGACGACCGACGTGACCGGATCGCTCAAGCTGCCGGAGGGCGTCGAGATGGTGATGCCGGGGGACAACACGAGCATCACGGCTGAACTTCACGTGCCGGTTGCGCTCGAGAAGGGCGCTCGCTTCGCGATTCGTGAAGGCGGGCGGACCGTCGGCGCCGGAACCATTAGCGAAGTCATCGAATAATGCGCGACATCATTTCCTTGGCGTGCCAGGAGTGCAAGCGCCGGAACTACAGCACGACCAAGAACAAGAAGAAGACGAGCGAACGGCTGGAGTTCAGCAAGTTCTGCCGCTTCTGCCGGAAGCACACGGCGCACAAAGAGACGAAGTAGTCGGTAGTCGTCAGCTGGATTCGCTCGGCTCCGCTGGGACTGATCGCGAGCGGAACGGAGCGACCGACGCAGCGGGAGCGTAGTGGAGCGAGCGTAAGCGAGGGGCCGGAGGGAACCGCCGCGGAGCGGCGGCCCCGAGCGCCAATAGAGGACAGTAGCTCAATTGGCAGAGCACCGGTCTCCAAAACCGGGGGTTGGGGGTTCGATTCCCTCCTGTCCTGCCAGATTCGCTAGAGACGTTGAAGGCAAACAACACCGGGCCAGAGAGGGCGAGGAGCGGGGCGTTGGAGACCCACCAGTCAGATCATGAAGAGTGCAATGGCGGAGCATGACGACTCGTTTGGTGGCCGCGCGCGTGACAGCGTCACGGGCTGGTGGGGCCGTTCGCGGCGTTTCCTGTCCGAAGTGCGCAACGAGATGGGCCGGGTCACCTGGCCGAGCCGCAAGGAAGTCTACGCGACGACGTTCGTGGTCATCCTGACGTCGATTTTCTTCGGGTTGTATCTCGGCCTCGTCGATTTCGGACTGAATCGGTTCATGGGCTGGATCTTCAGGAGCTTCGGAGCGGCATGACCAGCATGACCGACGACCGCACGAAGCAGTGGTACATCGTCCACACCTACTCGGGCTTCGAGAACAAGGTCAAGGAGTCGCTCGAGCAGCGCGTGCAGGCGTATGGGCTGCAGGAAGAGATCGGCGAGATCCTGATCCCGACCGAGCAGGTCGCCGAGATGCGCGGCGGCAAGAAAGTCGTCAGCTCGAAGCGGTTCTTCCCCGGCTACATCCTGGTCGAGATGCACATGTCCGACCACGCGTGGCACGTCGTGAAGAACACGCCGAAGGTCACGGGATTCGTCGGCGCCGGCGCGAAGCCCACGCCGCTCTCGCGTGAAGAGGTCGACCAGATTCTGAATCAGGTCACCGAAGCCGCCGAGAAGCCGAAGCCGAAGTACACGTTCGAGAAGGGCGACCAGGTGCGGATCAACGAAGGGCCGTTCACCAGCTTCAACGGCGTGGTCGACGAGGTCAACCTCGATCGCAACACGTTGAAGGTGATGGTGACGATCTTCGGCCGATCGACGCCGGTTGAATTGGATTTCCTGCAGGTCGAGAAGCTGTAGGCCGGCTTCGCCGGCCATGGAAAATGGCAAAGGGTAAAGGGCAAATGGAATGCAATGGCCCGCCTGATGCCGTGAAAGCAGGCAGTCGTTGCTAACCAGCGGCGCGAGCGAAGCAAGCGCTGGCAGCGGGTCGAAGTGGGCCCCAGCAAGGTGTTGTGAAAGCGGATAGTCGCAACGAATCAGCGGCGCGAGCGAAGCGAAGCGCTCTGGCAGCGGGTTGAAGTGGGCCCCAGCAGGGTGTTGTGAAACCGGATAGTCGCAACGAATCAGCGGCGCGAGCGAAGCGAAGCGCTCTGGCCGCGGGGTGG
>DATAEK010000028.1:0-7908 GCA_036258055.1 Vicinamibacterales bacterium
CAAGTAACTTCACGAGGCCACGAGGCCGATCTACACGCCAAGATCAGTCATCGTCACAACAGCCACGGGGATAGCACAGTCCCGTATTCCTCCGCTGGTCGGATGTGCCGGTTTACGCGCGTCTAATTCCACCCCGCTCCCTCCACCTCCCGGTGGCCGTCACCGAGGGGAGCCTCACAGAAAACCTCAATAAAACTGGGGTGCGGCTGTGGGCCTGATGCTCCGTCGATCAGGACGGTGAAATCGTTCGGCACAGATGCCGTACGCGCGGACGAGAGTTCGATCGCGGCCTCCGCACGTGGAAGGACGCCACCGCCAAGGGTACCGGCGGTCTTCCGTTACCCCGGTGTAACCGACAGAGTGCAACAAGAGCAGATCTGGCTCCGTTCGCTCTTCGGGACCTCCAGCGCCGAAAGCGGGTCAGAGGAATCGCGCAAGCCACGTTCGCCGGTCCGTTTTCGAGATCACTCACGACCTCGTCCGACAGCCTGGGACTTTCTGCAACGCCCTAGGACCCCCAGGGCCCAAGCTTGAAACGACGCGTTTTCCGGCGTTTTTCTGCACTCTCCCGATTTGGCCGTAACTCCCTGGTGCTAGCGTTCGACGTGCAGGCGCGGTGCGGGCGCGTCGCGGCATCGAAGCGCCGTCGCGGCGTCACCCCTGGTTCACCCGGAACGACCTCCTGCACGCGACACCTCGGGAAGGCAGAAAGCCATGGCCACCGTCACGCTGACCGCTCGCTATCTCGATCAACTGAAGTCGCACGGGACACGGTACGAGGTGTTTGACGCGATCGTACCGGGACTGGCGATCCGCGTGTCGGCCTCGGACCGCAAGACGTTCACGTTGTACTACCGCACCGCCGCCGGATGCGACGTGTCGGGCTCGGGCGCTATCCGGACGTCCTCCTGGAAAAGGCGCGGAAGATCGCCACGCAGCACCGCGGACGCATTTTCGGCGGTGCCGATCCCGTAGGCGAGAAGCAGACGGAGCACGCGCAGGACGACAACACGCTGCAGGCGCTCTACGAGCTGTATCGCAGTCGCAAGGAGAAGGTCCTGCGCAGCTGGTCCGAAGTCCGCCGCATCTTGGAGAAGGAAGTCCTGCCGGCCTGGCGGCGTCGGCGGGTCGCGGATATCCGGCGCCGTGACGTGCGCGAACTCGTGGAGCAGAAGGCACAGACCGCCCCGATCCAGGGCAACCGCGTGCTGGATCGCATCTCCGCGCTGTTCACGTTTGCCGTGGATCAGGATTGGATCGAAGCGAATCCGGCGTGGCGGATCAAGAAACCGGGATCTGAACGCAGTCGCGATCGCGTGCTCACCCGCGACGAGCTACGCGAACTCTGGCCGCGCTCCATGAGACCGAGGCCACGAACGCTGACGGGACACCCAAGCCGCGACTCTCGCAGGCGCTGAACGATGTCTTCCTCGTGATGCTGCTCACGGCACAGCGCTGCGGGGAGGTGTGCCAAATGCAATGGCGCGAGGTGGACCTAGACACCGGCTGGTGGTTGATTCCCGGCGATGTCTCGAAGAACCATGACCCGCACCGGGTGCCGATCACCTCGATGGTCCTTGAAATCCTAGTTCGACGAGCACGTGCGGAGAACGCCGACGACCGATACGTGTTCTCAAATCACCGCCACACCTGTGTGGCTGATCGGGCAAGAAGGCGGCAGCCATCCTCTGCAAGGGCGGAGTCTCGTTCCACTTCCGCGCGCACGACTTGCGACGGACCGCGGCGTCGTACATGGGCGAAGCGGGTGTCGATCGCTTTCACATCGCGCATGTCCTGAACCATCGCAGCCCTCTCGCTCCCGGCGGTCCAGCCAGGCGGTCAGCACTCCCAGCATCATCTGCAGCGCCGCGAGGTCGATCACGAGCCGGAGCTTATATCATGACTGCGCGAACGATGTCGGCCGACTTGTGGAACACTACGGGCAAATGGCAAGTGGCAAATGGCAGTGGCAATGGGAGTCTCTCCCATTGCCATTTGTATCCGCTACCGTTCGCCTGCTCGACAGGCAGTTGATCTCAGCGAATTCGCTGGAACAACTCGTAGTGCAACCGCGGCAGTTCCGTTCCCAGCGGATTGACCGGGTTCGAGTAGTCCTGCGGTCGTGACCAGCGGCCAATCGTCACGCCGAAGGTGAGCGTGCCCACCGTGTGCGCGCCGAGGTAGCTTTCGTTCACGTCGAGTCTGACGGTGCCGGCAAGCCACGGCAGAATCAGCTGCGAGTACTTCACGCCCAGGCCGGCGGTATCGCCGAAGCCGGGCGCGTAGCGGTGGAGATAGACGAGGTTCGCGTCGATCCAGGCGTTCGGGATGATCTCCGCCTGCACGGTTCCGCCCAGTTGATCGATCGTGTGCAGCAGCCCCTCGCTCGCGATGATGGTGCCGCCACTGATCGACTGGTTCAGCGTCACCACATCGGTCTCGTGAAGACCTTTCGAACCGAACGCGCCGAACCGTACGTTGGGAAGCAGGACGTCGAAGGTCAGCGTCGCGTGACTGAGCGACCCGGCGGACGCTTCGGAGCGCAGGTTTGCCGCTTTGAACGTCGTCGCGGCACCGAACTGGAACATTCCGTGCCGATAGAGGAGGCTGGCATCGATCTGACCCTCCTGGCGTCCCGAGTAGAACATGTATTCACCCTGCAGTTGCACGCCGAATGCCTTGCCAGGACCGAACGGCGCAAGGAACCGGCCGCTGCCGTTGTAGGTGTATTTCCCGGTACGGCCCGTACCGAACGTCGGCCCGATTGCCGCGTCGATGGAGGAAAACACCGGCGGGTGGCAGACGAAGGTCGGAGGCGCGGTGCCGCTGACCTGCACGACCTTGTTAGGTGCGGCCGGATCGTTAGTGGACAGGGTAATCGTCGCGGACTTCGCACCCGGCGACGTTGGATGGAATCGTATCGGCACGGCAACGCTATCGCCAGGCGCGATGCTCATCGGGAAGCTCAACACCGATGGGACTTCGAACTCCGATGACGATGACGCGATGCTGGTGATCGTGAGGGTGCAGGAGCCGCTGTTGTTGATCGTGAGCGGCAGGTCTTTGAACTTGTTGGGATCGGCACACACCTCACCGAAGTCACCGTTGTCGGGCATGACCGTCACGATGGTGGCCTGGCCGACGTTGGCCTGAGCGGTGACGTTCACCGAGGGGTTGACCGGGTCGTCGCTCGGCACAGTCAGCGTCGCCGAGACGGGGCCGGGACCGGTCGGCGTGAACTGGACATGCAGGGGAAAACACGCACCCGGCGCCACCGAGAGCGGGAACCCGCCGGTCGGCGTCAGCACCGAAAAGCTGGGCGACGAGGATGTGATCGGAAAGACCGTCAGCGGACCGCCGCCGCCGTTGCAGACGTCGAGCGTTGCCGTCACCGTCGCCAGGCCGCAGGTGTCCGGGAACACCAGCGGTCCGGTGATCTGGATCTTCGGCGCCGTCGGAAATCCGGGCATCACGTCGTTGGTGAGCATCACATCATCGATGACGATGCGGCCCTTGCTATCTCCAAAGGACGGACCGGCATTGAGGCGCACGGCGACGATGTTGGTGAGGTTGAGCGCGGCGCCATTGTTGAGAAAATCCGTGTTGCGTATGCGGATGGTCTCCATCTCGTTGTGCCAGCCGCCGTTGCGCTGATAAGGCTCTTCGAGGCCGCCGCCATACGCGCCGATGTTAATGGTGCTGGTCACGCCGAGGCCATCGCGTAGCGTCAACGAAAATGTGAGATCGCCCAACACCGCCGTGGTGTTCGGATGCTGCGTGCCTTGCGCGCCGCGCAGCGAGAGATACAGGAACCGCGTGAAGTCGTTGGCGCCGCTGACGATCTGCCATTCATAGAAGCGGTCCGTGTCGGTCCAGTCGAACACCACTCCGCGCGTCACATCCGTGTCGCCGCCCTGCGTGGCACCGTTAAACGGATCACCCGCACTGAAGGAGAAGTCGCTGTTGTTGTCGTTGAGAAAGCCTTCGGTCAGGTGCTCGACATTGAATGTGACGGTGCCACCCGAGCTGCTGACGTTCGGCGAGGTTTGCGTCTGGTAGTCGTCGATGACGAAGTTGCCGACCGACGCCCCGTTGCGATATTCATTGCTGACGACGATGCAGGGGTTGGCGGTCGAAACGCCGATCGGATGAAAGTCCTCGTATTGGCGTGTCAGGAAGTCCAGCGCCGGAACGTTGCCTTCCACGTAGTGTTCGACCAGTGGCAAGAGATAGCCCAGCTGGATCAGGTGGGTATTGGCGCGCCCAATCGGACAGGGCCCGCTAAAGGCTTCGCCGGCGGCCGGTTCGTCGTGAAAATCCCCGTGGCCGCTGCCCTGAACGATCGTCGATTGCTTGTAGCCGGTGGCGCGATCCGCGAGATGGAACGTCTGGCACAGGTCGCAGCCTGCCCCACCATTCACGTCGCTGTCGCCCGAGGCTGTCCACAGATGGTAGTTGGCATCATGCGGATTGGCGACGTTCGTGCCGTTGAAGTCCGTCGGCAACATGCTGCTGATCAGCCGTATATCCGGCCGGCTGTAGTGAGTCGGCGTCACGGCTCCATGAAAGAGTCTGTTATAGGCAATCGCCACGCCTTCCGCGCCGCGACTGTGGCCGATCCACACGATGCGATGTGAATCGAGATGGCCGGCCAGCGCGCCGCCCCCAACGGCTCCCGCCTCCGCCTGGTCCAAGAATGCATCTGTGTGACCCAGCGTCGTGGTCGCCGCGAACTCCGGGCCCGGCTCCGTATTGTTGTTGTGGCTCATGACCACGTAGCCATGCGAGGCCAGGTGGTTGCCGATGTGGTCGTACCAGCGGAAGTCGTGGCCATTGCCGCGGCTGATGATAACGACGGGCAGCCGGCCCATGGCCGCGATGTTGGTCGGAAAGTAGAGGTCCTCGCCGAGCTTGTCGCCGGGAATGCCGAAGCTCGAGGCGACACCCGAGTCGAGGTTGTAAATCTGTTCGGTGACGGCGTGGGGACCTAACGCCGTCGTGTCGCCGACCATGTAAAGCCCGGCTTCGCCGCTCAGGCCGTCGATAAAGTCGCCATCGCTCAGAGTGCCGTTCTGGTCGCAGTCGAGTACCACGTCGTAGGGCACGCCGATACTGGCCCCCGCGTCGGCGTTCAATGTCGACGCCGCCGCCACTTCGAAAGTGTTCGCCTGGATCGTGCCCGCGACGAAGGTCGCTGTCAGCGCGCCGCCCGGCGTCACGTCGACCAGCGCCGGGGCGGTGCTCCAGTCGGACGGGCTCTTGTGCTTGACGACGAAGATGTTGCAGGTCTTGCCAACGATGGCCGGAAAGCGCGTCGGATCGATCGCCACTTTCAGCGGAGCGTTCACGCTGAACGCCTTGACGTACTCGAAGAACGGGAACTGCGTGAGAGAGTTGCCCGCGAGTTCGGTCCTGGTAATCGCAGCGGTTGCAGCGAGCGGCACCAGCAGGAACACTGCGGCGAGCCTGAGGCTCAAGCTTGGTGTATGCGTCACTACGGTTCGTCCTCCGTGACGCTCGTTAGTCAGGCTTTCTGGTGGCTTTCGCCGTCGGCAATCGCCAGGATTCTGCCAGCGCTTTTTCCTGGGGCGAGTACTGCAGGACGAGCTCGGCGCCTGTAGTCCGCAGCAGCGACGCCAGATCCTGTGCCGCGACCGGCGGGCGCGCGACGGCGGCGATCTTCGCCCGCCCGAATGCGCGCACGCCGACTTTCTCGGCGAGGGCGCGTTCAGATTCGATGAGGGCCGGCGTCAGGCGCTCCGGCAGTTGCGGAGTGCCGAACCAGATGGGGGCGGTACCGACATCGACGTCGCCCGGCACGATGCCGATGACGCGGCCCGACTTGTCGCCCTGGTTCAGCCGATGTATCGGGACATTTCCTGCGAACAGCACCGGCTCCAACGTGTTGCGCGGGATCACGTACGCTGGATCCACCGCGAGCACCACGAGGGTGCCCGTTGCGACCATGCGGCCTCCTTTGGTCCAGGTGTCCTGGTATGGCGTTGCCAGAGTGAAGCGCCGCACCGCGAGGATGCCCTTGACCGCTGCCGGTGTGGCCGGAGCCGCGACCTGGGTGGAGAGAGCGTTCGACTGGCATACACCGAGAACGGGCATGCCAAGAAGAAAGGCAAAGAGAACAACCGCTGGAATATTCATGCGCTTGCCCCTGCAATACGGGCACAGGACATTCGGTGGGACTGTCGGAAGTATCCCGGTTCTCTCAGTCGTAATCAATCTGGAATGTGAGCCGAACGAACGCCCGCGTGGGAATACTCGCGAGGGGCTATCTCATCCGTGGGCGTCCCGCTGAATTTACCGGGCGTTCGGACGCCATTCAGTAATCCGCGAAGACGATCGCGTCATCTACTACCAAGTGCACGGAGACCTGTGGTCAGTGTATCGACTGCAGTTGAAAGGGTCTCATTGCGGTACTCGGGCGCACAATCTTCCCTTGCGACCAGAGGCCGCAGCCTGCCGTCCGCGATCGCAAACGCGCCGAAATACTTGCCAACGATCAAATATTTGTTGCCACTACGATGGAGAAGAAAGAGTGCAGTGGTTCCGGCCTGCAATGGCGGCAACGCCGGCTCCTTTTGCGTGAACTGGACTCCGCTGACCATCACGGTTCCACCAACTTGAGATACTACGACGCGTGGAACCATTCCTGGTGTGGGGGCCCGCGCAGGCGGCTGCGGCGTAGGCCGCCGGGCCCACGCCATCGCGACCTCCGTCGTAACAGCCTGCGTCAACGACCGCACACCGGAGCCGACCTCGAAAGATCGAGTCGGCTGTCCCGCCGAGTGGCCGTTCGAGCGTACCACGTCGGCTCGGCAAGTCGGCATCGTCGGCGCGCTGCGGAGCGCCCGCGGCGAAGCAACGGCGGAACGGAAACGCCAGCCAGCGCCACGAGCGCGACGGATCGTCGCAGGTCTAGTCTCAATCCGAGGGGCTTTGCCCCTCGGACTCCCCCACACGCTCTCTCGCTCGCCGCTTCGCCGGCTCGCTCCGTTCGCGTGGCTCGCTCGCGACGCTCGCTCGCATTCGGTTTGTGAGATAGGTTCTAGAATCCGCCCTCGCGTTTCGTGGACGGCGGCACCATGTTCTTGAGGCGGAAATAGGTCACGAGATTCCCGTAGTGTTCGACGTTGTGCGACACGTTGCCGAAGAGTGGCTGGACGCGCGGGATTTGATTGTCGCCCGCCTTTACCATCTCCGCGGCCGACGCTGTCGTGAGCGAGGCGTACACGGCGTCGCAGTATGCGACCGACTCGCGAAGAGCTTTCACAATCGCCGCCTTCGTCGTGGCCGTCTTCTCGAGCGTGCCGTCGGGCACCGGCGGCGCCTCCCCCTTCGAGCGGGCACAGTAGAAGTAGTTGCTGTCCGCGACGTGCGCCAGGATTTGGCCGAACGTGCGGACGGTGTCGACCGGCTTGAAGCCGTAGTCCGCCTCGGGCATCTGGTCCGCCGACTCAACGATGTTGCGCTTGGCGCCCGCCCAGGCGTTCTGCGCGATGCGCACCAGGACAGCGCCGGCGCTTGGCGATGCCGCTTGTCCTGTGGGCGCGCTCTGTGCGAACGCGGGCGCCGCCAACAGGCCAATGACGATACTTGTCGCGATTCGTCGCATGGATCCTCCCTCTCTTCCCGCCTCGGACTCCGCTACATACTCGCCCGCAATGCCAGCCTTGGCAAACCACCTTAGGCGGCTCTTCGGAAAGCTCCTTGCTGCGCACAAAAAGAGCCGTCTCCTTCATAACCCGCCGGAGCCAGCCTATCGTGGCGGCGCGTAGCGGATTTCGAGCTGATCGAAGAGAAACGCGAAGACATCCGCGTTCTGCTCGATTGCCTCGTTGAGCGCCGTGCCGATGCCGTGGCCCGCGCTCGACGAGGTCCGCAGGAACACGGGAC
>DATAEK010000029.1:0-79593 GCA_036258055.1 Vicinamibacterales bacterium
GAGGGCGCGCGACCATCCGGCGCCCACCAGTGTGCGCACTACAAGTGTCGCGTGTACAGGCGAGCGTAGCAAGGACGGGACCAGCCAACGGACTGCTCATTCACACCTTCGCGACGCCTCGGACACAGCTCTAACCGCCCGCTGTCGCGCATCAGATGTCCATTCCGTAAAGACGATTACGAATCTGCCGGCGCCGCTTGCCGCTTTCGCAGCGGCCAGCGGACAGCGGACAGCTGACAGCGGACAGCGGACAGCGGACAGCGACAAAACGCTACCCGGCGATCGTCCGCGTCGTGTTGCCGTTCGGCTGCGGCACGATCAGGCTGAAGCCACGCAACACTAACGCCCGGAGACAAAGAGGGTCAAGGTCGACAGGCGAGACTGTCAAAGCGAGACGGCGCCCCCGATGGTACCGATCGAACGCACTGCTCGCACATTTTGTTGACACGCTGCGCCGTCTCGGCGAGATTCACCGCATGCCACGCCGCCTTCTCACGCTTCTCGCCGGTCTCCTCCTCGTCAGTGCGGGCGCCGCGGACTCGCTGATGCAGGAGTGGCCCACCTACGCGGCCGATCCAGGCAGCACGCACTACTCGCCGCTGGCCGCCATCGATCGCAGGAACGTCGCGCAACTGGGTCTCGCGTGGGAATGGAAGCCCGGTGAGGAACTGAAACCCGAGTACGGCACGCGGCCCGGAATGTTCGAGAACACGCCGCTCATGATCGACAACGTCCTGTACCTCAGCACGCCGTACAACCGCGTCGTGGCGCTCGACGCGGAAACCGGCGCGGAGCAATGGACCTTCGATCCCAAGGCCTACGTCGACGGTCAGCCGCCGAACGGCACCGGCTTCGTCCATCGCGGCGTGGCGGCGTGGCGGGACGGCGACAAGTTGCGGATCTTCATGAACAGCCGCGCCCGACTGTTCTGCCTCGATGCGAAGACCGGCGAGCTCGTCGACAGCTTCGGCACGCACGGCGTGATCGATCTCACACAGGGACTGCGGTGGGCGGTCGATCCGAAGCGCTACACGAACACGTCACCGCCAGTCATCTACAAGGACCTCGTGATCCTCGGCAACGGCGTCGGCGATCGTCTCATGTACAAGAACGATCCTCCGGGCGACGTCCGCGCCTTCGATGCGCGCACCGGCAAACAGGTCTGGAACTTCCACACGATCCCGATGGACGGCGATCCGGAGACCGCGACCTGGGCCAACGAATCGTGGAAGGTCACCGGGCACGCCAACGTGTGGGCGCCGTTCACGGTGGACTCGACGCGAGGGCTCGTGTACCTGCCGGTCTCCACGCCGAGCAACGACTACTACGGCGTCCATCGCCTCGGTAACAACCTCTTTGCCGACTCCCTTGTCTGCCTCGATGCATCCACTGGCGTGCGCAAATGGCATTTCCAGGTTGCGCATCACGGTCTCTGGGACTACGACCCTCCCGCCGCGCCAGTGCTGGTGACGATGCGCGTGGACGGTCGGCAAGTCGACGGTGTCGTGCAGGTGACGAAGCAGGGCTTCGCATTCGTGTTCGATCGCGTCACCGGAACGCCGGTCTGGCCGATCGAGGAGCGCCCGGTGCCCGCGAGCGACGTTCCAGGCGAACAGGCATCGCCGACGCAGCCCTTCCCGACCCGGCCGGGCGCGATCTCGCCTCAGGGCGTGACGTTGGACGACGCGTTCGACCTGACGCCGGAGTTGAAGCTGCAGGCGCAGGAGCAAATGAAGAAGTTCCGGATCGGCCCGCTCTACACGCCGCCCTCGCTTGAGGGCACGCTGCAGCGCCCCGGCGTCATCGGTGGCGCGAACTGGGGAGGCGCCGCTTTCGATCCGGAGACGAATTGGCTCTATATCAAGACGAGCAACGCACCGGCCGTTGTTCGCATCCAGGCCGTCGATCGGTCGCCCACGAACCCACGTGCGGCCGAAGTCGACGCGGATTTCATCGGCAGTTCCGGCAGCAGTACGACGTTCACGCCGGGTGAGAGCGGTGCGAACGGCCGCGGCCTCCCGCTCGTCAAGCCGCCGTACGGTGAGCTCGTGGCGATCAACATGAACACGGGCGACATCGCCTGGCGCGTGCCGTTCGGCGACACACCGTCAATCCGCGCGCATCCGGCGCTTGCGGGCCTGAAGCTGCCGAACCGCCTCGGTGCGAGTGGCGTCGGCGGCGTGATCGTCACGAAGGGCGAGCTGGTATTAGGGGCCGGCGGGGATTCGATGCTTTACGCGTTCGACAAAGCGACCGGGAAGGAGCTCGCGCACGTCGATCTGGTTCGCCGCGCTTCGTCCACGCCGATGACCTATCGCACGAAGTCCGGCAAGCAGCTGATCGTCATCGCAACCGGCGAAGGCAACACGGCATCGCTGATGGCGTTTGCCGTATCCCCTACTTCCTGAACACTCTGCCGCCCTTCATCACGAACGCCACGTCGCGCAGCTTCGTGATGTCTTTCGTGGGATCGCCGTTCACGGCAACGATGTCGGCTTCGTAGCCGGCTTTGAGAGTCCCAAGCTGATCGCCAAGGTTCATCGATTCCGCGGCAAGTGAGGTCGCGCCGATGATCGCGTCCATCGGCTTCTGACCACCGTTCTGCACCCGCGCGATGGCCTCGCGCGCGTTCTGACCGTGCGCCCCGGCGACAGCGTCCGTGCCCATCGGCATACGCAGCCCTGCCTTGAGCGCCTTGTTGAAGATCGGGCCCATCGTCGGCACGGCCTTCTCCATGAATGCGAAGCCCTCTTCGTTGAAGTTGCCGGAGCCCATGTACTTGTCTTTGTTCTCGATGTAGTTCTGCAGCACGAGACCGATGTTCGGGTCGAAGTACACATTGGCGTCCTTCATGGCCTTGATCGCCGCGTCGTCCGCAAAACCACCGTGCTCGATCTGCGTGCAGCCCGCCTTCACCGACGCGATGATCGACTCGGGACTGTGCGCGTGGATGAGGGTGCGCAGACCCTGCGCTTTCGCTTCTCCGCAGATCGCGTCCATCTGCTCCTGCGTGACGTTCATCTTGCCGCCGTCACGGATGCTGCCGGACGCGAAGGCCTTGATCACGTCTGCGCCTTCTGTCTTGAGGGCGCGCACGCGCTCGCGGAGTTGATCCGGCGTCTGGTTCCCAGGTTGAAGCTGGCCGAGCGACGTCAGAAGCCTGGGACCGGGAACGACGCTCGCGGCGATTGCCTCGCGAAGTGGTTTGTCTCCGGCCCAACCGACGGACTGCACGGTCGTAAACCCGGCCATCAGCGTCTTGCGGGCATTCTCGATCACGGCATCCATCGCGTAGCCCGCGGGCACATCGCGTTCACCGTATTTGCCGTTGGGTCCGAAGTACCAGTTCAGATGCACGTGGACGTCCATCATGCCGGGCAGAAGCGACTTGTCGCCGAGATCGAAGGTGACCGGGCCTGAGCGCTGGTCGATGGCGGTGATCTTGGAGCCCTGGACCTCGACCACCGCATTCTCGAGCACGCTACCGCGACCGTCGAGCACGCGCGCGGCCCGGATGGTGATCGCGCCACCGCCGCCGCGTCCCTGACCTCGGCCGCCGGTACCGGCCTGATCGCCTCTTCCCTGCGGCTGCCCCTGGGCCGTGGCGTGGCCGCGCGTGGCTGCGGTCACGAGCAGGCCGGCGCAACACACCGCGAGCAGAATCGAGGCGGATCGAGAAGTCATGGATGCTCCTTCCGGCGGGAAGAATACATCGGACTGATGCCGAACAACCCGGAACTCCGGCGAATCAGAGAATCTCGTGCGTCAGATCGACTGGTTCTTCACGAGGTCCCAGCCGGCCTTGACCTCGGCGCCCGGGCCGCCCGACGGTGTCTGCTCACGGTACTTCACCTGAATCTTCGTGAAGGCCAGCGTGATGCTGTCGAGAATCGCGTCGGGTGAGCCGGCAGTGCGGAAGTCGATCACGGTGACGTCGGACAACGTCCAGGTGAGGAAGTCGAACGGGCTGGACGGGGCCGCCAGCACGCTGAGCACCGCCGTTTTGAAGTGCTGACCGGTCGCGACCGCCAGAAACAGTTTCGGCGAGGCCTTGCTCGCTTTCATGCTCACACTGAAACCCTGCATCTGTACTTTGCCTGCCGCCAGCCCGGTGCCCCCGCCTGGCGACGGCGCCGCCGCCTCGCTCCACGAATAGGATTCGACGGCAATTTCATTCTTGTGCTTCACGTGCTGAGCTTCGCCGACAATTCCGTCGATCTTGAGAAAGATTTGCATGTGAGCTCCGCTGTTCTCGCCGCGCGAGGTCGCGAGGATACCTCAGCACGTGTAACGCGTCTTGACTCTGGTGGAAAGGTTCCCTATAAGAGCAGGATATGGTTCCCCGTACGCCAGGAAGGACTCGGATGCTGGCGGCGGCTTGCGCGTCCTGCGCGGGAATCGTCCTCAGCGCCGCCGCTTTTCAAGAGCCGGCCCAGGCGCCGCGTTTTCGATCGCACAGCGAGCTCGTGCTGCTGCCGGTGACCGCGCGTGACGTTCAGGGCCACGTCGTTCGCGATCTCGTCGAGGCCGATTTCCGGATCTTCGAGAACGGCCGCCCGCAACAGATCGCGATGTTCAGCGGCGATCACATTCCCACGGCCATCTCGCTGCTGCTGGACACGAGCGCGAGCATGCAGCCGAACCTCGTGGCGACGCAGGCGGCTGCCGACGCGATCGTCGATCGACTCGGCCCGAAAGACATCGGCCAGGTAGTCGCGTTCAACAGCACCGTGGACGTGCGTCAGGATTTCACGAACGACCACGTGCTGCTCCGGCGCGCCATCGACTCGACCCGCGCCGACGGATCCACAGCGCTCTACAACGCCGTGTACATCGCGCTGCGGGCGCTCCAGCGCCAACGGCCGGCGGACTCCGACGTCCGGCGTGAAGCGATCATCCTGCTCTCGGACGGCGACGACACGGTCAGCCTGCTCGACTTCGATCGCGTGCTCGACGCGGCGCGGCGGTCTCAGACCTTGATCTACACGATCGATCTTCAGATCGGACCCGAGACTCCGGCGCAGTTGCGCGGCAAGGACAGCGCCTACGTTCTCCGTCAGCTCGCCGAACAGACCGGCGGCCGGACCTACGCCGTCACTGACGTGCGCCAGCTCGACAACGTCTACAAAGAGATCTACGATGCGATTGCCGCGTCGTACATGCTCGGGTACGTTCCGCTGCCGGATGCGCCCGGCGGCGACTGGCGCGCGATCTCCATCGCCGTCACGCGACCCGGCGTGGTCGCGCGCACGAGAGCCGGCTTCTTCCGGCACTGACATTCAACCATGCGATCCCGGATCCTCCGCCGCGGCGTGACGCTCGCGATGGCGATCGGGACTGCCCTTGCCGGCTCGCAGATCAGCCTCCACGGGCAGGATCCGTTCCGGTTCCGCACGGGTGTCGAACTCATCAACGTCACGGCCACAGTGACCGACAGCACGGGCCGATTCGTGCCCGGCCTCAAACAGAGCGATTTCCGGGTGTTCGAGGACGACCAGCCGGTCGAGATCACGCATTTCAGCGCCGAACGCGTCCCGGTGAGCCTGGGCATCGTGCTCGACACGAGCGGCAGCATGTCCGGCGCGAAGATCGCGGCGGCGCGCGCGGCGCTCAATCGGTTCCTCCTCGATCTGCTGGGACCCGAAGACGAAGTGTTCCTCCTCCGGTTCGACCACGCGCCACACCTGCTCGAGCCCTGGACGACGGACCGGCAGCGGATCAGCGACGAGCTGCGCGCGATTCAGCCTGACGGCGCGACCGCGCTCTACGACGCGGTCGACGATGCCCTGCCACTCCTTCGCTCGGGAAAGCATCGCAAAAAGGCGCTCCTGGTCATCTCCGACGGCAACGACACGAGCAGCCGGATCGAGCTCGCGGATCTCAAGCAGCGCATTCGTGAGTCGGAAGCGCTCGTGTACTCGATCGGCCTGGACGCGCAGACGACGACCGCGCCGCCCGGCGGGGCTGCGCCGTTCAGCCTCTTTCAACGAGGCCGTCCCGGACGTCCGGTACCCATGCCGTTTCCGGTCCCAGGCGGACGCATTCCCCCGAAGAGCCCACCGGTGCCCGGTATCCCTACCGGTCCGTCCGCGCCGCGTCCTCCTGGCACACCGCCGCCCCCTGACTCCAGCAATCGCGGCGCACGCCGGGGCGACGAGCGCGTGAACGTGGCCGCGCTGCGCGACATCACGGACGACAGCGGCGGCCGCACGGAGATCCTGCGCGATCCGCGCGACCTCGATCCCGCCACGGCGCGCATCGCCGACGAACTGAGCAAGCAGTACTACATCGGTTATCCGAGCCGCGGCTTTCACGACGGCCGCTGGCACGCGATTCGGGTCGAGGTGAATGACCCGGCCTTGCGCGTGCGCGCCCGGCGTGGGTATGTCTCGCCGGCCTCGTGAGAAAATCCCGGTTCCCGGTTCTCGGTTCCAGGTTCTCGGGCCTCCTGACGATCTCAACAGGAGAATCAGGAGTTCAGGAGATACAGTTCGCTACCGCTCGAGTGGATCTAGCGTTCAGGGTGCTCCTGATCTCGTGATCTCCTGGTGATTCATCTGGCAGTACGGTCTCGACCCGGCCCAGGTATAGAATCCCCTCGCTCCCGCGAACATTCACACGCAGATTGATCTATGCCACTTCCCACACGAGTTCGTGTACTCAACGCGCTGGCGATTCTGTCGGCGATCGCCCTCACGCCCCCCATCGGCGCGCAACAGAAGCCAGCGACATACCCGGCGCTGCCGAGTGAAACGCCGGCGACGTTCGTGGCCTCGACGGGCACGTTCGATTACGTCAAACGCGACGTGATGATCCCGATGCGTGACGGCGTCAAGCTGCACACCGTGATCCTGGTGCCGCAAGGCGCACAGCACGCCCCGATCCTCCTCACCCGGACCCCGTACGATGCCACCGCGCTCACGACCCACGCGCGCAGCGCGCACCTCGGCTCGATCCTCGCTGGCTACGACAACGCCACCGACGTGATCGTGGAGGGGGGCTACATCCGAGTGGTGCAGGACGTCCGCGGGAAGTACGGATCCGAAGGGGACTACGTGATGAACCGGCCGCTTCACGGGCCGCAGAATCCGACGCCGGTCGATCACGCGACCGATACCTACGACACGATCGATTGGCTCGTGAAGAACATTCCTGAGTCGAACGGCAAGGTCGGGATCCTCGGCATCTCGTACGACGGATTTCTGCCACTGATGGCACTGGTCAACCCCCATCCGGCGTTGAAGGTGTCGGTACCGATGAACCCGATGGTCGACGGCTGGATGGGCGACGACTGGTTCCACAACGGCGCCTTCCGTCAGCAGATGCTGCCCTACATCCACGATCAGGAGGCAACGCGGGAATCCGAGGTGCTGTGGTGGAGGAGCCACCTCGACGACTACGACATGTACATGCGGGCCGGATCCGCGGGCGAACTCGCGCGTCTCCACGGCCTCGAACAACTCGGGTTCTGGCGGAAGATCCTCGAGCATCCCGGCTACGATGCGTTCTGGCGGGACCAGGCGATGGACAAGGTGCTCGGCGCGCTGCCGCTGAGCGTGCCGGTGATGCTCGTGCACAGCCTGTGGGATCAGGAGGACATCTACGGCGCTCCCGCGGTGTACAAAGCGCTCGAGCCGAAGGACACGGCCAACGACAAGGTATTCCTGGTGCTCGGGCCCTGGCATCACGGCCAGGAGATTGACGACGGCAGCACGCTGGGGGCGCTGAAATTCAACAGCGATACGGCGCTCTACTTCCGCCAGCAGGTCCTGCGGCCGTTTCTCGATCGGTATCTGAAAGACGAAGGATCGAAGGCCGAGATTGCGCCGGTCACGGCGTTCGAGACCGGAACCAACACCTGGCGTCAGCTCCCGGCGTGGCCGTCAGGCTGCGCGAGCGGCTGCAACGTCCAGCCCACGCCGCTCTATCTCGGAGCGAACCTGGCGCTTCGCTTCACCGCGCCGGAATCGAACGACGCCGCGTACGATGAATACGTCTCGGATCCCGCGAAGCCGGTTCCGTTTCGGGCGCGGCCGATTCAGCCCGTCGGCTACGACGACGGCATGACCTGGCCGCAGTGGCTGGTCGACGATCAGCGCGAAGCGTCCGGCCGACCCGACGTCCTGGCGTTCACGTCCGAGGTGTTGAAATCACCGGTCAAGATCAGCGGCCAGCCGATCGCCAGCCTCATCGCCTCGACCAGCGGCACCGACTCGGACTGGGTCGTCAAGCTGATCGACGTCTACCCCGACGAGGTCGCCATGCAGCCGGCAATGGGCGGCTACCAGCTGATGGTGTCGGCCGATATCTTCCGCGGACGTTACCGCGAGAGCCTCGAGACCGCCAAGCCGATCGCGTCCGACACGCCGCTGCAGTACCGCTTCGCACTGCCCACGGCAAACCACGTCTTCCTGCCTGGACACCGGATCATGGTGCAGGTGCAATCGAGCTGGTTCCCGCTGTACGACCGCAATCCGCAGACCTTCGTGCCGAATATCTTCAAGGCCAAGCCGACGGATTACCGCAAAGCCGTGCAGCGCATCTACCACGCGCCCGGCCGTGCGAGCGCTATCGAGTTGCCGATGATGACCGGGCGGTGAGCTGTTCGGCATTCGCACGTCACCCGGGCGCGTGAGAGCCGCGCTCCAACCGCATGGACGGCTCGACGTCGTGCGCTCAATCCTGCCCGACCTGAGCGCCCCTGATCCGCGGGCGGTTCCCGTCGTCCCGGACGGAGTGAGCTCGTGCGCGTCATTGCGCCGCGCGGTCATGTCGCGGACTTCACCTCCCAGATGCGGGCCCTTCGACCGCATGAACATGACGTTGCCTTGTGAATGACTCGCCTTCATTACCCACAACTCGGTCCGGACCGAGCGGCGCGTAGGCACTCGCACATTCCTGCACGAGCGAGGGCCCGAACCAGCGCTCTGCCTCGTAAACGTTGTGCGCCCGACAGCGCAGCTCCAGATTCTCAGCCACGGTCTTCCCACCTCTGGCGAACGGCACGACGTGATGAAACTCGAGGAAGCCGCACTCCGAGCAGCGACCGTTCGTCCCGACGAACGCACACTGTCCATTGTCGCGTGCCCAGACCACCCGCTTGATCGAGGCAGGGATGTGGCGGGTGTCGGTTTTCGAAGGACGTGACGGCCGCGCTCGGGTCGCGACGGCCAGCTTTGTTCTCTCGCGTTCCTTTAACAGGAGAGTCAACGCGCGATCGAAGATCGCAGGCAGATCACTACGTGGTATGGAATGCCGCATCAAGTCCTGCACTCGGCGCAACTTGTCATAGGTGTCGCGGGATACGGTGAACTGCACCTTGTAACGTTCGGGCGCCAGTGGAATCACGACTGCAGGCCGATTCGAAGTCCTGCGATCGATTGGAGTCGGCGAAGAGCAACTCGACGCGGCCTCGTCGATTGGGCGCGCAGTATCAGGACTCCTGATTACGTGGGCTTCGATCGCAGGACGATGCGCCGGTGCCGGGTCGGGCAGCTTTCGGACTGAAGGCATCACCGCCGGCCGTGGATGGAGCGCCGCAACCATGTGCTCGACTTCGCGCTTGCTCTTGTGGCGCGCGGCGCCGAGTACGTGGGGGTGATTCTCCGTCGTCAGATGGGGCGCCAGCAGTCCAATCGTTGTCAGCGTAATCAGGCCCTCGCCCAGCATCTGGAGGATGACGGGAAAGCGGCGTGACGCTCGCGCAGCCTCGATGCGTCCATATGCCGCGTGCTCAGAGAGCTGTAGTACCTGCGTGCAGTAGGTGAAGAGTGACGAGCATCCTGCGCCAAGATACAGGCGACGCGCATCGACTTCGGCCAGCAGCGCAATGAGGTGAGTAGTCGACGAACGCTCCTGCGCTGCCGCCCGAGACACTTCAGCAATGAGCTCCTGATCCGAGAGGTCCGTGAGCGATGCAATCGTCTTTGACATGCCACCGTTGTAGCATCGCAGTTTCTGCCACTCGACGATCGCCTGTGAGGGGCGACGTTGAGATGAGGGAGGCGGCGCGCCGGACATCTCGACATCTGAGCGCACGAGCCAGGCTGTCGTGTTTATCGCGCCATCCACGCGAGGAACTCGATCGATTTCCGGTCACTGCCGATAATCCTGTCAAGTGTTTTTTGATTGTACGTGAACGCCTGATGCCACACGCGAACCTCCGCGTCATTGGTGCCGCCCGACGCCGACGTAACTGCCGCCTTTCGCACCCGGCGCGCCAGTCCATTGTTCGAGGATGCCGCATTGATGCGCGACGGGTTCGATGACGCTCGTCTCGGCGGGCGGCTGCGGAGCGGAAGACCTGGCGACCAATCCGGCTGAGCGTGTTCGTCAGGACCGATCTCAGCTCGGTCACCGGAGGCCCAGTAAATTTTCGACTCGCGCCCGATCTCGTGTCTTCGAGATAGTCGAAGATCGACGAGTCTGATCGCTACCGCGCGGCTGGCGGCGGGAGCCGCTCGGGAGGGATGCCGATGAGCGGCGCGATCTCGCGGAGCTTCGCTTGTACGATCTTCACGTTCCGCGGTCCCATGCGGAGGAGCTGCCGCTGCGCTGCGGGGAGCGCCTCCAGATTCGGATCGGCAAACCGGTAGACCACGGCCTTCTGCTCCATCGCGACGTTCTCGCCAACGACGGGGGTCTTCAGCAGCTGCACGATCGCGGACTCCATCGCGGCGTCGACGGTGCCGGCCGGTCGTCCCAGCTCGTCGTAGGCCTCCTGAAGGGCCGGCTTCAGCGTGGCGTAGACCTGCGCAGCCCCGCGCGCATCGAGCGCCGCGAACGCGTCCGCATACGGGTCGTACCGACGATAACTCTCGGGCGTGATCGCGAGACCACTTGGGCCGCTGCGCGCGGCGAACGGCTGACGCGGTGCAATCGGGCGCAGCGGTTTGTACGGCGTGTCGCCGTCGCCGATGTTCACGAGCGCGAGCGTGAAGTGCCGCACGAGCTGATCGGTGGCAAGCCACGCGGCGATGGTCGGATGCGACGAGAGCTGCCCGACCAGCGTGCGCACGATGCCGTCCGTCTGGTCCAGCGGTCCGATCGGGATCCCGAGGCCGGGAACTGCAACGCTCTTCGTCTCGGGCCGCGCCGCGACCGCCTGCTCGGTCTCCACGCGCACTGCCGGGGCCGGCGTCTGTGCTCTTCTGAGCAGGACGTAGCCAATCACCGCAATCCCCATCACGACCACGGCGACCGCCGCGATGCGCGGGCCGTAACTCCGCCGAGTGATCAGCTCGCCGTTCGACGATGATCTGTCGAGCTGGATATCGGAGGGATCGAGCATGGATCAGTGTAGATCACGATCAACAGGACAGGCCTTCAATTGAAGTGCTTGAACGACGGCCAGAGAACAACGAGTGGCGTCCTTGGACCCCGACAGATGAAGATCGGGAGCTGATTCTCGTAAGGCATGCAGTCCCCGCAATCGGTCTGGCCCACCTGCTTCACCTCGGCGAAGAGCCGATCGAGATTCGTTCGATTACGGCGGGGGAAGATCGCCACGTCAGCGGGCCGCGATGGCGGTCCCCATAGCCAGTAATTGTTGTGACCGCTAGCGGCGACCATGCCCCGCGATCGGCCCATGAGCTCGATCGCGCCCGCCTCCCCGTAGTTGCTGGTGACGATCACCGCCCGCGAACGCTCGTCGGGTGTCAGTCGATCCCACGCGCTGCCGATCTGGTCGACGAATCGATCCCAACCCTGACGATCGGCGAAGAATTGAGGAAGGCGCCCAAGCTGCTGCCGCTCTTCTGTGCTCGGCGCCACGCCCAGCGCACGGCTGTAGCGGACGTAGCTGTCCACTGGCAGCACTGGCACGGCGAGCGGGAGGGTGGCCGCACCGGCGACGGCGAGAAGGACGAGGACGGCAGCGCGCGCGGGTGTCCCGTGCAACACGTGCGACCACCATGCGCCACCGGCCGCGATCAGCATCGGAAACGCGGGCAACAGGTACCCGCTGCGGCTCGTGCGATTGAGGATCAGAATCGCTGCGACGGTGAGGAAGGCGATCCCGAGCAGTCGGTACTGTCGGAACCGGTTGCCGGCGAGCAGCGCCACCAGGCCGGCCAGCCAAATCGGCAGCGCTACGGGGTGCAGGTTCATGACCTGATCCGCCAGGAACGACAACGGCGGATTGCTCTGCATCTTGTCCCGGCTGGCGTTGCGAATGAACTCGAGCGTCGGCCAGTCGTGTGTGACCTGCCAGAGCACGTGCGGCAGAAAGATGACGCCGGCGATGGCGCCTGCCAGCCAGGGACCGCGTGTCAACAACAGGCGTCTCGCGGGCGTCAGCACAAGGCCGGCGGCGATGCCAGCGCCGAGCCACAGCACGCTGATTTTGTTCAAGAGTCCGAGACCGAGCAGAAGGCCGAGCGTGACCCAGCGTGTGTCGGTCGGCCGATCGAGGATTTCAACGAGCAGGCGCGCCGCGGCCGTCCAGAACACCACTTCGAGGATGTTCATCGAGTAGAAACTGCCGATCCCGAGCAACTCGGGCGCCATCGCGGCTGCGGCCATCGCCAGCAATTGCCCGAACGAATCCGCACCGAGCCGGCGGGCGAGGGATCCCGTCATCCACACGACGGCGGCGGTCGCGAGGGCGGCGACCGCGCGCAGGACGAGCAGCGACTCACCCGCCGCGTGACGCACCACCCACAACAGCGCCACGCACAGCGGCGGATGATCGACGTAACCCCAGGCCATCCGCCGCGTGCAGGCCAGGTAGTACAGCTCGTCGCGAAAGTAGCCGTCGCCGAACGCGGCGACGACGAGGACCGCGAACACCGCGGCGGGCACCGCCAGGCGCATTTTCATCCGCCGTCAGTATTTCACGCGTGACGTTTGCGGTTTACCTTTTGCCATCGGCGATGGCGCCGGGAAGCTCGAGTGTCGCGCGCAGCCCGCCGAGCGTCGATTGATCGAGCGCGATCGACCCGCCGTACAGCTCGGCGAGATCGCGCACGATCGCCAGGCCAAGGCCGGATCCCGGCGCGGCCTCATCTGCGCGCACGCCGCGTTGCAGGACAACGTCGCGCATCGACGGTTCCAGTCCAGGGCCGTCGTCCTCCACGGCAACCGACACGAGATCGCCGTTCTGTGCCGACATCATCGTGACCCGCGATCGCGCCCACTTGCACGCGTTGTCGAGCAGATTGCCCAGCATCTCGTCGAGGTCTTCGCGCTGGCATCTGACGGCGTGAGCCGACTCGACGCGATCCTCGATGGTGATGCCGCGTCCGGCGTGAAGGCGAAGCAGCGTTCGTGACAGTCCTTCAGTCGAGGCCGCGAGCGAGGAGCGCGCACCAGACGTCGCACCGGATGCGGCCGCGCGCGCGTGCGCCAGGTGGTAGTCAATCTGCCGCCGCATCCGCTCGACCTGTTGCCCGATGGCCGCAGCGAGGTCCTTCTGACCCGCCGCGTCAGCGCGCTCGGCCTCCTGCGCGAGGACGGCCAGCGGTGTCTTCAGCCCGTGCGCCAGATCGCCGGCCTTCGCGATCGCGCGCGTCACCATCTGCTCGCGATGTTCGAGCAACGCGTTGAGATCGTCCACCAGCGGCTGCACTTCGCTCGGGTAGGCCCCTTCGAGCCGGCGGTTGCGGCCGGCGCGCACGGCGCCCAGACGACCCCGGAGCAGGTTGAATGGCGACAGCCCGGACCGCACCTGGATCAGACCGACGACCATGAGCAGGATGGCGGCGACCGTGAGTTCGGTGCCGTGAAATTGCGCCGTCCCGTGCATGATCCGCGGGTAGGCGGGATGTCGAAGCAGAATGGCGGTGGAGACCATCAACGCCGCGGCAAACAGCCCCGCCGTCCAGAGGATGGCGCCGAGCAGCAGCCGCGCGCGCAACGACAGGAGCTGCTTCATCGCGTCTCCTCTCCCGCCGACGGCTGGATACGATATCCAAGCCCGCGAACGGTTTCGATGAAGGAGGCGCCGAGCTTCCTCCGCAGCCGCGCGATGAAGACCTCTACGGTGTTGGAATCGCGGTCCAGATCCCGTGCGTAGATGTGCTCGCTCAGCTCACGCTGCGAGACGAGACGGTCGCTATGGTGCATCAGGTACGAGAGCACCCTGAACTCGTGGCTGGTCACGCGTACGGCGCGGCCGTTCACCGTCACGCGCGCGGCGCGCGGATCGAGTGCGACCGGCCCGCAGCGCAACTCCGCCGTCACCTGACCGCTCGAGCGCCGAATCAGCGCGCGAAGACGCGCGAGCACTTCCTCCATGCGGAACGGCTTGGCCACGTAGTCATCGGCGCCACCGTCGATCCCCTGCACCTTCTCGTGCCAGCTGCCCCGAGCCGTCAAGACGATCACCGGCACCGCAATTCCCGCATCACGCCATCGTCGCAGGACCGTCAGGCCGTCGATTTTCGGCAGACCGAGATCGAGGATGACGGCGTCGTACTGCTCCGTCTGGCCCAGGAAATCCGCGCGTTCGCCATCGGCGGCGCAGTCCACGGCGTATCCAGCCTCACGCAGCGCTGAGGCCAGCTGCCGCGACAACCGCGCTTCGTCTTCGACGACCAGGACCTTCACAACCAGCGCTGCAAACAGGAATCGAGAGACAACACGGCATTTATAACGCAGCCGGACCTGAACGGCACCTGAACGCTCCATTCAATCGCCGTTCAGCGGCGTCTGCGTAAGCTCACGTTCTGAACCCGCACGCAGCACACGCGGTTCCGGAGGATGCAGAAGATGCGCATGAAATCGTTGGTGATCGTCCTCATCGCCGCCGCCCTGGTTGCGTCGGCGGCATTGGTGATGCGCCCGCATGGCCAGGGGATCTTCGCGAAGGTCGCGCAGATGCATGGGCGTTAAGGGTGCCAAAGGTGCCTGGGTGCCAAAGGTGCCAGGGTGCCGAGGGTGCCAGGGTGCCAAGGGTGCCAGGGTGCCAAAGTGCTCGGAGTGAAAGGAGCAATCATGAGAGCGTCGATCGTCGGACTGGTAGTCGCAGTTGTGATCGGCACGGGCGTCGTCCAGGCGCAGAAGGGCCACGCTGAAGCGAGCGTGGCTGGGCGATGGACGATGGCCGTGGATTCGCCGCACGGGGCGGCGGAGATGGGGCTGACGTTGTCGCAGGACGGGAGCAAAGTCACGGGGACGTTTGCAAGCCCTCACGGCGACATGCCGGTCCAGGGCGAGTTCGCTGATGGCAACCTCAAGCTCGCGACGACATCAGAGGAGGCGGGGATAACGTTCAGCGCGAAGCTCAAAGACAAAGACACACTCACGGGCTACATCTCGAGCTCGATGGGCGACATGACCTTCACCGCCAAGCGCGTCGCCGAGAAGTAGATGGTCGCTTGGATTGACGCGGCGCGGCGCGACCTGCGGCAGTCGCTGCGCGGGATCGTGCGGATGCCGGTGCTCGCGACCGTCGTGATCGTGTCGCTCGGCGTGGGCATCGGCGTGAATACGGTGGTCTTCTCGTGGATTCAGGGAGTGGTGCTTCGGCCGCTCCCGGGCGTCGATGACGCAACGAGTTACCACCTCGTTGAGCCTCGGACCGACACCGGACTCTTCCCTGGAACGTCGTGGCTCGAATATCGGGAGCTGGCCGACGAGCTCGGCTGCTTTCGCGGGCTCCTGGCGTTCCGCATGGTGCCGCTCTACGTTGGCGAGCCTGGTCACGTCGAGCGAAGCTACGGGCTGCTCGTTTCGGGCAACTACTTCACCGCGCTCGGCCTTCGTCCCGTCCTCGGACGCTTCCTGCTGCCCGAAGAGGTGACTCGTCCCGGAAGCGCGCCGGTCGCCGTGATTTCGCACCAGCTGTGGCAGACGCGCTTCGGCGGCGCATCGAATGCTCAGGGCCAGACCGTGCGCGTGAACGGCCGTCACCTGACGATCGTCGGCGTGGCCCCACGCGGGTTCCAGGGCACGGTGCTCGGTCTGAACTTCGACTACTGGATTCCGGCGACGATGGCACCGGAGATCCTCGCGGGATCGCGAGAGCTCGAGGATCGCAGC
Organism: Vicinamibacterales bacterium; assembly: GCA_036258055.1. Classification (GTDB taxonomy): domain Bacteria; phylum Acidobacteriota; class Vicinamibacteria; order Vicinamibacterales; family 2-12-FULL-66-21; genus DATAEK01. The sequence continues at coordinate 15,982 of DATAEK010000029.1, forward strand.
GTGCGGGGGTACGCGGTGATGGGGCGGCTTCAGGAGAACGTATCCATCATTCAGGCGCAGTCGGAGCTCGACACCGCGATGCGCCGGCTCGCCCAGGCCTATCCCTCGACGAACGCGACGCTGCGCGCCGAGGTGCTGACATTTGGGAACTCTCCGCGCGGCCCGCAGCGGTTTCTGCCGACTGCGCTGGCCGTGATGCAGGCCGTCATGCTCCTGTTGTTGCTCGCGGTCTGCGGCAACACCGCGAATCTCGTGCTCGCCCGCGCGAGTGCGCGCCAGCGCGAGATCGGCGTACGACTCGCGCTGGGCGCAGGTCCGAAGCGAATCCTGAGCCTGCTCCTGACCGAGACACTCGTGCTCGGACTTCTTGGTGCGGCGCTCGGCGTGGCGATCGCCGTCTGGGGGACGAACGCGCTCAGGGCGATGCCACCGCTGGCGGGTCTCCCCATCAAGTTCCAGACCGATCTGGACCTGGTCAGCCTGGCTTTTGCGGTGCTGCTCGGCATTGGCTCGGGCCTCATCTTCGGCCTCGCCCCTGCCCTGCAGCTCGCGCGTGTCGATCCGCTGTCGGCTTTCCGGACGGGATCGAGGACGGCCAGCCGCAGCCGGATGCGCAACATCCTCATGGCCTCGCAGGTGGCGCTGGCGTTGCTCGTGCTCATCGTCGCCGGATTGTTCCTCGAGAGTTTCCTCGAGACCCGGACGGTCAACCCCGGATTTCGCCGTGATGGCGTGCTGCTCGCGGCGTACGATCTCACGGGCCGCAGCACGAGTCAGGCATTCACCAGGACGTTTGCCGCCAAGCTGCTGGACGCGCTGCGTGCGCTTCCCGACGTCCAGGGCGCGGCGATCGCGTCGTCGGTGCCGCTCGACATCCACGGTCTGCCGTCCCGGGTGTTCACGGTCGAGGGCCACACCCGAACCGATGCGGATTTCGATCAGGCCCTTGCCAACACGGTCACGCCCGGATACTTCGCCGTCATGGACCTGCCGCTGCGGGTGGGCGCCGATTTCGCGGATTTGAAGGACGTCAATTCGCCGCCGCAGGCCATCGTGAACGAGGAGTTCGTGCGCCGATATCTCGCCAACGCAGAGCCGCTCGGGCGAAGACTCACGGCGCGCGGCAAGACCTTCACCATCGTCGGCGTCGTGCGCAACTCGCTCTACAACGCCTTCGGCGAACCGCCAATGCCTGCCATCTATTTCTCGTACCGCGACAGTCCAACGCTGGTCGGCGAGGTGCATCTCTGGGCGAGGGGCAACGAAACAGCACTCGCACAGGACGTTCGGCGCGTCGTGCGCGATCTCGATCCGGACCTGCCGGTCTACAACGTTCGGACCCTCAACACGCACATCGAAACGAACCTGGTGTTCCGCCGAGTGCCGGCGCGGTTGTTCGCCGTGCTCGGCCCGCTCATCCTGGTGCTCGCGGCCATCGGCATTTACGCCGTCGTTGCCTACGCGATGTCGCTCCGCACCAGCGAGATTGGCGTCAGGCTCGCGCTCGGTGCGACCGGACGACGGCTCGTCGCGCAGTTTGTTGCCGAGAGCCTCGCCGTCGTCAGCGTCGGCGTGATTGCGGGATGGCTCATCGCGTTCATCGCGGCGATTGACCTGCTGGCCAGCGATTCCATCGATCCGAAGGTTTTCGGGGGTGTCCCCGCGCTTTTGCTGACGGTTGCGGCGATTGCATGCTGGCTGCCGGCGCGCCGGGCTGCACGCGTGGATCCAATCGCAGCGCTGCGTCAGGAGTAATCCGGGGCTGCGCCGGGGACGATCAAAAAAGCGGACGGCGCGTCAACGCACAGGCGAGACGCGCCGTCTAAGCCGGCATGGACGCGCTTCTCGCCGATCTGCGCTACGGGCTGCGGCTCTTCCGGAAGTCCCCGGTCTTCACATGCGTGGCCATTGCGACGCTGGCGCTCGGAATCGGAGCCAACGCCTCGATTTTCTCGGTCGTGGACGCGGTCGTCATTCGTGCGTTGCCGTTCGACGATCCGGATCGCGTGGCGATGATCTGGGAAGACGCGAGCCGTGCGGGCTTTCCGAGGAACACGCCGTCGCCGGGCAACTACTACGACTGGCGCCGGATGGCTCGCACGTTCGCCGACATCGCGGCCACCCGAGGAGCCTTAGGCAGCCTGACCGGTGACGGCCTGCCCGAACAACTCATCGGCCGCGCCACCACGGCCAATTTCTTCAGCGTTCTCGGCGTGAGGCCGCAGCTCGGCCGCACGTTCACCGAGGCCGAAGATCGAGACGGCGCGCAGGTTGTGGTCATCAGCCATGGCCTCTGGCAGCGTCGCTACGGCGGGGATCCCGGGATCCTCGGGCGTACGATCCTGCTCAACGACACCCGCTACGAGGTCATCGGCGTCGCACCGCGCGCGTTCGCATTCCGCAACCGGGACGTGGACTTCTGGACGCCCGTTCACTTTGGTCCAGAACAGGCCTCGAACCGCGGATCGCATTTCCTCAACGTGGTCGGCCGCTTGAAAACCGGCGTCACGCTCGAGGCCGCGCGCGACGAGATGGCGACGATCGCACAAACGCTCGCGCAAACCTATCCCGGCAACAATCGCGACCTGAAGATCGTGGTCATCCCAGCGAAGGACGACATGCTCGGAAACACGCGCCTCGAGCTGCTCGTGCTGATGGGTGCCGCTGCGGCCGTCCTGCTGATCGCGTGCGCAAACCTGGCGAGCCTGCTGCTCTCGCGGGCGGCGGGCAGGCGCGGGGAGATGGCGGTTCGCTCGGCGCTGGGCGCAACGCGCGCCCGGCTGGTCCGCCAGCTCGTCGTCGAGGGGCTGTTGCTATCCATTGCCGGTGGGGTGCTCGGGCTGGCGCTCGCGCCGATTGGAAACAGACTCGTCGCAACCCTGACGCCCATTGGCGTCGCCGCCTCGACCACCACTGTGGATTTGCGCCTGCTCCTCTTCACGTGCGCGCTGGCGATCGCGACCGGACTCGTGTTCAGCATGGCGCCCGCGCTCCAGGCGGGCCGCGCATCGTTGCAGACAGCGCTCCAGCAGCAGTCGCGATCAGCCGTCGCTCCGGCCGGCCGGCTGACGCGCGATGCGCTCGTCGTTCTGCAGATTGCCGCGGCGGTCGTGCTGCTCGTCGCCACCGGCCTCATGATTCGAACGCTCGTGAACCTTCGGGCGATCGACATCGGCTTCAAGGCGGACCGTCTCCTGACGATGAGGACGAGCCTGCCGCGGCCGAAGTATGCGGACCCACAAAAACGGTTGGCGTTCTACGACCGCGTGATCGAGCGCGTCAAGGCGCTTCCCGGCGTCGAACGTACGGCCTACGCATCGAACCTGCCGTTCACGACCCAGGGAAACACGACCTGGTTCGGAATCGAGGACCGCAAGAACTCGGACGGCAACAACGGAGCGATCAACGACGCGCTGTACCGCGCCGGCACTGTCGATTACCTCGCCACTCTCGGCGTCCGCCTCGTCGATGGGCGGCTCATCGACGAGCGTGACGGTCCGGGAACGCCGAGAGCCGTGGTCATCAACGAGACGCTCGCGCGACAGTTCTTCCCCGGGGAGTCGCCAGTCGGGCATCGCATGCGTTTCAGCGATCAGCAGAACCCCCTCTTTACGATCGTGGGCGTCGTCCGCGACGTGCGCGAGCGCGGGTACGAGCCGTCGCTCAAACCGGGCGTGTATCTCTCGATCGCGCAGGCGCCGGAATCGTGGGCGGTCCCTGAGTACCTGATCCTTCGTGCTCGTGTGCCGCCCAACGAGCTCATCGACTCCGTCCGGCGGGTCATCGCCGAAGTCGATCCCGCCCAGCCGATTGCCTCGGTCAGATCGATGGACGATATCCTCGATCTCGAAGTGGCAGACCGCCATCAACAGGCGGTCCTGCTCGGGGCGTTTGCCGCTCTCGCGCTGGTTCTCGCGTCACTCGGGCTGTACGGATTGCTGACCTACGCCGTGGCCCAGCGGACGCGCGAGATCGGCCTGCGCGTCGCCCTTGGCGCCAGCCGGCGCGACGTGGTGACGATGGTGGCGGCGCGCGGTCTTGGGCTGGCAGTCATCGGCCTCAGCCTCGGGGCTGCGGCGGGTTGGGCAGTGACGCGGGCGATGGGCAGCGTGCTCTACGGTGTCCGCGCCGACGACGTCGCGACGTTCGCCGCGTCACTGCTGCTGCTCGGCACCGTCGCCCTCGCCGCCTGCATCGTGCCGGCCGCACGAGCCTCACGCGTCGATCCGATGATCGTCCTCAGAGAGCAGTAAGGTACTCAACGCGTTCCAGCGGACGGGCTCGGACCGGCCCGCGCAGAACGGCCCGCCCCGCCCAATCCGCGCGGCTCCGTAGGTAGAATAGCGGGATGTGCAACACCAACGACACCTCCCGAGGACCCCATTGGCCAGCCTGATTGAAGCCATCGCAATCAAGCGCAAGTCGTACTTCGAGTTCGAGAACGCGCCCTATCACTGCCTCGACGTCGAGGTTTCCAAACCCACGGCGCGCGGGGGCCAGACGCTCGTGCGCATCAAGATGCGCAACCTGCTGACGCGTGCCGTCTTCGACCGCACGTTCAAGGCGGGCGAAAAGTTCAAGGAGCCGGACCTGGTGATGGTGCCGGCAACCTATCTCTACGCCGACAGCGCGGGCTATCACTTCATGGATCAGGAGAGCTTCGACACCTTGACCCTCGGCACGGCGATCGTTGGCGACGATCGTCAACTCCTCGTCGATAACGTCGCTGTCCAGATCCACAAGTACAACGGCACGCCGATCGGTCTTCAGTTTCCCCCGCACGTCGAGCTGACGGTGACGTCCACGGAACCCGGCGTGCGCGGCGACACCGCGAGCGGCGGCGTGACCAAGTCGGCGACGCTCGAGACGGGGCTCGAGATCCGAGTGCCGCTCTTCATCAAGGAAGGCGAGAAGGTGAAGGTCCACACGGAGACGCGCGAGTTTGCGGGACGGGCCTGATGGGATGGTAAATGGCAAATGGTAAAGGGTAAATGGCAAATGGTAATGGCAAGGGGCTAAGGGTAGACGGGAGGGAGCAACAGTGATGTTCACGCGAATCACGCGGCTCGTCTCTACGGCCGTTGGACTCTTTACGGTGTCCGCGATCTTGACGGCGCAGCCGTTCACGTATCCGGCCGCTCGCAAGAGCGATCACGTCGACACCTACCACGGCGCCACCGTTCCCGATCCGTACCGGTGGCTCGAGGACGACAACTCGGCTGAGACGGCGGCCTGGGTCGAGGCCGAGAACAAGGTCACGTTCGGCTACCTCGATCGGATCCCGTACCGGAGCGCGATGCTGACGCGCGTCAACCGGCTCAACGAGTACGCCCGGTATTCGGCGCCCTCGCACAAGGGTCCGTACTTTTTCTTCAACAAGAACGACGGATTGCAGAACCAGAACGTGCTCTACCTCCAGAACGGGTTGAACGGCGCGCCGGAGGTGCTCATCGATCCCAACCAATGGTCGACTGACGGCACCAGCCGCCTCTCGGCGTTCACGCCGTCGAAGGACGCGAAGTATGCCGTCTACGGCGTTTCGCGCAGCGGCTCCGACTGGCAGGAATACAAGGTGATGGAGCTCGCCACGAAGAAGACCCTGGCCGACTCGATCCAGTGGGTCAAGGTCTCGGGCGTCGCCTGGCAGGGAGACGGCTTCTACTACAGCCGCTACCCGGCGCCGGCGAAAGGGGCGGAGAAAGCCTCGATCAACGAAAACCATCAGGTGTACTTCCACCGCGTCGGCACGTCGCAGGAGCAGGACACCGCCGTCTATCAGGACGCCGCGAACCCGCAGCGCTTTCATATGGTCGGCACGACCGACGACGAGCGGTTCGCCATCCTGACGATCTCGGAGCGGGGCAAGGGAAAGGATGGCAACGCGGTCTTCGTGCGCGATCTGTCGAAGAACGAACAAGAGTTCGCGCCCGTCATCCCGACGATTGGCGACGACAGCTTCGATGTCGTGGACAACGTCGGCGACAAGCTGCTCATCGTCACGAACCACGGCGCGCCGAATCAGCGCGTCATGCTCGTAGATCCGAAGCAGCCCGCCGAATCGAATTGGACGACGATCCTCCCGGAGCGTCAGGAACCACTCCAGGGCGTGGGCACGGCCGGCGGGAAGATCTTCGCGACGTACCTCAAGGACGTGACCACGCGGGCGTACGTCTACAGCATCGAGGGAAAGCTCGAGCACGAAGTCGCGCTGCCCGGCCCAGGCACAGCGGGCGGTTTCGGTGGCGAGCGTGAGGACACGTTCGTGTTCTACACCTTCAACTCGCTGAATGCGCCGCCGGCGATCTACCGCTACGACATCGCGACGAAGAAGAGCACCGTCTTTCGCGTGCCGAAGGTCCCGGGCTACGATCCCGCCGCGTACGAAACGAAGCAGGTGTTCTATTCGAGCAAGGACGGCACGCGGGTGCCGATGTTTCTCGTCTATCGGAAAGGATTGAAACTGGACGGCAGCAATCCCACGCTCCTCACCGCGTACGGTGGCTTCAACATCGTTCAGGCACCGACGTTCAACGCCGCGCGTCTCGCGCTGCTGGAGCAGGGCTTCGTGTTCGCGTCGGCGAATCTCCGGGGCGGCGGCGAGTACGGCGAGCAGTGGCACCTGGCGGGCATGAAGCTGAAGAAACAGAACGTCTTCGACGACTTCATCGCGGCGGCGGAATGGCTGATCGCGAACAAGTACACGTCAACGCCGAAGCTGGCGATTCAGGGCGGCTCGAACGGCGGGCTGCTGATCGGCGCCGTGATCAATCAGCGCCCAGACCTCTTCGGCGTCGCCATCCCGCAGGTCGGCGTGATGGACATGCTGCGATTCCACAAGTTCACGATCGGCTGGAACTGGATCGCGGACTACGGGTCCAGCGACAATGCCGACGAGTTCAAGGCGCTCCGCGCCTACTCACCGCTCCACAACATCAAGGCCGGAGGTCACTATCCCGCGACGCTCATCACGACCGCCGATCATGACGACCGGGTCGTGCCGGCGCACTCGTTCAAGTACGCGGCCACGCTGCAGGAGGCCGCCAGCCATGACCGTCCGGTGCTGATTCGCATCGAGACCAAGTCCGGCCACGGCGCCAGCAGCCTGACGAAGCAACTCGAGACCACGGCCGACATCTACAGTTTCATCATGTTCAACATGAACGTGACGCCGAAACCATCGGGGAGCTGATCGTCTACTCGTCTGACGGGCCGTCGAGTACGAGCCGGATCTTCGCCGCGAGCGCGGCGGGCGTGTAGGGCTTCTGCAGGAACGCGAGCGTCGCGTGCTCGACGCCGTCGTGGACGGCGGCGTCCGCGGTGAAGCCGCTCGTGTACAGGATCTTGATATCGCCGCACCGTTCCTTGACGCGATCGGCGAGCTCACGTCCGCTCATCCCCGGCAGCGTCAAGTCGGTGACGACGATCGATACGTCCTGAAGATGCTGGTCGAGAATCGTCAGCGCTTCCTCGCCGGTAGCCGCTTCGAGCACTCTGTAGCCATGCCTGGCGAGTCCGCGACCGGCGAGACGGCGCAGTAACTCTTCGTCTTCGACGAGGAGGATGGTCCGGCCCGTGCGAGTGCCCGGCGTGCTCACGCGAGATCGTACGCCGTCGGGTGCAAGGGTTGATACAACCCGACCTCGGCGCCGCTCGGGAGGCGCACCGACGTCCGGATTCCCCACCGCTCTTTCGCTACTGGACCGCAGCGAACGGACGCCGCCTTCAGCGATGCGATGACGGATTCGAGATCGTCACACATCAAATACATCTCGGCCCCGATCATCGAACCATCGCCTGCCGGAGCGGGGGCATCACTGTCGACGGGATGCAGCGCCAGTTCGGACGGCGGAAGCTGAAAGATCAGCCAGCCATGGCCGATGTCGACGTGGCGGAGTTTCAGGACGTCGCGGAAGAACGCGCGATCGGCGTCGGGGTCCTTGCTGTACAGCAGTACGTGCGCGGCGGTGATCATGCGGGCCAGTGTAGCCCAGGATCCTGAAGGGTCCGCCTGAATCTAGAACCTATCTCACAGACCGAGACCCTGCCGGCGATCAGATTCGTTGAGGCAAGATGCGAGCGAGCGTCGCGAGCGAGCCACGCGAACGGCCCGCCTTCGCGCCGAAGGCGCTACGGCGCGTCCGCCGTAGCCTTGGCGAAGGCGGAAGCGAGCCGGCGAAGCGGCGAGTGAGAGCCCAGCCTCCGCCAAGGCTACGGCGGGTCCGCCGGAGCTTTAGCGAAGGCGGAAGCGTGTGGGGGAGTCCGAGGGGCAAGCCCCTCGGATGACACCAGGATGCTGGTGAGCTGGAGTCAGCAGGCGGCCACGATGGCGATGGCGCGGGACACGTCGTCGGCGTTGGTGGCCAGGCCGAGCGATGCGCGAATGGCACCGACGGCTGTGCCATCGCCGAGGCACGACGCAAATCGTTCGACCGTGAATTCCCCATCGAGATGGTCGAGACACCGGGCTGATCCCCGTGGATCGAAGCCAAACGCCGCCTCGGCCGCGCCAGGATTGCAGAAGCAACCGCCCCGCACCGAGACGCCGGCCTGGGCCATCCGCTGTTCGACGACTTGGTACGGGACGGCGTGACCAGAGCGGTCCAGGACGTTGAACGTGACAACGCCGCCGCGGTCGGTCATGTCAGAGGGGCCGTAGATCTGCACGACCGGGCATCCGTTGGCGTGCCTCAGGCTCTGCAGTCCGTGCAGCAGCCGCGCGGTCAGGCCGAGCACGTGCGTCGAGAGCCGCGACATCCCGATGCCTTCCAGCAGATCGAAGCCCGACGCCAGCGCGGCGATGCCGATGAAGTTCGGCGTGCCGTCCTCGAACGCCTCGTGGTCGGCGCGCAGTCGATGCCGCTCGAGCTGCACCGAAGCGAAGAGCACGGTGCCGCCGGAAAACCACGGACGGATCAAGCGGTCGAGGGCGTCGCGGCGTGCGACGAGCGCACCAACGCCCGTCGGATATCCGAACAGCTTGTAGAACGAAAGAACTGTGAAATCCGCCGGGCATCGGCGAAGACTGAGAGCGGCGGTGGGCGCGAACGCGGCCGCGTCGAGCAGCACATCCAGACCGAGCGCATGCGCGTGCTCGACGAGATGCAGGGGATGTCTCACGCCCGAAAAATTCGACTGCGCTGGAAACGCCAGCAGTCCGCCGCCGGCCTGCGCCGCTTCAGCGAGGGCAACACCGGGCTCAGCGAGCCGCAAGTCCGCGTCGAGCGGAAGATACCGGACCTCGGCGCCTGCCCGCCGCGCGTACGAACGAATGCCGTTGACCGAGTTGTGATTGTCCGCACTCAAGACGCAGACAGAGTCGGATCCGAACGGGTAACTTTCCGCGACGAGCTTGATCGCAGCCGTGGCGTTGGCGGTGAAGGACACGACGTGGGTCGCATCATCCGCATCCAGGAAGGTCAGGACACGTCTTCGGGCATCGTCGATGATGCGGGTGCTCGCGAGCGATGGCGGGTGCGACGAGTGCGGGTTGCCGAGAAGCGTTCGGGTGAGAAAATCGTGGTGGTCCTGCACCTGTGACTCGGCATACAGCGCGCTGCCAGCGTAGTCCAGATACGTGTGATGACCGAGACGCGCGAACTCTCGATCGCGGAGACCTTCCAGCGAATAATCGACGGCCGGAGCCGCGCTGGTCAGCACCCACGCCTCCTGACGACGGCGAGAGTACGGTTGTCCGGAGACGGGCCCGGGCTCGGCGGATCGGCATCGGCACGGGAAGAAGACTGACGGGTGGCGCGGCCGTCCGGGCGCGATGCGCTCGACTGAACCTGCGGTACGCCACCGAAGTAGCGGCTGATCTCGGCCACCTTGTCGAATGCAGCGGCCTGCTCAAGGGTCGCATTCGGCGTGCGCGTCGGGGTCATGATCTGTTCGACCCAAGCGGAAACCCCTCCGCGCAGAGCCAACGCGCGGATATTCGCACCGCCACGCGCCCGCGTCCGCGCGGCCGCCGCAACGTCCTCATCTTCCGCGTAGAAGACAACGGTCTGGCCAGGCCTGAAAAAGGCGGACCCGATCGATTCCAGCGGCACGCGTTCGGCCGTCGGCAAGTGGTATTCGTCGAAGGACTCCGCCGAGCGAAGATCGATGACGCGAACGTCCTGCCTTCGATCCCGGATCCATGTGGCGAGTTCGAGTGCCGAGACCTCCGCAGCGTCGTGCGGTCGTATGTCGATTGATGTCGTCGCGAGGGTCGCGCTCTTCGCGGACGGACTACCCGCGATGCACGCCAGCGCACCAAGCGCGAGGGCGACACCCGCCAGGGCTCGTCCGCCGCGCATCTCGCGCCCGCTCGTCTCGATTCGCTCGGCCAGCGCAAAGCCGGCGAGCGCAACGGCAACGATGCCCGCGACAACGACGCCGTAAGGAACGTGAAGGGCTGACGGCAGCGTCAGGGCGCCGCGCGCCGTGCTGACGTACAGCTCCGGCACGTACGGCAACACGAATCCCGTGGCCAAGACGCCCGTGAAGAGTCCCATCATCGTGAAGAGCCCGTCGGTACGACCCGTCGCAGCGGCGACACAAGAAGTTCCGGGGCAGAGACCCGCGATCACGAAGCCGGCGCCAAAGATCAAACCGCCGACCATCTGAGGGATCACGTAGGTTTCGGGAACGTAGATTCGCGCCAGGTCGATCGCCCCGAGACGTCCAAGCCAGAACAGGCCGAGCATAGCCGTGAGGATTGCGCTGAACATCACCTTGAAGACGGTGAGGTCGGTGAGATAGAACTGGCCGGTCAGCTTGCGTGCGCTGCCAAGACCCGCGCGCTCGAGGCACCAGCCAAAGGCCATCCCGATCGCGACGGCGGCGACCAACGACCAGGCGCCGCTCATCGGTCCGAGCTCCGCGAACCGGGCGGTCACACCCATGCTCGTCTCACCAGTGGCGCGACGGTGTAGCCTGCGGCAAAGGCGCAGACCACGAAGATCCAGCTTCCGACGCTGAGCAACGCGCCGCCGGTGAGCCCCTGGCCGCTCGTGCACCCGCGCGCGAGCGCCGCGCCACACCCCATCGCGGCCCCGCCGGCGAACGCGAACAGCAAGCGCGCCCCTGCCGAGATCCGGGGACCGCGCTCGGATTCGCGACGCAGTCGTCCGGCCAACCACGCCGAGAGCGCGCCGCCGAGTGCGACACCGGCGATCTCGTAGATCAACCACGCCTGCCAGGCGCCGCCGGGCTCTCGAAGATAGGACGCGAAAAAGGGCGTCGCCTGCGCGCGCGCCGGAGCAATCGCGGCGACGGTTCCCGCGGCGGCGCTGGCGAACGCACCAGACGCGCCTAGACCGCGGCCGGTGATCACGAAGCACGCCAGCAACACGAGCCCGAGCCCGACGCCAGCGGCATATGGGTTCGCGTACGGGCGGCCGCGGCTCTCGAACGTCACTGGTGGTCCTTCTTGGAAGGGTTCTCCACCGGGTAGTCCGGATGACGTGACCAGTCCTCGAACGATCCGTCGTAGAGGAGCACCGGATGTCCGAGCGATCGAGCCGCAAACAGCATCGCGGTCGCCTGCTGCCCGATGTGGCAGTAGCCGATGACGGTGTCGCCGGGCTTCACACCCGCCTTCCTGAAGATCATCTCGAGCTCGGCGGCAGACCGGAGTTTCAGCTGATCGTCGGTCACGGCTGTGAACGGGACGCTGTGAGCACCAGCGATGTGACCCGTACGGTGCGGGTTCTCCATCGAGCCCCCGGTCTCGACCCCGTCGTAGAGGACGGAAGCGCGGCCGTCCACGACCGCGATGTTGGCGGATTTCAGATGATCCCGAACGTACGCCGCGTCGACCACGATGGGGTTGATCTTGAGCGCTGACAGGCTGCCACTGCGCGCGGTCGGTACGTCGGTCGTCAGCTCGTGGCCGCTCTTGACCCACTCACCCATGCCGCCGTCGAGGAGCGATGTGCGTGTGCCAAGGCCGGCGTAGTCAAGCGTGAAGATCACGCGGGTCGTCGGCGAGACCCAGTCTTTTCCGTAATACACGACGATGCGTGAGGCATCGGAGATGCCGAGCCGTTCGAGCCGGCTTCGGAGGTCGTCAGCCGCCGGCATCTCGAGCGCGAGGCCCGACGCGCCGGAAACCGCGATGTCCGAGAGCAACACGAATCGCGCGCCGCGGATGTGCGCCGCGGCGTAATCGCCTTTCGTTCCGACGTGGAGCAGCACCAGGGTCGGATCGTCGAGATGCTGCGCGAGCCACGCCGGCGTCACGAGCATTCCGTCTCGCGGCGAAGCGGCTGAGAACGCCTGGGATGCGGCAATGATCAGCGAGAACGCAAGGATCCTGAGAGTGAGCCACGGGCGATGGGCGATGCGCACTGGAACACCTCGTTGGGTGTGCGACGGACTCGGACCGCCGCTCTTGTAGACAGGCTACAAGAGTTCTTGTAGACCGTCAACAGGAGCGAGGGGATTACGGTATTTCGCCGCTGTTTTGGTGGGCCCGGTTGTGTGACGGGGCTCGGCGTTCTGCGTTCTGCGTTCGGCGTTCGGCGCTCGGGGACCCGGGGTTCCGGGTTCGGGGCTGGACTCGGCGCAGGGCGTTCGGCCTACCGGGTTCGTCAACCCTCCCTGAGCGCCGTTGAGGGGCTCACCCGCGTGGCGCGGCGGGCGGGCACGTACGCGGCGGAACACACGGCGCCGAACACGATCGCGGCTGCGGCGGCGAACGCGGGCGCGTTCCACGGACCGGTGCCGAAGAGCAGCGACGAGAGCAGTCGGGTCGTGACGAGCGCCGCCGGAATGCCAATCGCGAGGCCGGCCGCCGCGACCCGAGCGCCTTCGCGGACGACGAGCCGCAGGATCTGGCTGCGCGCCGCACCGAGCGCCAGCCGGACGCCGAACTCGCGCGTACGCTGCGCGGTACGATACGCCACGACGCCGTACACGCCGAGCGTCGTCAGCAGCAGCCCGATGAATCCCAAAGACGCAGCCAGTGCGGCCGTCGCACGATACACGCTCGCGGAGTACGTGATGTAGTCGGACATCGCGATGAGCCGCCGCGGCTCGAGTCGGGGATCCAGATGCTTCAGCGTGTCACGCACCGCTGCGGCGATGCTCGTCACCTCTCCGGAGGAGGACTCGACGATATAGGTCGCTTCGCCGTACTCCGCACGCCAGTACGGCAGATAGAAATATGGTTCGCCCGGCTCACCGATATCGTTGATGACGGCGTCCTGCACGATGCCGACGATCCGGTGTGGCGCGCCGTCAGGACCAAGCCGAACGATCGCATCGAGGGCATCCTTTCCCGGGAACAGCGCTCTCGCAAACCGATCGCTCACGACGATCACCGGCTCCCCTGGCCGTTCATCTGCCTCACTGAAGCCGCGCCCGCGGATCACGCGGGTGCCCATGATCGCGAAGTAGTTGGCGCTCACCGCATTGAACTTGACGTCGGGCACCTCCGCCGCCCGGGCCATCGAGGCGCCAGGGACCGCGACGCGCTGCGCCCTCCCCCCGCCCGAGAGGCTCAGCGGCGCGCGAATCGCCACGGCGACGCGCGAGACGCCGCCGATCTGCTCGAGCTGACGAACGGCGTTCTGTGTGACCGCCCGCGGCGGATCCGCCAGAGTCACCCACGCGGTCAGCAACGGGTTCCTCGTGATGCCGAGATCGGCGCGGCGGGTATCGAGGAAGCTCACGGCCAGCACCGCTGCCGCGCAGAGCAGAACGACCGAGATCGCCACCTGCGTGGTCACCAGCGCGTCAGGGAGGAACGTGCGGGGCCGCCGCGACGATGGGTCGGAGCGCATGACGCGCGCCAGATCGACGCGCGCCGCCATCCAGCTCGGCGCCACCCCGAACAACAGCGTCGTGATCAGCGTGACGATCGCGGTGAAGAGCAGCACGCGCGTGTCCGCGTGGAACACCAGCGACGACCGGAATCCCGGCGGTGGAATCATCAGCAACGGAAGCAGCCGAATCAGCCAGGCACCGACAGTGATCCCCGCGAGCGCACCGGCGGCGCCGAGCAGCAGGCTCTCGATGAGCAGCTCGCGCACCAGCCGCCCTCGTCCAGCGCCGATGGCCGCCTTGACCGCGAGCTCCTTCGCCCGAGCTGCGCTCCGCGCGAGCAGCAGGTTCGCGACGTTGACGCAGGTGATGAGCACCACGAGCAGCACCAGGCCGAGGAGCGCGAACGCATTGACGCCGGCGCTTTCGAGCCGGTAATCGAAATCGGAGATCACGCGAGCGCTGCGACCGGCGTTCGCGCCAGGAAACTCTCGCGCCATCGCAGCCGCGATGCCGGCGACCTCGGCGCCGGCCGAGGTCGCCGACACACCCTGCCGGAGACGCCCGATCAGCTCGAACCAGCGCTGACCGCGATCCTCGAATTCGCGCCGATCGGACAGGCGCAGCCACGTCTGTGGTGGCATCCACAAGTCGCGATCGGCCGCCGCGTCGAGGTCTCGAAACGTCTCAGGAAGAACGCCACGGACAGTCACGGCGATCGAGTCACCCCGACCGATGCGTACCGTGCGGCCGACGACCGACGGATCGCCTCCGAATCGCCGTTGCCAGAAAGCGTACCCGAGAACAATCGCCGGCTGCGCCTCGAGCTCGGCATCATCTGCCGGTGTGAACAGGCGTCCGTGCGAAGCCGTGACACCAAGCGTCGAGAAGAAGTTCGTCGTGACGACGTTTACGAGCAGGAGCTCCGGGGATCCGTCCGCGTCCGTCATCGTCGCGCCGCGCCGGCCGCGCGCAGCCACCTCGTCCAGCGACCGGGTTGTCTCACGAATGCCCTGGAGCTCGGGATACGAGAACGCTCCGAGCGCGTTGGCCTCAGTCGTCGAGAAAATGCGGACGATTCGGCCCGCCTCGCTCACTCCCAACGGCCTCAGCCAGAGCGCGTCTACGAGTCCAAAGATCGCGGCGTTGGCGCCAATGGCAATCCCGAGCGCAAGGGTCGCGACGATCGTGAACGCCGGAGTGCGCCTGAGCGCCCGAAATGCCAGCCGGAAGGAGTGGGTCATGAGCTGATGCTTGCCGCTAATGCTGATGCTTGCCGCACGCCTTGATCCTTGCTGCTGGCGCTTGATCCTTGTCGCGATCCGCACGCCAGCGGACAGCCGATAGCGGACAGCGTACCGCACCTTCCCATCACACGTCATGCCACGGCGGCATTCTTCTGCTCACTACGAAATGCGCCGAATTTCGATCGGATTCGGGGGATCGGCATGGTCGCCGAGAGGCGGGGTCGCAATCGCTGGACGCGCAGTCCAGCTTGTGGGACGAGCTGTCTTTGAGCAGAGACGGGCCTGAAAGAAAGGAGAGGCGGGAGCCGGACCCGGCTCCCACCCTGACGACTACCCGACCGTAAATGGGACCGACGCGCTGCTCGTGCCCCACTCGACACGCAGCGTGCCCCCGGCAGTCGTGTCGTCGATCGAGATGGTGAGCTGTTCGGCCGGTGCTTTGGCTTTTCCAGCTTTCATCGGCGCCCGACCGAGATCCTGACCTGAAGGATACGGAATGCCCCACTGCCCCGTGGCCTTGCTGACGACGAGCTGCCATTCCTTCTCACCGGGCACAACGTAGAGCGTGTGCGTCCCGGCCGGCACGGTGAGCGTGCCAAACTTCAGCGCCTTGTCGGTGACGATCGTCGTCGCCTCGTCTGCCCCCAGACGCCATTCCTGGCCTGGTGGCATCACCTCACTCTCGGGCCGTCCCTTGAGAAACGGCCGTCCGTACTCGATAGAGATGTGGGCCCCATCGATCGTCCATTCCGTTTTCACGTGCGGGCTGCCGCCCTTGCCGGGGTGGACTTGCGTGGTCTTCTGTGCGCTCACTGTGACGGTGAACGCGGCCAGCGTCGTCAACGCCGCCGCCAGGACAGAACGTCGCATCCAGACTCCTCCATTCTGAGAGTTGGCTCTCGAGCTGATGCTAACACTCGAACGGAAGACGATATTCCCAATCTCAGCCGCGATCGAGGGATCAGGCGGATCGGCGCGCGCGGCGGATTGCACCGCGGGGTCGAGTCTCCACGGCGCGCCGTTCGGATCGAGCCGGCAGCGCACGCTCTGCGAGCAGGTCGATGAAGTGTGAGAGATACGGCGGATCGTCGCGCCCCACGAGCGTGGCGGCACTCCACTGACGCGTGATGCCTTTGCGCGTCAGCGGCACGGCGACCACGGCGCCGGTCCGCAGCGCAGGGCGGATCGACCACGTCGGCAGCACCGACACGACCAGACGCGCCTTGACCATCTCGATGATCGCTTCGGTCAGCTGCACGAACAACACCCGGGACGGCAGGACGCCAGCGGGCCTGAGCACGTCTCGAATCGTGAGGCTGTCGTCGGCGGAGGCCGAGTAGAGCGCGAGCGTTTCCCGTCCGAGCTCCGCCGGAGTGACAAACGGACGCGTCGCGAGCGGATGCGTGGGCGCGACGATGACGGCGTGGTCGTCGACGAAGAGCGGGCGGAGACGCAGCCGCCGGTCATCGACTTGCTGCGTGACGATGGCCAGATCCAGCTTGCCTTCGAGTAGCGCCTCGATCGGACGCATCGTGCACTCGACGGCGATCCGGACATCGACGTGCGGATAGCGTGTCTCGAACGCCTGCAGGAGCGGCGGCAGCCAGTGATATCCCGTCTGGCACTGCGCACAGACGCGAATGATGCCGTTCCCGTCCTGACCGACGCGGCGCACGTCCTGTTCGACGCGGCGCACTTCAGCGAGCAGCGCGCCGGCGGACGCGAGCAGACGTTCGCCTGCCGGCGTCGGCCGCATGCGCTTGCCGAGGCGCAGAAACAGCGGCGTCCCCAACCGCCCTTCGATCTCGCGGAGCTGATGGCTCACCGCTGACTGCGTGACGTGCAGCCGCTCGGCGGCGCGGGTCGCGCTGCCGGTCTCGGCCAACTCGGTCACCAGCCGGAAGTGGCGGATTTCCAGGTCCATTCGATCATGAGATTCATTCATGATTTTGATGACAACAATGAGCTTGTTTACTGACAGTGTAGGCCGTACGGTTCAGTCATGTCCACTCTCCACCACGACGTCGTCGTCGCCCTGCGCCGCCTGCGGCGCGCGCCGATCTTCACGACAGGCGCCCTGCTGGTCCTCGCACTGGCGCTCGGGGTCAACACCGCGATCTTCACCCTCGTGCAGGGGGTTATCCTGCGTCCGCTGCCGTTTCGCGATCCGGAGAGGCTCGCCGCACTTTCGACGCTCAGGCCCGACACCGACCGCGGCGCCTGGTCGCTGCCGAATCTTCTCGACTACCGTGCTCAGTCGCGTTCGTTCGAAGGGATTGGCGCAGCGTTCCAGTGGAGCGCCAACGTCACCGGCGGCGACGAAGCGGAGCGCCTCCAGGGCATGCGAGTGACAGCGAACTACTTCGACCTCCTCGGGGCCGAGGCGCACATCGGCCGGACGCTCACCGCCGCCGACGAGCGGGCGGCGGTTGCGCTCCTCTCCGACGGACTCTGGCGGCGCCGGTTCGGCGGCGATCCGGCCGTACTCGGTCGCGCGATGATCCTGAACGGGGACGCGTTCACCGTGATCGGCGTACTGCGGCCCGACTTCACGCCGCAGATCCGTGATGCGGAGGTGATCGTCCCCTTCGAGACGTCGTCGGATCCTCGGCGCGACAACCGCGCGCTCGGCTTCCTTCGGCCGATCGCACGGCTGAAGCCCGGGGTGACGATGGGGCAAGCGTCTGAAGAGCTGACGGCGATTACGGCGCGCCTGCGAAAGATGTATCCGGAGACGAACGGCTCGGACCTGAGCGCCACCGCTGTTCCGCTGGCAGCCGATCTGATCGGACAAACCGGCGATTTGCTGAGGCGGCTGTCCGGCGCGGTCGTCCTGCTCCTCCTCGTGGCCTGCGCGAATCTCGCCTGCCTGCAACTCGTGCAGGCGAGCGGGCGGACGCGCGAGCTCGCGACCCGCGTTGCGCTCGGAGCCACGCGAACGCGCATCGTCCGTCAACTGATCGTCGAATCGCTGCTCCTCGCAGCGGCGGGCGGGCTGGCGGGCCTGCTCGTGGCGCGGGCGGGTGTTGCGGCGCTGCTCGCGATCAGCCCGGCGACTCTTCCCCGCGCAAATGAGGTTGCTCTCGATGTCTACACGGTCCTGTTCAACGCAGTGCTCGCGCTGGGCGCTGGTGTGGTCTTTGGACTCGCCCCCGCCGTACATCTCTCGCGCGCGGCGCTCGCGCCGGGTATCGGATCCGGACGGCGCACGGCCGGTAGTGACGGCCGGCGGCTTCGTTCGGTACTCATCGCAGTCGAAGTCGCCGTGTCGATGGTGCTGATCGTCGCGGCCGGTCTGCTCGCCCGCAGCTTCGTGAGCATTCTGAGCGTCGATCCTGGCTTCACCTCGGCCCATGTCCTGAGCGTCCGTCTGTCGCTGCCGCGAACACGCTACGCGCACACGAGCGACATCGATCGCTTCTACCAGGACCTCGTGGGCCGGCTGCACGCCATTCCCGGCGCGCGAGAAGTCGCGGCCGCCAACGTCGTCCCGCTCAACGGCTACTACGCCACGGCGGACTTCGAGGTGGAAGGCGACTCGCTGGAACCGGGACAGCTTCCCGAATCGCATTACCGCATGGTGAGCAGCGGATATTTTCGTACGCTCGGCGTGCCGCTGGTGCGGGGACGTGCCTTCGACGACACCGACCGGGCCAACTCGACTCCGGTTGTGATCGTCAACAGGACGCTGGCCCGCAAGCATTTCGGCCAGGACAACCCGATCGGCCACCGGCTGATCGTGCACGACGCAGGAACGAAGACGCGCGTCGTCGAGATCGTCGGCGTGTGCGGGGACATCCGTCATCGCGGGCTCGATCTCGATCCGCCGATGGAGATGTTCGTGCCGATCGCGCAAGTACCCGACGCGACCTCGATCTGGCTCGCCAACAACATGTACTGGCTGGTGGCGACCGATGGTCCCCCGCTCAACGTCGCCAATGCCGTGCGGCGCGCAGTGGCGGCCGTGGATCCGCAGGTCCCGGCGTCGTTCGTCCGAAGCATGGATCAGTGGCTCGAGAGCTCGGTGGCGGCGCGCCGGTTCACCCTGCGATTGATTGTGTTCTTCGCCATTGCGGCGCTGACGCTCGCCGCAATCGGCGTCTACTCCGTGGCGGCGTCGGTTGTCGTGATGCGGACGCGCGAGATCGGTATCCGCGCCGCCCTGGGCGCGAGCCCGCAGGGGTTGACGCGATGGCTGGTCATCAATGGCCTCTTCCCGGTCGCCGCCGGCATGGCCGCCGGCCTCGTCATGTCCGTTCTCGCGAGTCCGCTCCTGTCCGGCATGCTCTACGGCATCAGACCCGCCGATCCGGCGACGCTCGTGGCGGTCTCGGCGCTCTTCGGCGCGACCGGCCTGGCGGCTGCCTACATCCCCGCCCGCCGCGCACGCCGGGTCGATCCGATCGTGGCGCTGAGTGTCGAATAGGCCAGAGTCCTTTCACTCTCGCAGCGCCTCAACCTCACGAACCGACGTTGCGCGCCAGGCAGGCACCGACGCGGCGACAGCGACTGAGGTCAACAACAGAGGAATCGCAACCGCGTAGGTGAGCGGATCGGCAAGGGTCACGCCGTACAGCTGTGTCCGAAGCACCCGCGTAGCTGGAATCGTGGCGACGAGACCCACGACGGCGCCGATTGCCGCGAGGCCGAACGCCTCGCGCATCACCAGCGCGACGATCTGGCCGCGTGACGCGCCGAGCGCGCGGCGGATGCTCAACTCGACGCGCCGTCGCGTGACGCTGTACGCGAGCACCCCGTAGATACCGATGCACGCGAGCAGCAACGCGGCCGTGGAAAACGCCGCGGAGAGACTGGTGGTGAACCGCAGCGTGCCGCGCGCGGCGAAGCCGTACGAATCGAGAGGACGCAGATCCGAAATCGGCAGTTGCGGATCGAGCTTCGCGACGGCCTGACGAATGGGCCCGGACAGCGACGCGGGATCCGCGGTCGTGCGCACGACGTAGGCGAGCGGACTCCGATACACCTGCCACTGCGGAAAGTACATCTGCTCGCGCACATCGCGGGTCGGCGTACGGTGTCGCAGATGGCGCACGACGCCGACGACCGTGACCTCGGTATTTGGCAACCCTGTGGTTCCCGGATCCGCCAGGAGTCGCTTTCCGACGGCGGTCTGCCCGGGCCAGGTCCGCCGCGCCAGCCAGTCGTCCACAATCGCCACTGAGGTCTTCCCATCCTCGTCCGACTCGGCGAAGAACCGCCCTTCGACCAGCCGCGCGTGGACCGTCTCGAAGTAACCCGGCGTGACGGTTCGCGCATCGGCCTCGTTGGCCGTTGTCGGATCCGCCGTCTCCGGGCGGAAGTACGGCGTACTCCAGTTGGGCAGGTCGTCGTAGGGCAGGTGCGAAATGCCGCCGACTGACTGAACGCCGGGCAACGCGACCAGTGACGAGGACAGCTGCCGCGAGAACGACTTGATCGCGTCCGGCGAGCGGTATCGCGAACCGGGAAGCGCAAGTCTGAACGACATGATCTGGTCGGTGTCGAAGTGCGGATCGACCGCAGCGAGCTTCTGGGACGCGCGCAGCAGGAGGCCCGCGCTCACGAGCAGCACGAGACCGAGCGCGACCTCGACCACTACCAGCATCGCGCGCGTGCGCTGCTCGACCGGCCCCCCTGCGAGGCGTGAGCCGGTCAGCAGCGACTGCGACGGACTGGTCCGCGCGATTTCCAGGAGCGGCGCCAGCGAGAAGAAGAGCGCCCACAGGATCGCGACGCCCATCGCGATCGCCACGGCCCACGCGTCCAGGCCGGCACCCTCGATCCGGCTGAGGCTATCCGGCCTGATGCTAGCGAGGAGGCGCAGCATGATCGTCGCGACGCCGAGTCCGCCGATTGCGCCCATGATCGAGAGCACCAGCCCCTCCACCAGACGCTGTTGAAAGAGGCGGCCGCGCGTCGCTCCAAGCGCGAACCGCAGGGCCGTTTCATGCCGGCGCGCGGCGGCGCGGGCGACAAGGAGGTTGGCCACGTTCAGACACGCGATCACCAGGAGCAACACCGCCCCGATCAGAACCGCCAGCAGTGCGGGACGCACCGTATGAACCGCGTCCGCATGAAGCGGAAGCGCATAGAACACGGGGGCCGACTGGCCGTAGTATTCGAACTCCCGTCCGATGGCGAGCCCGACCGAGGCAACTTCCTCGCTCGCCTGGTCAACCGTGACCCCTGGCCGCATCCGCCCGACGACGCGAAGGAACTGCTGACCGCGAGGAGCTCTGGCGATTCCGGACGAGAGCGGGCGCCACGCCTGCAGCGAGTCTGGCACGTTGGCTTCGGCGGGCATCCATAACCTGAACGTGGCTGGCATCACACCGACCACGGACACGGGCGCGCCGTTCATCAGAATCCGCCGGCCGATGATCGACGGATCGCCGCCGTAACGCCGCTGCCACAGGCTCCATGCAATCACGACGACGGGTGGCGGCGCGGGCGTGTTGTCCTCCGGACCGAACGTGCGACCGAGCAAGGGCTCAGCGCCGAGTACCGAGAAGAAGTCCGCGGTCACCAGACCGATGCGCAGCTGTTCGGGATCGCCATCGCCCGTCAGCGCGGCAGTGTTCGCCCAGATCGCACCCAGCCCTTCGAATTGCCGGCAGCGCTGACGCAGGTCCTGCAGTTCGGGCCCCGCGAGCGGGCCGCGCGGGTAGCTCGCGCGCGTCAGGTCCGACCACACGAACACCAGCCGGTCGGGCTCCCGATACGGCAACGGCTGCAGCAGGACGGCGCGAACGATGCTCAGGATCGCGGTGGTCGCGCCGATGCCGAGCGCGAGTGTCGCGAGCGCGGTCATCGTGAAGATCGGAGCCGCGGCGAGCCCGCGCCAGCCGTAGCGAACATCCGACGCCAGTGCCTCGACGCGGGCACCCCGCCTCCCGTCGCGCACGAGGTCCCTGACCCGGCTCACGCCGCCCATGTCGGCGAGCGTGCTGCGTCTCGCCTCTTCCGCCGTCATGCCCTGCGTTACCCGCCGCGAGGCCATTTCCTCCACGTAACTCGCCAGCTCGTCGTCCAGATCGCGATCGAGCGCGCCGCCACGAACGAGATTGCGAACGAGCGAGAGCACACGGCGTATCGAACGCATGGCTGATGCCTCTCCCAGTTCCCAGTTCTCCGTTTCTCAGTTCTCGGTTCTGAGTTCTCGGTTCGCGGATTCCGGGTCCTTTGGTTCGCTGGCGCGAGAACCGTCCTACAACTCTTTAGGGAACGCTAGAACCTATAGAACCGAGTACCGAGAACCCTGGAACGTAACGAATCTCCACGTCATGACTCGAGCACCTGGCGCATGGCCGTGACGATGCGCAGCCACTGCCGCTTCTCTTCGGCGAGCTGGCGCCGGCCGGCCGGTGTAAGGCGATAGGTCTTCGTTCGACGTCCCTCCATCGACCGCGTCCAGCCGCCGTCAATCAGGCCGTCTTCCTCGAGGCGATGCAGGGCGGGAAAGAGCGAACCCGGCTTCACGACGAACGTGCCGGCCGTCATCTGCGCGATCCGGTCGGCGATTGCCACGCCGTGACGCGGCTCCAGATCCAGGGTCTTCAGGATCAGGATGTCCAGCGTGCCTTTCAGGAGCTCCGTCCGTCGTGCCATTGCGCCTCGCGTCTGACGATTCCGGTTCAGGTATTGCCAATCGATATCGATGATCTATATCACGTCGACCGATGCTGGCAAGGGTTATGGGATGGAGGCCGGGATGAGCGAGACGCCAGGAAAGACTGCCGCAAGCGCCGGCATCGCGCGGCGGCCATCCGAACACCTCAGCCGGGTCGGATTGCGGGACGGTCGTGCGCCCGGGGTATAGTGGCGGCGGTCTGCACATCCGTTCAGTCGCCGGAGAGTCTCATGATCAAGGAGTTCCGGGAATTCATCGCACGGGGTAACGTGCTCGATCTGGCGGTGGCCGTCATCATCGGCGCGGCGTTCGGCAAGATCGTGACGTCGCTCGTTGAAGGCGTGATCATGCCGCCCATCGGCATGGTGCTCGGCAAGGTGGACTTCTCGAGCCTGTTCCTGGTGCTCGATCACTCGAAGGGAACGCCTGAATCGCTCACTGCCGCCAAGGCAGCAGGGGTGCCGGTCGTCGCCTACGGCGCCTTTCTCAACGACGTCGTCAACTTCCTGCTGGTCGCGTTTGTTATCTTCCTGATCGTCAAGCAGGCAAACCGGTTGAAGAAGCCGGCGGCAGTCACGAGCAGGCCCTGTCCGCGCTGCCTGACCGCGATACCGCTCAAGGCCACGCGGTGCTCAGCCTGCTGCGCCGACCTCGCGGCCGCGTAGCCCAGGGGATACACGTCGGCCAGAGAGTTCTTCAGGATTCTTCAGCGCGGTCTCACGACGGCCGGGGCCCGGCCCCCGTATCGTGATGGACAGGAAGGAGTGGTGCACCACTGCGGATTGCGCTCATCTCCCCCAAGGGACCGCTCTACCGGCATCGCGGAGGAATCTTCAAGCGCTCGCTGCGCTACGCGCCGCTGACGCTCACCACGCTCGCGTCGCTGGCGCCCCGCGACCTCGATCCGCAGTTCACGCTCGTGGACGAAGGGATCGCGGACGTCGATCCCAACCTCGAGGCCGACGTCGTCGGCCTGACCGTCATCACCGGAACGGCGCCGCGCGCCTACGAGCTCGCAGCGGCGTTTCGGCGTCGCGGCATCCCGGTCGTGCTCGGCGGCCCGCACGTGACGCTGGTGCCAGACGATGCGCAGCCGCACGCCGACAGCGTGGTGGTCGGGTACGCGGAGGACACGTGGCCGGAACTGCTGCGGGATCTCGCCGGCGGCCGGCTTCGACCGCGATACGTGCAGCAGCCGGGACTGTCACTCGCGAATCGACCGTTCCCCCGCCGCGACCTCCTGCCTGCGCGAAGATATCTCACGACCAACGTCTTCGAGGCCACGCGCGGCTGCATCCACAACTGCGACTTCTGCGTGGTCCCGGCAGCATGGGGACGCAAGCCCTATCAGAAACCTGTCGACGAGGTGGCGGCTGACATCCGTCAGCACGGCGCGCGCAAGGCGATCTTCGTCGATCTCAACCTGATCGCCGATCGCGACCACGCCGCGAGGCTGTTCGAGGCGCTGGTCCCGCTGCGGATTCAGTGGTACGGGCTCTCGACGGTGCTGCTCGCCGACGATCTCCCGCTCCTGAAGCTGGCCGCGCGGAGTGGTTGCCGCGGTCTCCTGCTCGGGTTCGAATCGATCGTCGCCCGCAACCTGCGCGATTCGAGCAAAGTCTTCAACAAGCCCACGCACTTCGCGCGCGTGGTCAACCTGCTTCACGACTACGGCATCGCCGTCTATGGCTGCTTCGTGTTTGGCATGGACCACGACACGCCGGAGGTCTTTCTCGAGACCGCGCGCTTCGCGGTCGAAGCGCGCATCGACCTCCCCCGCTTCGCCATCGTCACCCCGTTTCCGGGTACGGCGCTGCATCAGCGTCTCGAGCGCGAAGGCCGCATTCTGACGAGGAACTGGGAGCTCTACGACGGACAGCACGTGGTCTTCCGGCCGGCGCAAATGACTGTGCAGCAGCTTCAGGAGGGCACCGAGCAGGCCTGGCGGTACGTCTACTCCTGGCCGTCGATCGCGCACCGCCTCAAGGCGTCACCCGCGTCCCCGCTCGTCGCGCTGAGCGCGAACCTGGGATACCGGCACTACGCGCGCAACCTGCAACGCTTCTACAACTGCGACTGGGTGATTGGCGGTCGCGATCGCCGCGACGTGTCCGGCGCACCCGCGGCTGCAGCGAGCGTCCAATGATCGCCGTCAACGAGCCCGGCCAGCCCCGCGTCTTCGCGAATCCGGCCGCCACCGCGCAGTCGTGGTACCCCGCGCTGCGATCGCGCGCGCTCGCGCGTGGCCAGATACGGTCCTTCGAGCTGCGGGATCGCCGCATCGCGGTGTTTCGCGACCACGACGGCCGCGCGCACGCCATCGACGCGAGATGTGCCCACCTCGGCGCCGATCTCACGCTCGGCGTCGTCGAGGACTCGGGCGTGCGCTGCTCGTTCCACGGCTGGTGTTTCAGCGCGGACGGGCGATGCCGGCACGCGCCGTCGTCAGTTGAGCCGCCGCGGCGGAGCGTTCGCGCCTATCCCTGTGAGGAACGCTGGGGGCTCGTGTGGATCTTCAACGGACCCTCTCCGGCGTTCGCGCTGCCGTCACCTGACCCGGAGCGTCGTTGGTGGGCGCTGACACTCCCGCCGCAGCGCGTCCGGTGTCACCCCCACCTCGTGCTCGCCAACGGGTTGGACATCACCCACTACGAGACGCTGCACGACATGGCGTTCACCAGACCGCCGACGCTCGACGTCGGCGCGCACGAAGTCAGCGTCACGATGCGCGGGCGGCCGCGATCCGCGTTCTGGCGATTCGTGTCGGGCGCACACCGCGGCGACGTCAGCGCGCGATTCACGACGATCGGCGGCAGCCTCGCGTGGACGACGGTGACGTCGCCGGTCCGTTTTCACGTTCTCTTCAGCGGCCGGCCCGACCGGGACAGCCAGTGCGTGACGCGCACCGTCATGCTGTTCCCGCGCGCGCGGAATGCCGACTGCGTCCGTGCAATCGGCCTGATGGCGATGCTGCTGCACGACGATCGCCGGGTTCTCGACACCATCGACTTCCGGCCCGATTTCCATGAGAGCGACGAGCCGCTGCGTGCGTTTGCGCGCGTCGTGGACGGCCTCGGCGCCTGGTGATTCAGGAGCCTACGGTGCGACTCACGCTCATCCACCCGTGCATCGGGCGTCGCCAGGGCCAGCGCTACATCAGATCCTGGCAGATGGAGCCCTTGCCTCCGGCGACGATCGCGGGTCTCACGCCGAGCGACGTGGACATCCGCTTCTACGACGATCGCATGGAGGAGATCCCGTTCGACGAGCCCTCGGATCTGGTGGCAATCAGCGTCGAGACCTACACGGCGAAGCGCGCCTACCAAATCGCCAGCGAGTATCGACGGCGGCGCGTACCCGTGGTGATGGGCGGCTTCCATCCCACGCTCTGCCCGGACGAAGTGGCCGAGTACGCGGAAAGCGTGGTCGTCGGTGAGGCGGAAGGCCTCTGGCCGAGGCTGATCGACGATTTCCGTCATGGACGGATGGAGCCGATTTACCGCGCCGATCGCCGGCCGTCGCTCGCCTCGGTGCGTCCCGACCGCCGCATCTTCAGAGGCAAGCGGTATCTTCCGATCGGGCTCGTCGAAGCGGGGCGCGGCTGCCACTTCAAGTGCGATTTCTGTGCCGTGCAGGCGATGTTCAACAGCACGCAAACGCGTCGTCCGCTCGACCGCGTGCTCGACGAGATCGTGTCAATCCGCGACAGTCGAAAACTGTTCTTCTTCGTCGACGACAACATTACGTCCAACCTGGCGGAGGCCAAGGCGTTCCTGCGCGCGCTCGCGCCGCTCAACATCCGCTGGGTCAGCCAATCGAGCATCAACGCGGCGCACGACGAAGAGTTCCTGTCTTTGCTCGTTGCCAGCGGATGCCAGGGGGTCCTCATCGGGTTCGAGAGCCTGGATCCCAAAGCGCTGGCGGCGATGAACAAGAGCTTCAACGGCATGCGCGGCGGCTACGAGGTCGCGCTCGCAAACCTGCGCCGGCACAAGCTTCGTCTGTACGCGACGTTCATCTTCGGCTACGACGCCGACACCGCAGAGAGCTTCCAACAGTCCGTGACCTTCGCGAAAGATCACCGGTTCTACATCGCCGCGTTCAACCACCTGACACCGTTTCCCGGGACGCCGCTGTACTCGCGGCTGGCCGCGGAGCGGCGGCTGCTCTTCGATCGCTGGTGGCTCGACGAACGCTACCAATACAACATGGTCCCGTTTCAACCGGCAGCGATGACGCCCGCTGGGCTCCAGCGACACTGTCTCGAAGCGCGGCGCTCATTCTATTCGTGGTCGAGCATCGTCTCGCGCGGGATCGATCCGGTGAATCGCGCCGACGCGTTCATGTTCCGCAATTTCTTTCCGATCAACACCATGCTGCGCGTGGACACCAACCGCCGCGACGGCTATCCGCTCGGGGATGAATCATGGCAGGGCCAGCTGCTCCGCGCGCACTGACCCGGCGAGCCGCGGGCCGGACCGCGCGATTCGAGTTCGGGCTGGCGACCGCTGACGACGACGTGGAGGTCCGTCAGCTGCTGCGGGAGAATCCTCTCCCAGGCGAGATTGCGCTGGGACTGGAGCGCGAGCCCGACAGCCGGCTCGCCGCGACGATCGAAGGAGACGTTCATCAGACGATCCTCGCGCGCGATCGCGGCACCGGCCGCCTGGCCGCCATTGCGAGCCGATCGCTCCACGATGCCTTCATCAACGGACAACCCACGCGTCTCGGGTACCTGGGGCAACTCCGAGTGGCCGCGCCGTTCCGCGCGTCACCCACGCTCCTTGCTGCTGGCTTCGAGTTCTGCCGCAAGCTGCACGCGACGGGCAACGCGCAGGTCTACCTCGCGAGCATCGTGTCCGACAATCGAGCGGCCCGGCGGCTGCTCACGGGCCTGCGCTCCGACGCCGCACCCAGATTCACCCCGGTCGGCACCCTGAACACGCTGGTAATCGCCATTCGCGGACGCCAGCGGGTCGTGCCGCCGGACGGCGTCCGCCTCATTCGAGGCTCCGAGATGCTGCGCGCCGAGATTGTGGACTGCCTCACCCGGTACGGGCGCCGCTATCAATTCGCGCGATGCTGGAACACGGACGCGCTCGCGTCGCCAGAGCGTGCGCGAGGCCTCTCAGCCAGCGACTTCACGGCGGCTCTGCGCGGCGATCGTGTCATCGGCTGCGTTGCTTGCTGGGATCAACGCGCGTTCAAGCAGACGGTCGTCCGTGGGTACTCTACGAGGCTGGCGCGATGGCGACCGCTGCTCAACGTCATCGCACCACTGACCCGGGCGCCCTACCTGCCACCAGTTGGACACCAACTCGACTTCGCGTACCTCTCGCACTTCGCCGTGGACGACGACCGCATCGACGTCGCCGTGGCCCTCGTGGCTGGAGCGCGCGCCACGCTCGCCGCGGATCTCGACTACGCCGTCATCGGACTTGGCCACGGCCATCCTGTGTCCCACGCGCTGGTGCGGCAGTTCAGACCGCGCGTCTATCAGAGCGATCTCTATCTCGCATCCTGGCCGGACGGCCACGCAATCGCCGAAACCCTCGCGTACAGCGTTCCCCATCCCGAGGTAGCCTTGCTATGATTCTCCACAGGTCGGCGGCGGTCGTCGAATCAGTTCGATCCCTGCATCTGGCTGGACGCATCGAGCGCGTGGACGCGCTCGACGATTGCACCCGTGACGCGATGTTCCGGCTCCTGTCCGGGCATTTCATCGGCGTCGATCGCGAGACGTTCGATGCCGATCTCACGGCGAAGACCTGCGCCATCCTGCTCGAGGACGAGGACGGCGAGTTGCGCGGGTTCTCGACGATGGTCGTGTACCGGACGTTCGCCGCGGAAACGCCCCGATCAATCGTCTACTCTGGCGACACGATCGTGCATCGAGACTGGTGGGGCAGCGCGTCGCTCGCGCGCATGTGGATCAAGGCCGTGCGCCTCCTGGCGCCGCAGGATGGCCGCGACGAGCTGTACTGGTTTCTGTTGACGTCAGGGTTCAGGACGTATCGATTCCTGCCCGTCTTCTTCCGCGACTTCCACCCGCGATTCGACGAACCCGCACCCGAGTCGACAGCCGCGTTCCTCGCGGCAATCGCGCGCGAGCGATTCGGCGACCGGTACGACGCGGCGAGCGGTGTGGTCCGTTTCGCTCGTCCGCAAACGCTGACACCCGAGCTGCTCGATCTGCCCGAGGGGCGGACCATGGATCCGCACGTAGCGTTTTTCCTCGCCTGCAACCCGGGACACGTCCGAGGCGACGAGCTGGCGTGCCTGACGAGGATCCACGACGACAACCTGACGGCTGCCGGACGGCGGATGACGCGAGGGCGTTGATGACCGACATCCGCGCCGCAATCGCGAACCGGCTTTGGCGAGCCGCGAGCCGGCCCGCCTGGCTGCGCCTCCGCGCGGAGTTGCGGGATCCCGCATCGGTTCAGGAAGCCCTGCTGCACGCGTACGTGCGCGCGAATCAGGAGACGGCGTTCGGCCAGCGGCACGGGTTCGCGACGATCCGATCCGTTCGTGACTATCGAGCAGCCGTGCCCATCAGCTCCTACGACGACCTCGAGCCCTACGTCCAGCGGATCTCACGGGGCGAGCCGAACGTCCTCACACGCGAGCCGGTCGATCGGCTCGTCCCGTCGTCGGGCTCGACATCCGCGGCCAAGCTCATTCCGTTCACGGCGGGTCTTCGTCGCGAGTTCAGCAGTGCGGTGGACGCCTGGATGGCGGACCTGCTGACGACAATCCCGTCGGTTGCAAACGGTCCGGCATACTGGTCGATTACGCCGCTGGTGTCTCGGACGTTCGACGTAGAAACGACGATCCCGACTGGTTTCGACGAGGACAGCAGATATCTCGGCGGCACACGTCAAGCGCTTGCACGCGCGATCTTCGCGGTGCCACCCGGAGTGGCGCGGCTCCAGGAGATCGAGTCCTTCCAATACGCCACGGTCCTCTTCCTCCTTCGATCGTGCGGCCTGAGACTGATTTCAGTCTGGCACCCGTCCTTCCTCGATCGACTGCTGGACACGTTGTCGACGCATTATTCGGAGCTGATCGAGGACGTCCGGCACGGAACGCTCTCGCCGCCAGAAGCGGAGTCCACGTCGCGTGAGACCATTGCAGACCTTTCACGCTCGCTGCGCGCGGATCCAGCCCGCGCGGCTGTTCTCCGACGTTGCCGGCCGGACGACATTCGCGCCATCTGGCCTGATCTCTCGGTTGTGAGCTGCTGGGCGGACGGTCCGTCACGGGCGCCGGCGGAACATCTTGCAAAGAGGCTGGGCGGCGTGCCCCTTCAGCCGAAGGGACTTCTCGCAACCGAGGGCGTGGTCACGATTCCATTCGACGGCCTGCACCCCTTGGCCATCGGGTCGCACGTCTTCGAGTTTCTCGACGGAGCGGGCGGGGTGCGGCCCCCGCACGAGCTCGAACCAGGCGCGGAATACACGGTGCTGCTGACCACAGCGGGCGGTCTCTACCGCTATCGGCTCGGCGATCGCGTGCGCGTCGACGGGTTCGTCGAGCGGACGCCCTCGCTCACGTTCGTCGCCCGAGAGGACCGCGTCGCCGACTGGTTCGGCGAGAAGTTGAGTGAGGGGTTCGTCGCCGGAGTGGTCGATCGACTCTTCGACGGACGGGCGCCTCGATTCGCGATGCTGGCGCCGGAGCGAACGGACCTCGGCGTTGCCTACACGCTGTTCATCGACGGCGAGGGCGAGTATCCTGCGCTGGCACAGCGGTTGGAATCGTCGCTGCGCAGCAACCCCAACTACGCGTGGTGTGTCGATCTCGGACAGCTTCGTCCCGCGCAGATCGTTCACGTGGGGGCCGATGCCGGAAGATCGTATGTCGATGCGTGCGTCGCCGATGGTCAGCGGCTGGGAGACGTCAAACCAACCACGCTCAGGGGCGAGATGGGTTGGAGCCAGCGCCTGCCCGCGCGTGATTCGCGTCAGGAGACATTGACGTGCTGAGAGCCGCGACCCTCCCGCGTCCCCCGGCAGCGCTTCGCCGCCTGACAGCCACGCCCGCGAGGCGCGTGACGGACGATTTCGACTGGCACACCCCAATCGATCGCAGCCGCTGGTTCTTCTGCGAAACGCTGACTCCTCTTTACTACGCGCCAATCTATCGAGAGCTCGCGCCCGACCATCGTCGTCGATACAACCAGCTCACCGGGATGCTGGCCAACGAGTTGATCTCGCTCCTGGAGTCGGAGTTCCTCGACGCTGCGCTGACCGCGGTCGCGACCGCGGACCCCGCAGACAGCGAGCTGCGCGAGGCCGTCATCCGATTTCGTGATGACGAAGCGCGGCACGCTGATGCCTGGGACCGCCTGAACCGCCTGAGCGAACCGGGATGGTACCAGACGCGCCAGCCCAGACTGGTGACCGTATCAGCGCCGGTGCGTGCGCTGTCACGTTTCATCGCGCGGCATCCGCTCCTGGTCCCGGTCGTGTTCTGGGTACAACTGGTGCAGGAGGAGCGATCCGTCGAGATCTCACGCCGCTGCATGCGCGTCGACGGCGACCGGATCGAACCGCGGTATGCCGGCGTTTACGCGGCACACCTGCACGACGAAGTGCGTCACGTGCAGATCGATCGGCACCTGATCGAACGTTTCTACCGGCCCCGCTCTCCTGCCGTCCGGCACGTCACCGCCCGGCTGTTGAGGGGTTTCGTCAGCCGTCTACTGCTCACCCCGGGCCGATCGAGTTTCGCGGTCGTCCGGCGGCTCGTGGAGGAATCTCCCGAGCTGGCGCCACTCAAATCCCGCATCCGGGCCGAACTGCGAAGACTGACCGCGAGTGATGAGTACCACCGCATGATGTACTCGCGCGAGTCGACGCCCGTGACGTTCGACCTGTTCGATCGGTTCGAGGAGTTTCACCAGATGCAGCACGTCCTGAGAGCGTATCGGCCACGACCGGTGACTCAATCATGAAGAGAACGCATCCAATCCCGGAAGCGCTCAACGCGTGCATCCTGACGGCGCAGCTCGCCGGGATCTGCGCGTGCATTCTGACGGCGCGGAGCGTCGACTCGACTGCGGGTCGGTTGCTGCTCGCGGCGGCCTTCGGCATCCTCATGAACTCGGTGTACGCCGTGATCCATGAGGCCGAGCATCGCATGCTCTTCGCGAATCGACGCCTGAATGATGGCGCGGGCGTGCTGATGGCGCTCTTCTTTCCGGCGCCCTTTCATCTCCTGCGCCAGGGGCATCTCGGTCATCACCTGCGGAACCGCTCGGACGACGAGGCCTTCGATCTGTACTTCGATGGCGAGCATCCGATCTGGAAGCGGCTCCAGCTCTACGGCATCCTGACCGGCTTCTATTGGCTGGTTGCGGTCCTCGCGAACTTCGTCGTGCTGGCGTTCCCGTTCGTGCTGCGGCGGCAGCATTTCGAGTTCGATCGGCCGTCAGCGGCGTTCATGGACGCGCTCAACCCGGATTATCGGCACGTCATTCGCCTCGAGGCGATCGCCGTCATCGCACTCCACACTGCGATCGTATGGACGCTCGGCATTCCCGTGCTCACCTACGCCGTGATGTACGCGGGCTTCGGCTTGTCCTGGTCGGCGATGCAGTACGTGCATCACTTCGGAACCACTCGTCACGTGCTGGAAGGCGCCCGCAATCTCTGGATCTGGACGCCGATCGATATGCTCTGGATGAACCACAACTGGCATCTCACGCATCACAAGCATCCGACCGTGCCCTGGGTTCATCTACCCGCAATCGGCCGGCGTGAGAACCCCGAACGGGGGTTCCTGCCCGCGTACTACGCCCGAATGTGGCGCGGGCCGCGGCGGGCGACCGATCGAGTCGAGAATCGGTATGCAGGACGCGTCATCCGCTGAGCCCATCGCCGCGACCGCAGCGAAGGCGGCGATCGATGCGCCGTTGCGCCGGGCGCTGGACGTGCCGGCTGGTACGCGCGTGGGCATGGTGCTGTGCGGATTCATCCCGATGCTGCACGGGATCGCCACCGTCGCGCCGATCGCGCTGGCGATCGCCGGACGCGCGCCGTGGGCTGCGGCCTGGCTGACGCCGGCGATTCTGTTCCTCGTGCCTCCGATCGCCGTCCGTCTGACGACGACGGTGATGCCGCTCGCGGGCGGTGTCGTCGATCCCGCATCGCGCCAGTTCCTGCACTGGTGGTTCACGGCCCAGTG
This sequence comes from Vicinamibacterales bacterium, assembly GCA_036258055.1. GTDB lineage: Bacteria > Acidobacteriota > Vicinamibacteria > Vicinamibacterales > 2-12-FULL-66-21 > DATAEK01. Next base: position 48,799 of record DATAEK010000029.1, read on the forward strand.
CCAGATCGTGTTCGCGCGCTTCCCGTTTTTCGAGGAACTTCTGAGAATGGTTCCCGGCCTGTATTCGATGTGGCTCAGGCTCTGGGGGGCCAGGGTCGGCGCGCTCGTCTACTGGTCGCCCGGCGTGACGATCATCGATCGGCCGCTCGTGCAGATCGGCAATCGTGTGGTGTTCGGCCTCGGCGTGCGCATCAACCCGCACGTGCTCGCGCCCGATCGGTCGGGACGCACCATGCTGCATGTGGGAGTCGTCTCGATTGGAGACGATGCGCTCGTCGGCGGGTATTCATTGCTGCTCCCGGGTTCCTCGATTGGCGAGGGAGAGATCACGCCGCCTCATCGCTCGCTCCGCCCATTCGCCCAATTCGCCCGAGGACGGCAAGGCGCCCGCAACGGACCGGACGATCCGCATGCGTAGCGCGCTGGTGGCGCACTGGCGGCGAAAGGCCACGCTGTCGATCGTGTTGACGCTGGCCTTCTGTTGTCCCTACTTCCTGCTGCAGCACCTCGTCCTCTTCCCCGTGCGTCATCTGCCGCTCAGCCCCCTCGACCTGGCCGTCGAGTTCAATCCGCACTGGGTCTGGGTCTATCAGTCCGTCTACCTGCTGGTGAGCATCGTGCCGTGGTTTGCGAGCTCGATCGAGGAGCTCGATCGCTACGCGAGAGGATTCCTGCTGCAGGCGTACCTCGGTTTCGCTGTGTTTCTGTTCTTCCCGATCGCTGGTCCCCGGCCCGAGGTCGCGTCCGGCGATCCGATGTTCCGGTTTCTTCTCTTGTACGACTCGACGCTCAACAGCTTTCCTTCGCTCCACATCGGCCTTGCCGTTTACACGGTCCTGGTCGCCGCCCGACTGTCGAACGGGCGGCTGCCATCGACAGAACGTCTGGTCGCAGTCGCCATGGCGTCATTCTGGTGTGGTGAGATCGCGTATTCGGCGGTTGCCACGAAGCAGCACTACGTCATCGACCTTCCGGCGGGCGCGGTGCTCGCGTTGCTCTGTTACCAATGGTCATGGTCGTACCAACCTGTGCGAAGTGCAAAGACGGCCTCATCCGCTTTGCCCCTTCGACGTGCCTGAGAGGAGTCCTCATGCTGAAGCGCCTGGTGCTCCTGTGTCCGCTGGCCATCTGCCTCAGCGCCGCGGTGGCCGCGTCCGCGAAACAGCCGGTCAATCCGCAGGAGGAAGCGGATCACGAATCGCTGCGAGCCCTGAAGGCGGTGTACGAACAGGCGGTGCGTGACAACCAGATCGATCGGTTGGGGCCTTACCTTCATCAGGACTTCCACGGCGTGATGGTCACCGGCCGGCCGGTCAACAGCCTGGCGGACCTCCAGCAGTACTGGCGCGACATCAAAGGCCTCATCGGCGAACGAGGCACCTACACGTCCACGCTCAATCCGGAACGCAGCATCATCGTGGGGGACATCGCGCTGGCGCGCGGGACGACAGACGACGTCGTCAAGACCGACGACGGGACGGAGTTCAGGTTCAACAGCCTGTGGACTGCCACGCTCCAGCGCGACGGGAGCAGCTGGAAGATCCGCTCCGTGCAGGGCACGATGGATCCGGTTGGCAATCCGTTCGTCCGCGAGTTCGCGCGGCGCGCGCTCATGCGCACCGCGTCGCTCGCGCTCCTTGCGGGGCTGATCGTGGGACTCGCGTTCGGCCTCATCTGGCAGAAGCGGCGCACGCGCCGCGTCGCGATGTGAGGCGGCGCCCGGCTATTGGTCGCGAAGCGATGACACACTTATCGTTGACGCTATAGGCGCAAGGTGATTCTTGTCGCTGTCCGCCGTCGGCTGTCGGCTGTCGGCTGTCCGCTGTCCGGTCCTGGATCCGCGGACCCGATCGGCAGGGGTCGGCTTTGACACGCAGCTTCTCAGGCGCGGGATGGTGTCCCTGCCCCGTAGCGCTGCGTCGCGTAGCCGACGATCAGACCAAGGACGCTGCCGGGCAGCATGATCTCCCAGTAGTAGTGCTTGCCCGACGGGTCGGGCATCGCCGCGACGAGAAAAGCGAAGAACGCTCCCGCGGCCAGGCCGAAAAGCAGACCCGCGGGCAGCGATTGGTACTTTTTCGCAAACCAGCCGACGAGCACGCCCACGATCAGGCCCTTGACCGTGGATCCGATCACGATGCCGACGATGAGCGGCGCGGTTTCGGGAGCCGAGATGAGCGCGGACAACCCGTCGAAGACACCGAGTATTCCGCCGAGTAGCAGGCCCAGCAGCGGTTTGTTCATCCATCCTCCTCGAGCCCGGATGCGGGCTCGTCAGTCTCTTTACGCGGCGCGGACGAATCCTTTTTGTTGCCGATCAGCGCCCGGCGACGAAGGCGACGATCGCGCGCATCAGCATGTACGCGAGGATCAGCAGGATCGGCGTGCGATAAGTTCGCGCGAGCCGTCCCGCTCGATCCAGCAGCGTTTCCTTGTGCGCCGTAACCGGTCGTTCCGCTCGAAACCGGGCCACGTCGTCGGCCAGCGACCGCACGTCTGGGTAGCGATCCGGCGGCGAGGGCGCCAGCGCGCGTGCGCAGACGGCGCGGAGCGGGCGCGGGACCGTGCGATCGCGAAGGACCTGCGCGACCGCGGCATCCGCGTCGCCGGGCGGCACCGCGCCGGTCAGCAACGTAAAAAGGAGGGCGCCCAGGCCGTAGACATCGGCCCGCGCATCGACGCTGGCGACGGCGCCGCTCGCCTGTTCGGGTGCCATGAATCCGCGGGTGCCGAGCACGGTCCCGGCATCCGTGAGCCCGGGTGCGACGGCCGGCACGTCATCCGAGTCAGCTGGGTAAAGTGCGGGAGCGTCTCCAACGATCTTGGCGATCCCCCAGTCCATGACCAGCACTTCGCCGAAGGCGCCCAGCATCACGTTCTCCGGTTTCAGATCGCGATGGATCACGCCGTGGGCGTGGGCAAAGGCCACGGGGTCACAGATCCGCTCGAAGATCCGCAGGCGATCCGCGAGGTCCGGCAGGGTCGGCAGCTGCGCGAGCAGCGTTTCGCCGCGGACGCGCTGCATGACGTAGAACAACCGGCCGTCGGCCAGTCGGCCGACGTCATGAATCGGCACGATCCCCGGATGCTCCAGGCTCGCGAGGATGTGCGCTTCGTTGCGAACGCGGCGCTCGACGTCGGAGCTCGAGACCGCGTTCGCGGCCTTGATCGCGACCTCACGGCCGAGCGCTTCGTCGCGCGCGAGGTACACGCTGCCCATACCCCCTCGGCCGATCTCGGCGACGACGGTGTAGCGATCGGAGGTGAACTCCGGCCAGCAGGCCACCGACTGAAGATGCGTCAGCACGTGATCGGCAAGCGTCATTCGACCACCATGCCAAAGAGCTCACGCGCCTCGCGCCGGAATTCCTCGCGGGTCCCCGTCAGCGTCTCGAGTGATTCGAGTGCGCGTGTCCGGAAGCTGCGTCGAATCTGCGCCAGGTAGTTCGTCACCTGCGTGGTCGTCAGCCCGAACTCCGATGCGAGATCGGCGTAGGTCAGCCCCTCGACCGGCGCGAGATCGTAGCGCTCGAAGAGCCGCAGATGTACGGAGCGCCCGGCACTCTCGTACTCGGCGCGAACGGCGGCCACGGCGCGGTCGAAGAGTGACCGGATGAACTCGCGGCGGAAGAGCTCCTCCGCCTCCGGAGGCGTGCTCGCGTGGTGCGCGAGAAGCTCACGTTCCGCCTCAGCAAAGTCGAGCGCGACCGTTTCGACGGCGCCGCCGCGTTTCAGACGCGACTCCGCTTGCCTCCAGTTCATGACCAGGCGGTCCGCGCAAAGCCTGACGAAGGTGCGAAAGCGCGCACGCTCGGGATCGAAGCGCTCGAGCCAGGCTTTCTCGAACGCGTCCGAGAAGAACGCCTGCGTCAGGTCCTCAGCGTCCTCGCCCGACAAGTGCCAGGTCAGGCGCAAGTACTTGTAGACGGGCTTCCAGTAGCCCGTGACCAGATCGTCGAACGCTCCGCGGCGCGAGGACGGATCGGTGCTGCGGATTCGCTGAATGACGGAATACCGTGTCGACGGAAACGCCCCGGCCATCCTGCAGTCGATCTCTTACGCGTCGCGCGCCGCGACTTTCAACCTTCGCCCCGACTTCGCTGGTCGAGCGATGTGGACACGCCGGCGATGTCACGCTGATTCACTTGAGCACGTCGAAGAAAATGCGGCGCTGACCGCGCTTCCGGCCGCGGACGGACACACGCCGGCGGCTGCGATGCCGTGGAATGCGGCAGCGGTCTCCCTTGCCCAGCAACTGTACGGCGTACAATCGGTCGCCCCACAGCGGCAGCGCCCAGTCGACGACCCGCCCCTCGCACGAGCACTCGAGCGTGAGGCGCGATCCACGGCGTGGACTGTCGGGCATGGAAGACCACTATACTTTGCCCCGATGGCTTCGCGACGTCTCGACTCCGGCATCGATAACCTGTATCAGCTTCCGCTGGCCGAGTTCACGGCCGCGAGAAATGCGCTCGCCAAAGAGGCGGGCGCGGAGGGAGCCGAAATCCGGGGACTGCAGAAACCGCCGGTCGCGGCCTGGGCCATCAATCAATTGTTCTGGCGGGATCGCGATAGCTACGATCGCCTGATCGAGGCGGCCGCGGAAGTCCGGACCGCACACGGAGCGGTGCTGGCCGGACGGAAGGGGGACCTCCGGACGCCGGGGCGTCTGCACGAGGACGCGATCCAGCAGGCGCTCACCGCAACCGTCGAAATCCTCACCAAGTCCGGTCAGCCGGTCACCGACGCCACGCGCCAGGCGATCGCGACCACGCTGCGCGCCCTGCCGTCGTCTGACCCGCCCGGTCGTCTGACGCGCACGCTGCAACCCGGTGGCTTCGAGATGCTGACTGGTGTTCCGGTCCGCGCGAAGCCTCCGGAGAAGCCGCGCCCTGCCGCACCCGCGCGCAAAGCGTCCGCAGGAGCCGGCGAGAAGGCACCGCAAGTCGACACGAAGGCGCTCGCGCGCGCGAAGGACGCCGTGGCCGCCGCAACCCGCGCATTTCGTGAGGCCGAACACGCGGCGCGACGCGACGAGTTCGAAGCCGCCCGCGCCGCACGCGAGGCGGAGAAAGCAGAGCGCGTCCTCGCGAACGCGCGCACGGAGCTCGAAACCGCGCGACGCGCGGTCGAAGAAGCGGAGCGCGACGCGACTGCCGCTGTCAAGGCGAGGGAGACGGCCGCAAAGAGGTCACGGGCGTCGGATGCCGCCCTCGATACTGCGCGTTCCCGGGTCGAGACCGCGCAGGGCGAGTTGAACAAATTCTGATCGCCTTGGCGTTTCTCAGTGCCTCGCGGCTACGCCCTCGCCGTGGCCCGCGGAAGCTTCTGATATCAAGGCCGTTTCAATTCGCCGACAGCCCAGTCCGGCCAATCCCGATAGCGATCAGGCAGAACGCCGGCACCACGAGGCTGACGTGAAGGCCGTTCAGAGACGCCGGTGAAATGATGCGAGCCCAGGTCAGGAGCAGAAAACCTGCGGCGAGCGCACCGCCGCGAACGCGGACGTCAGTGGTAACAGCCACCGCCAGCGCCGCAACGAGAATCGCCGTCGTCGCCAGTGCGGCCACGGTTGCGCCAGCTGCGTACGCTCCGGAATCCCACGCTTGCAGAATCCCCAACACCAGTGCCAATCCTGCCCACAGTACGCGACTACTCCACATGCCTGCCTCCTGACGGAGAGGATGCGTCAGCGGCGTGTGAGGTGATCGCGCTCGATGATGAACGGTCGAAATGGCCGATGAGTGGGGCGAACCGGGGGGTCGGCTCTGGGTTTTCCGAGACCCTAGCCCTCGAGCGCGCGTCTGACCTCGACCGTGCGGCGGCGGCTGACGTGGACGGCCGTGCCGTCCGACAGCGTCAGGGTTGCCGAGCCGTCGCCGTTGCTCGCAATGCCACGCACGTGACCGATGTTGACGAGGTCGGCGCGGCTGACGCGGGCGAACCCGTCCCCCATGCGCATCTCCAGCTCGTTCAGCGTGTAGTCGGTGACGGATGTCCCCACCGCGGTTTGCGCATACACGAGACCGTCAGCGGCGGTGAACCGCAGGATCTCGCGGACCGGCACGAGTTTGTGTCCTGCTCCATGCCGCACGAGCAGGCGCGCGGGCCGTGCGCTGCGATGACCAAGCGCCACACCCAGCTGCTCGAGCGCGGTCGCATCCCACGAGGGCCGCAGCGTCAGCCGGGCACGCGCGCGCTCGAGCGCTTGCGCGAGCCGCTCTCGCCGAACCGGCTTGACCACATAGTCGAGCGCATCGTGCTCGAATGCCTGGAGCGCGTATTCTGAATAGGCGGTCTGAAAGATGATGAGCGGCCGCGGCGCTGCCAGATGACGCGCGACGTCGAACCCATCGATCTCGCGCATCGCGATGTCGAGGAGGATGACGTCAGGGTTCCGTTCGCGCGCGAGATCGAGCGCGGCGACACCGTCGCCGGCTTCACCGACGATCTCCACTCCAGTCGGATCGATCTCTTCGATGAGCGCGGCGAGCCGGCCTCGGGCCGCCGGCTCGTCGTCGACGATCAGCACGCGGAGCATGGTTCAGCCATCACACTCAGGAGACAACGGTGCCTGACGGACGAGCGGGGACGACGACGCGGACACAGCCTCCCGGCACGTCGCGACAGATCTCGAGCGACGCATCGGGCCCGTAGAGCGTTGCCAGGCGCTCTCGCAGATTGCCGAGCCCGGTCCTTTCGGCGTACGCCGTCGAAAACCCTTCCCCATCGTCTGACACTTCGACGGCCGTTCGTGTGTCGAGCGTGCTGACGCGGATGTGGACGGCGCCTCCATCGACCCGCGATCCGATCCCGTGCTTCAGCGCGTTTTCGACGAGCGGCTGCAGCACGAGCGCCGGAAACGGCCGGTCGAGCGCGACTGGGTCGATGTCCCAGGTGACGTGCAGTCGATCTCCCCATCGCGGCTGCTCGACGGCGAGGCACGCCCGAACGTACGCGAGTTCCTGATCGAGGGTACCGAATCCTTCCGCCGAGCGATTCAGTGTCTGCCTCAGTACATCGGCCAGATCTTCGACCGCGCCCTCGGCCGCGGCGGGATTCGCGCGCACCAGCGAAGCAATTGTGTTGAGCGAGTTGAAGAGGACGTGCGGGTTCATCTGCGCCTGGAGCGCGCGCAGCTGTGCGGCTGCCGCTTCAGCGCGGGCGGCGGAGGCCGACGCCGCCTGATCGGCGGCAAATGTGAAGAGCGTCCGCGTTGATCGCGTCACCGTCTGCGCGGCGACGACGAGGAGGACGACATCGAGTGTCCCGCCGACTACAGCGACAATGAAATTGACCCCGAGCAGCGTGCGCACCAGCATGAGCGCCGCGGCGCCACCAAGTGCGACGCCCGCCACAAACGCGATCGCCGGAATCGCGATCAGTATCCGCTGCATGCCGGGCGATTCGTTCGAGGATTTTGGTCGCGACGTGCGGGTTTCCATCGCACCCTGCAGTGTGATCGCAATCCCCAGCAGCACCGCTCCCCCGCTTCCCAGGACTGCGCTCAGAAACTCCGCGACCGCCGATACGCCGGTGCCTCTCGCGCTGTCCCAGATCTGCACCGCGATCAGCAGTATCCACACGCCGACAATCGCGCGGATGCGGTTCCTCGCGGAGGGAGGGGCTTCGGCGAATGCTTCCCGCAGGATCGGCCAGAGCGCCAGCGGCTCAGCGAAGGTCGGCATCGCCGCTGACAATACAAGGGCGATGCGTGCGGGACAAGTGAGCAGGACTCGGCGTTATCCACGCAATCGGGCCGCGCTGAGCTAACAGTGAAAGTGGGAAGAACGCCGATTCCCGGGCGTTACTCCCGCGTCCTTCGCAGCACCAGCTGACGGATCGTCGCCGCGAGCTCGTCGACTTCGACCGGCTTCACGACGAAGCGTTGGTACCCTTCGACGAGCGCGCGGCGGCGATCGTCGGCGTGTGAGAGCCCCGTCAGCGCGATCGCCGGAAGCTGACGCTCGGCGGAGGAGGCCAGGCCGCGCACCCGGCGGATGAGCGTGTACCCGTCTTCGCCCGGCATTCGAATATCGCTGACCAGGATGTCCGGGTGGATCTCGGCAAGCGCCTGCAGGGCTTCGCGCACAGATCCCGCCGATGTGGGGCTCGCGCCGAACTGCTCGAGCGCGAGCGACACCACTTCCCTCGCATCCGGCTCGTCGTCCACGATCAGGATCTTGAGCCCTTCGAGCGGCCGTGCGCCGCTGGCCGGAGGCTCGGCAGCACGCCGAATCGCGCGGACGGGCAGTTGCACCGAGAACGTCGATCCACGTCCGAGACCGTCGCTGTGGACCTGCACTTTCCCGCCATGCAGTTCGACGATGTGACGGACTATCGAGAGCCCGAGTCCCAGCCCGCCATGCGGACGCGTGACGGATGTGTCACCCTGACGGAACCGATCGAAGATGAACGGCAGGAGATCCGATTCCATCCCCTCGCCCGTATCCGCCACGACGATGACTGCGCTCGTGCCGACGCGGTCGAGCGAGACGTCCACGTGACCACCACCGGGCGTGAATTTGATCGCGTTGACGACCAGGTTCCAGATCACCTGCTGCAGCCGATCGGGATCGCCAAGAACCGTGTCGGCGAACTCGCTGCGGCTTCTGAGAGTGACACCCTTGGCCTCAGCGGCCGGACGCACCGCATCGAGCGCAGCCTCGACGACGGGCCAGAGCTCGATCGGACGCAGTTCGAGCCGCAGCTTGCCCGTGACGATGCGCGAGACGTCGAGGATGTCGGCGATCAGCTGTTCCTGCAGGTGCGCGTTCCGCTCGATCGTCTCGAGGGCGCGCGTCGCACCGGCGGCGTCGAGCCTGCCGCTGCGGAGAAGCCGCGTCCATCCGAGCATCGCGTTGAGCGGCGTCCTGAGCTCGTGCGACAGCGTCGCGAGGAAATCCTCCTTCGCTCGGTTCGCCGCGGCCAGATCCTCGGCGCGGCGCCTCAGATCGTCCTCGAGCCGCTTGCGCTCGGTGATGTCGCGTACGACCAGCGAGAAGCCCCGCAGGTCGCTCGCCGCACCACGCACCGGCGTGAGGATCAGATGCGCGTCGAACAGCGCGCCGCCGCGACGCACGCGCGCCCCTTCGCTCTCGATGCGGCCGTCGTCTTCGGCAGACGCAAGATGTGCGGTGGCCATTCCGGCAGCTTGATCGGCAACCGTGTAGAACGTCGCGAAGCTGCGGCCGATGATCTCATCCGACGCGTAGCCGAAGAGCCGTTCCGCGCCGGCGTTCCAGCTGGTGACTTCACCCTCGCGACTCAACATGCAGATCGCGTAGTCCTGCACGCTGTCGAGGAGCAGTCGCAGCCGATCTTCGGCTTGACGCAGCCGGTCCGCGTGATCGTCGAGCTCAGCGTACAGCGCGACGACTCCCCGATTGGTTTCCTGCAGCTCCCCTTGCAACTCGCGGTAGGCGCGACGAAGCGTCCGGTATCGTTCGCCGACCGACTCTGGATCCGGTTCCTCCACCGTGCTCATGGGTTCCTGCACCGGCGCGACCGGGTCGGCTTCCGGCAACGGACGACGGGCATCCGGCTGGAACGGCACCGCAAGTCCAATCGTGATTCCCGTCGGAGAGACGGCAATCGTCAACTCGTCGAGCATCATGCGCAGCGGCTCGAGAACGGACGCAAACTGAGCAGGACCGGCAGAGCCATTGGTCTGTCGGATGTGAAACATCACCCGCAGCGAGGGGCCGTCACCGAGTCCGAGATCTGCGTCCGCGACGATGCCGCTCGCGCACAGACGGCGGCCGACTTCGTACACCGAGGCGGAAATGCGACGGATATCGCGCACGGGCAGACCGAACTCTTCGCCCGTCGCGCGCACACGCCGCCGCAGCGACACCACGTCCGCCTCGTCGCCAAGGTGCAGCGTTGCGAGGGTAAAGCCGCCTGATTTCGAAGAGGGATTTCCGTTCACCGTGCGCTTCGAGGAGAGATAACAGTCATCGATGTGGCGTTCTAACCGACTACACCGCACGGTAGGAATGCAAACGGCAGACCCAGGTTGATGACGTCACGATGGACGGGCTTCGGTAGACGCGTACCCGGCGGGCCGGGTAGACTGAATGCGCCTCGGGCCCGCCTCCGTAGTTGCGTTTCCAGCTCATGCGGCAACTGTTTTCGCTCACGCTTGCGTACGAAGAGGATGTCGTCACGGCTCGGCAACGTGCCGCGCACATTGCGTCCTTGCTTGGTTTCGACGCGTCCGAACAGACGCGAATCGCGACCGCCGTCTCGGAAATCGTCCGAAACGCATTCAGATACACCGGCGGCGGCACCGTCGATTTCTCGATCAACGTCGAGTCGAGTCCACAACGATTCGTGACCGAGGTTCGTGACCGTGGCAAAGGCATTCCTCACCTCGATGATGTCCTCTCCGGCCGCTACAAATCGTCGACCGGCATGGGCATCGGGATCAGCGGTGCCCGGCGGCTTCTCGACCGGTTCGATATCCGCACATCGTCTGCGGGCACCTCGGTCACGTTGGAAAAGTTCCTGCCTGCTCGAGCACAAACAGTGACGCTCGACTCCGCCCGTCGCCTTGCGGAACAAGTCGCCGAGCGCGCGCCACGTGGGCTCGCCGAGGAGATCCAACAGCAGAACCAGGAGCTGCTGCGAGCGCTCGACGAGGTGCAGCGAAAGCAGCAGGAGCTGGTGCACTTGAATCGTGAGCTCGAGGATACGAACCGCGGAGTGATGGCGCTCTACGCCGAGCTCGACGACAAAGCCGATCACCTCCGGCGCGCCGACGAGCTGAAGTCACGATTCCTCTCCAACATGACCCATGAGTTCCGGACGCCGGTGAACTCGATCATCGGGTTGTGCAATCTGCTGATCGAGGATCGGCAGCGCGCGGGACGCGATGCCGATCAGGAAGTGCTGTACATCCGGAAGGCTGCGGAACAGCTGTCGGAGCTCGTGAACGATCTCCTCGATCTCGCCAAGGTGGAGGCCGGCAAGACGGTCGTGCACGTCAGCCAGTTCGACGTCGAAAGCCTGTTCGGCGCGTTGCGCGGAATGCTTCGGCCCCTCTTGATCAATCAGTCGGTCACGCTCGTCTTCGACGATGTCGAGGGGCTTCCGCTGATGCGGACCGACGAAGCCAAGGTTTCACAAATCCTGCGCAATCTCATCTCGAACGCGCTGAAATTCACGGAGCGCGGTGAGGTGCGCGTCTCGGCCACGCTCGACTCCGATCGCATCACCTTCCGCGTGGCGGACACCGGCATCGGCATCGACCAGGCCGATCAGCAGCGGATCTTCGAGGAGTTCACGCAGCTCGAACACCGTCTGCAGCGGAACGTCCGCGGCACGGGCCTCGGCCTCCCGCTCTCGAAGCGGCTGGCGGAGCTGCTGGGCGGATCGCTGTCGGTCAAGAGCGAACCGGGAAGCGGTTCGACATTCTGCGTCTCACTTCCGATCCACTATCGGGCGCCGTCCGGCGCCGCTGGACCCACCTTTGAATGGGTCCCCGACGCCACCAAGCTGCCGGTCCTCGTGGTGGACGACGCCGACGACGCCCAGTACGTCTTTCAACGGGTACTCGAGGACACGCGGTTCCAGATCTATCCGGCGCGAAGCGTGCATGAGGCCGAATCGGCACTGGACGCGATGGCGCCCGCGGCGGTGATCCTCGATCTGGTGCTCGGCGACGAAGATGGGTGGGGACTCCTCGAACGACTGAAGCGTGGTGAGGGGTGTAAGCCGGCGGTCGTCGTGGTCGTCAGCGCGCTCCCGGAGCGGGCCCGCGCTGTGGCACTCGGCGCCGACGCGTTCCTGAGCAAGCCGATCGATCGGCGTTTGATCCTGACCACGCTGGACCGGCTGATTGGACGCCCGGAAGCGATCCGCGTGATGGTCGTCGACGATCAGGAGATGGCGCGATTCGTGATACGGCAGTGCCTGCCCGGGCCGGTGTTCGAGGTCGTGGAGTGCGAATCGGCGGAAAAGGCTCTCGAGTGCATCGCCGACGAACGGCCCGACGTCGTCCTGCTGGACCTGGTCCTGCCGGGCATGCACGGCGGTGACGTGTTGCGGGTGTTGTCGGCGGATGCCGCGACCCGGCACATCCCGGTCATCGTCGTCACCGCAACGGCCCTGGATGCGGCCGATCGCCGCCGGCTGCTGGAGCATGCAGTGGCGATCATTTCCAAGGCGGATCTTTCCCGGGAGACCCTTGGCGAGGCCGTACGAGCGGCAGCCGGGCGCCTGCAATCCGCGGAAGCGCCGAACGTTGCCGCTGGATCGCCGGAGGCGCGAGAGTAGTCAGCGGTGCCTGATACTATCGGACGCGGAAGGAGCGCGAGTCAGAATCGATGACGAACGAACGAATCGCGACATTGAATCAGATCCTCGACCAAGATGAATCCGGCGTACTCAGACAGTGGATCGACGACCAGACGAAACTCGTGGGGTTTCGATCGGATCGCCTGAGCCGTCAGGATCTGAACGACGAGTCCCGCCGGTTCCTCTCGCTCTTCAGAGCCGCGCTGAATGAGAACACGGATATCCAGTCGCCAGCGTGGGAGGCGCCGCGGCAGATGCTCGAGGAGTTATCGGCATCCCGCGCGGAGCTGGGATTCACCCCATCCGAGACGGCGATCTTCGTGTTCTCCCTGAAACAGGCGCTCTTCAATCGGCTTCGAGCCGCGCTCGCCTCGCAGCCGGAAAAGCTCGCCACGGTGACGTGGGACGTCAGCCTGCTGCTGGACAAGCTGGGCCTCTTCACGACGGAGGTGTACCAGAAGCGGCGCGAGCAGGTCATCATCCGCCAGCAAGAGGAGATGATGGAGCTCTCGACGCCCGTCGTGACGCTATGGGAAGGGGTGCTCGCACTGCCCCTCATCGGCACGCTCGACAGCTCGCGCACGCAGGTCGTGATGGAAAGCCTCCTGCAGCGCATCGTCGAGAGCGGCGCGCCGATCGCCATCATCGACATCACGGGCGTGCCGACCGTTGACACGCTCACGGCGCAACACCTGCTCAAGACCGTCGCCGCCGCCCGGTTGATGGGCGCGGACTGCATCATCAGCGGCATCCGTCCGCAGATCGCCCAGACGATCGTGCACCTCGGCGTCGATCTCGGCGTGGTCGTGACCAAGGCCTCCCTTGCCGGAGCATTCGCCGTGGCCCTCCGCCGACTTGGACTGGCCGTGACGCGCTCGCAGGCCCAGAAGGGCCGGGGACTCGGCGCGGACCAAGCCGCGACGGCGCGCGATCCGGAACGCGAGGACTGATCTGTGGAGCGCATCCCAATCCTCAAGATGGGCGAGTATTTGCTCGTCACCATCCAGGTGGACATGCACGACCGCCTGGCCATGACGCTGCAGGACGACCTGACTCAGAAAATCGTCGACGCACGGGCGCGCGGCGTGCTGATCGACATCTCCGCGCTGGAGATGGTCGATTCCTTCATCGGGCGCATGCTCGGGGACATCGCCGCGATGTCCCGCGTACTGGATGCCGAGACCGTCGTCGTCGGCATGCGGCCGGCCGTCGCCGTCACGCTGGTGGAGCTCGGGCTGTCGCTCAAAGGCGTGCGCACCGCGCTCGACATCGAACGGGGGATGGCGCTCCTACGCAGCCGAATCGAGAGCCAGGGGTTCGATGATGCCGGTCCTGCTCTCTGACGAAAAGCAGATCCAGACGTCGGAAGATGTCGTCGCCATCCGGCAAGCCGTACGGCAGCGGGCCATCGATCTCGGGTTCAACCTGGTCGATCAGACGAAGATCGTGACCGCCGCGAGCGAGCTGGCGCGAAACACCGTGCAGTACGGCGGCGGTGGCACGGTCACGATCGAAGGAATTCAGGAAGGCGCCCGCAAGGGGCTGCGCCTGACGTTCGAAGATCGGGGACCTGGCATCGCGAACGTCGAGCTCGCGATGAAGGACGGCTACACGACGGGCTCCGGCCTCGGCCTCGGTCTCAGCGGCGCGAAACGGCTGTCCAACGAGTTCCTGATCGATTCGCAGCCCGGCAAGGGCACACGCGTCACGATTATCCGGTGGCGATAAACCTCACGGCTGCAGTCCCCGTCCACGAGTCGAGCGGGGTTGCCGAAGCCCGAAGGGCGGCGGCGACCCTGGCGCAGCGGCTTCGATTCCCCGAGGCGCGCTCCGGTCAAGTCGCGCTCATCGCATCCGAGCTTGCGACGAACCTCGCGAAACATGCCAAAGCCGGCGAGATCCTCGTGCGGCCGCTCACGAATGGACGCGGTGAGCCGGCGTCGGGTGTGGAAATCATCGCGCTCGACAAGGGGCCCGGCATTCCGGACCTTGCGCGCTCCAGCCGAGACGGCTACTCGACTGGCGGCACACTGGGGCACGGTCTCGGCGTCGTCGACCGTCAGAGTGATTTCTCCGAGGTCTACTCGCAACCTTCAGGAACGGTCATCGTCTCGCAAACGTGGCGTGAGCCACCGAAGGGCGGACTCGAGAGCGCGATCGAGCTGGGAGCCGTTCAGGTGTCGAAATCCGGCGAAGATGTCTGCGGCGACGGATGGGACTGGCGTCTCTCGGACGACCGGGTCTCGGTCATCGTCGCCGACGGACTGGGCCACGGACTGCACGCGCACGAGGCGGCGCGCCAGGCGATCGAAATCTTCGGCAAGCGCCCTAGAGACGGTCCCGCACGGATGATCGAGGACGTCCACGCCGCGTTGCGCTCGACGCGCGGAGCGGCCGTCGCCGTGCTCGCGATCGATCTCGAGCGCTCGACCCTCCACTACTCAGGACTCGGCAACGTCACGTCACGAATCGCCACCGCCACCGGAACCTACAAGACGCTCATCTCCCACAACGGAACCGCTGGACATGCGGCGAGCCGGATCCAGGAGTTTCACGATGCAGTCCCTCAACGATCTGTCGTGATCATGTACACGGACGGATTGAGCAGCCATTGGGACCTTTCTGCGTATCCAGGTCTCCAAAGTCGTCATCCAAGCGTCATTGCAGGCGTAATTTACCGAGACTTCAGTCGTCGGCGCGACGACGTGACCGTCGTGGTGCTCAAAGCTCGTCAGCACAGCTAAGTCAATGTATTGCAACACTTGCAGTAAGAATCGGATTCAGCCGACCAGGCTATACCCCCTGAGGTGATCTCAGGCATTACGGTTGCTTGTGCACCACTCTCGACGTTCGTGTGCGGACACCGTAACTGGTCCATTCGTTCTGTTGAGCCAGCACGGGCGTTAGTAGACAGAGTGGCAGTTTCACAAGTTGATGTCCCCCTTCAGGCCGGACGACCCCATGAGCCCTGAGCAGGTCAAGGAGTCGGTACGGGATCAACCGCGGACGAGCGGCGACCTTCGCAACTGGGTTCGGCAGCGCCTTGCGCTCAGCCCCCAGCGTGAGGCCGAACTGCTTCAGGCCGTCGACCAGCTCATCTCGCGTCAGCGTCAGCTGATCGAGGAGTCGAAGCACGAAGCCATTCGTGCGCTGTCGGAGGGTTTTGCCGCGAAGATGGAACGGCTGCAACGGCAGCTGAGCGAAAAGGACGTCACCGTCAGCAACATCGCTCGCTACTTCGAAGAGGTGGTGGCTGAACTGACGGAGAAATCGCACCGCGATCCCAAGACGAAACTGCTCAATTTCGACTGGTTCATGGAACGGCTCGAATCGTTTCTCGCGGTCGAGCAGCGCGTCCGCTGGTGCGGCGTCGGGGTCGTCGATATCACCAGCTTCAAGTGGTACAACGACACCCTCGGGCATGCCCTCGGCGATCGCATCATCGAGCGTGTCGCGCGTATTCTTTCGGATCAGATCCGGTCCGAAGACTTCCTCGCGCTCGAGCGCGGTGGTGGTAGTCCGGGCCGCGATCTCCACGCACGGTTCGGCGGCGACGAGTTCTGCTTCCTGATCCCCGACCTTCCTGGTTGCACGGAGGCCTCCGACATCGCGGGCCGTTTCAAAGCGTCCGTCGAAGGCCATGATTGGACGCGCGAAGATCGCCGGCTCGCATCCAAGCCGGTCAAGGTGGATGTCGGCGTCGTGTGCCTGCAGCTCGGTCCGATCGCGGAGCGACGGGGGGTCGCCCGGAAGCTCGCGGCGGAACTGATCCATCGGGCCGACACGCTGATGTACACGGCCAAGGGCAACCACTCCGCGCACGTGCATTCGACCGCGGTGAAGGTCGAGGACGGCGCGCTCACCGAGGTCACGCCCGCGGAAGCGCGTCTCCGCACCGACGCACCGAACGGCCGCAGTTCAGATCCCCGCTGACGTCACGCGCCCGGAGTGCTAGACTTGGAGGTTGCCGCGGCTGGCGCGGCCCTCGTCTTCCCCGCACGTTCCTGTCCGTGTGGTGGGTGTAGCTCAGCGGTAGAGCGCCGGACTGTGGCTCCGGAAGTCGCGGGTTCGAACCCCGTCATCCACCCCAAAAACAAGTCCCAATTCCTCGGGCGGTCTATTCCTCAAAAGTTAGTGGGTGCGCGACCAAACTCTTCCTTATCCAGAACTTTTATACCCCCACACTACATTTGCGCCAGTTTTGACGCATGAGCTCGGACTCGTCCTTGCTAGGCGCCGACGGGCTGCTGCGGCCCGGGGTCCACGGAGGGCATGCGATGACTCACGTCTGGTCTGCGATGACTGGTAAGAGGAAGTGGTTCGGGGGCATTTTCTCGATGGTCGCAATTCTCATGGGCGCGACGCCCGCTCAGGCCAGCCGCCTGGACGTCGGCGAAATCCAGGGTGGCGCGGTCATCTGGGACGGCGACAGCGATGTCAGGACGATGAACATCTTCAGCGCCAATACGGAAGCGCTCGGTACGAACATCGTCGTGACCAGGACTCTTATCAACGACTTCGATAACGTAGCCTCCTTCGCTGTGGTTCGGCTGTTCCTATCGGTGAACACCGCGGATGTCAACCAGTTCGCTCCGGGTGAGCTGATCACGGTTGACGCTGCGCGAGGGCCGAACATCAAATCGTTCATGGACACGCCTGGAGCCGATATCGACGCAGAAGTCGTAGCGTTCGTTGCGAACCTCGTCTTCAATCCCGCGAACTCCACCTATGGCCTCAGCCTGCAGGGCCAGCAGGATCTCGCGGCATTGCTCCAGGCTCACCCCGGGTTGACGTTCATCGCCGGCCTCGGTGTCGGGGATGACGGAAACTCGCTGAACAGCTGCAACCCGCTCGACCCCGACGACTGTCTGGGGGGTGGATCTCTGGCGGCTCGCGCGCGGTTCGACCTCCCAACGACGGTGCCCGAACCTTCAACGCTGTTGCTGCTCGGCACGGGCATGATGACGTCGAGGTTCCTGCGACGCCGCAAGTCCTGATCGCCAGTACCCAAATCCGGTCAGTTCTCGGTTCTCGGTTCGTGGTTCCTGGTTCTAATGTTCGATGGGCGGAGCGCCCCGCCGAACAAGAGAACCTCCGAACTGAGAACTGGGACCGGGACCGGCCCTCGTCGCTCGTGCTAGACTCCCGACTTTCTGATGATGGGGACGATCCCCCGGTCCGGCGCGAACCGTACGCCTTCGAACGTAGCTGACCCCACGCGATCTCCCGACATTCGTCATCCGTTTCTGCGCCCGAACACTCGATTCGGCCTCAGGCGCGGCTGAATTCGAGACCAGGTACGACGCGATGGTGGAAGCAGACGATCCACGGGCGGCATTCATCGATGCCGCACTCTGGCACGGCCCACTCGATCGCGCCGAGTCAATCCTCGCAGCGCATCCGGAAATCGCGAGCAGCGATATCCACACTGCGGCAATCCTCGGCGACGATGCCGCCGTTGGTCGCTTCCTCGCTCAGGATCCGGCGAGCGCAACGGCGAAGGGAGGCCCCCGCGGCTGGGATGCGCTGACGCATCTCTGTTTTTCGAAGTACCTGAGGCTCGATCGCGCGCGGTCAGTCGGCTTCGTGCGCGCAGCGACCGTGTTGCTTGATGCCGGAGCGAACCCGAACACTGGGTTCTACAGCGAAGAGCACCTGCCCAAGCCCACGCTGGAAAGCGCGCTGTACGGTGCTGCCGGAGTTGCCCATCACCCCGAGCTGACCCGCCTGCTGGTCGAACGCGGCGCCGACCCCAACGACGACGAAGTTCCTTATCACTCGCCTGAAACGCTCGACAATCGCGCCATGAAGATTCTGGTCGAGAGCGGCAAGCTCACGCCGGCCAGCCTCGCGACCATGCTCGTCCGCAAGTTTGACTGGCACGACGACGAAGGAGTGGCGTGGCTTCTCGCACATGGCGCCGATCCGAACTTCCTGAGCCATTGGGGCGGTCGGCCGCTGCACCACGCGCTGTCACGCGGCAATCCGCTGACGTATTTCGAACTGCTGCTCGATCGGGGCGCCGACCCCGGACTGCTTGCGAAGGATGGCACGACCGCTTACTCGGTCGCGGCACGCATGGCCCGCGTGGACGTGCTCGACCTGTTCGAACGGCGCGGTTTCGCCGTCGCCCTCGAGGGAGACGATGCCTTCCTGGCCGCATGCGCGCGCGCCGATGAAGCCACTGCACGCCGTGTTGTCGCCAGCGATCCATCCACTGTTCAGCGCCTGCAATCGCAGAACAGCGGCCTGCTTGTGGATTTCGCGGGCTCAGGCAGTACCGCAGCCGTTAATCTGATGCTCGATCTGGGTTTCGACATCGGCGCCGGGCGGAGCAATCCGCCGTGGGCGGCGGGCGAAACCGCCCTGCACGTGGCCGCCTGGCGTGGGCGCCTCGATATGGTCAAGCTGCTCATTGAACGTGGTGCCCCGCTCGAAGCTGTCGATCACTCCGGCGCAACGCCTCTGGCGGTGTCTGTTCGAGCGCTGGTCGAACAATCTGAATGGACGCCGAACGAATACTCGATCGAGATTGCCCGCGCCCTCCTCAATGCAGGCGCTCGGATCGAATCGTCGCAGCTGACGCTGGCGGTCGCATTTTGCCTGGGGCGAATGGACGATGCGGCGCGCCTGGCGCGAGAAGCCAGTGCCGAGGAACGACATGTCGCGCTGGAGGCCGCGGCGATGAATGGCGTGACGCAGGCGCTCGGCACGCTGATCGATCTCGGCGTCGACGTGAGCGCGTACAACACGCAGGTTCAATATCACGCGACTCCGCTTCACAATGCCGTGTGCTCGGGCTCGCTCGAAGCGGTCAGGATGCTCGTCGAGGCTGGCGCAAGAGTCGATTTGAAGGACGCGGCCTACCAGGCCACGCCGCTCACGTGGGCTGAGTATTATCTGCGAGAAGCGAAGAGCGGTGGCTCGGCCAAGCAGTACGGCGCGATTGTCGACTACCTTCGTGAGCGGGAAAGCGACCGCTGACCCGACCTGGAGAATCCGGCGGTACGTGCTAGACTCGCGGGCCTCCGGGTATTCTGAGGATTCCAGCACATGACTCGCCGAAGGCTCCCGACCGTGCCGGATCCGTGGGATCGGAACGCCCCTCGATGACGCTTCCGAGCTCGCGGGTGCGATCCGGGCACGCGGAGCCAGAGGTTGCCCAGGCGGCCGCAGCGCGTCCCTTCAGTCTTGCCGCGCCACCCACGCGCGCCCGCCACACCGTCACGATTTTCGCGGTCACGCTCGCGGTCATCACCTACATCGACCGTGTCTGCATCTCGCAGGCGGCGCCGGCGATCCGCACCGACCTGGGGCTCACGGCGATTCAAATGGGATGGGCGTTCACCGCGTTCACCTGGGCCTACGCGCTCTTCGAGATTCCGGGTGGCTGGCTGGGCGATCGCATCGGGCCTCGCCTGGTGCTGATGCGCGTCGTCGTCTGGTGGTCGTTCTTCACGGCGGCGACCGGATGGGTGTGGAACCTCGCGTCGCTGCTCGTCACGCGCACGCTCTTCGGCATTGGCGAGGCGGGCTGTTTTCCAAATCTCACCCGCGCGTTCACAACGTGGCTCCCCCGCCGCGAGCGCGAACGGGCACAGGCGATCCTGTGGTTGGGCGCGCGATGGGGCGGAGCCTTCACGCCGCTCCTCGTCGCATCGATCCTCCATTACATCAGCTGGCGGCGCGCGTTCGAGATCTTCGGGATCGTCGGGATCATCTGGGCGTGGGTCTTCTTCCGCTGGTTCCGCGACGATCCGAGCACCCACCCGTCGGTCAACGCCGCGGAGCTCGCGCTGATGCCGCCGCGACACGAGACGGCGGCCGTGCACGGCGCGATTCCCTGGCAACGGTTCTTCGCGTCACGCGCGGTCTGGCTGCTGTGGGCGCAGTACGTGTGCCTCTGCTACGGCTGGTACTTCTACATCACATGGCTGCCGACCTACCTCCGCGACGCGCGCGGCGTCGGGCTGATGCAGGGCGCGGTGCTCGCGGGGCTGCCGCTCTTCTTCGGCGGGATCGGGTGTCTGGTGTCGGGCTGGACCGCGCCGCGCCTCGCGACGCGCATCGGCAGCGTGACGCGCGCGCGCCGGCTGCTGGCGGTGACCGGATTTCTCGGCGGCTCCGCGTCAATCCTGGTGTTCACCCGGCTTCAGGATCCGACGCTCGCGATGATCGCGCTCGGGCTCTCGAGCTTCTTCAACGACTTCGTCATGCCGCCGGCCTGGGCCGCCTGCATGGACATCGGCGGCCGCTACTCGGGCACCCTCTCCGGCAGCATGAACATGGTGGGCAACTTCGCCGGCGGGTTTTCCCCGCTGGTCGTCGGCTACCTGCTCGCCTGGACCGCGCAGAACTGGACGCTGACGTTCTACATCTCCGCCGCGATCTACTCACTCGGCGCGATCTGCTGGCTCTTTCTCGACTCGCACGAACCGCTGGAGGCGTAACGGCTCGGGCTCGGCGCTCAGGACTCGGCGCGCGGCGTTCGGGGCTCGGCGCTCGGGCTCTGAATCCGGACACCCTGGCCTTTCTGGCACCCTAGGACCTCAGGCACCCTGGCACCTTTGGCACCCTGGCACCCTGGCACCGTTGGCACCCTGGCACCGTTGGCACCCAGGCACCGTTGGCACCCTCTATCTCGCCGCTCTCTTCTTGTTGTTGGCCGGCGCCGCCTTGACCGCCTTTTCGATCTCGACCTTCGCTGACTTCTTCTTGCCGGTGCTCACGCGATCGAGGCTTTGACGCAGCGCATCCATCAGGTTGACGACCTTCGGCGGTGCTTCTTCCTCGGTCGCAACGACCTCCTCGCCGGCGATCTTCGCGTCGATGATGCGCTGCAGCTCCTCCTGATACTCGTCGCGGTATTCCCTGAGGTCGAGCTCCCCTTCGAAGTTGCCGATCACCTGCTTCGCGAGCTTGATCTCTTCCGGCTTGATCTTCGTCGGGACGTTGTCGAGCTCCTCGATCTGATCCATGCCCCGGACCTCGCGCGCGTGACGCATCGTGTACATCACGAGCCCCTTCTCACGCGCCTGCACGGCGACGAGGTACTCGCGTCCGTAGAGCGCGAGCTTGCCGATCCCGACCTTGCCTTTCATCCCCTCACGCATCACGGCGAACGCTTCGAGCGCCATCCCGCCGTCCGGCGCGAGGTAGTACGGACGCTCGACGTAGACCGGGTCGATCGAGGTGGCGTCGGCGAACTGGACCAGGTCGATCACCCGCGTGGACTCCGGCCGGACCTTCGAGATGTCGTCCTCCGTGACGATGACGTAGCGCCCCTTCTCGAACTCGTAGCCCTTCGCGATCTCCGACATCGGCACTTCGCGCTCGCACTTCGGACACCAGCGCTTCTGCTGAATGCGAGTCTGACACTCGGCGTGCAGCTGGTTGAAGCTGATCGTCGCCGCCGCGTCCGTCGCGGGGAAGACCCGCACCGGGATGTTCACGAGGCTGATCTTGAGAAAACCCTTCCACGTCGGACGTGCTGCCATGTCGTCTCTTCCTCCGGGTCTTGATTATCGGCGTTTCCGGCCCACCCATACATCATGCACGCAACTGCACGCGAAAACATGGAGAATACAGGAACATCCCCATGCCGCGCTCTTCCGTCACCTGGCGCCAGGCGGCCTCGGCCGTCCGTCCCATGCTCGCGTCGCTCTCGGCCCCGCCCCTTCAGAGTAAGACGCTCGTCTACGAGCCGAAGTACGACGGCATCCGCGCGATCGTCGATATCGAACCACACGCCAAGGGCCCGGTCGTCCGGCTCTGGTCTCGGCTCGGCAACGAGAAGACCAAGCAGTTCCCCTCGATCGTGCACGCACTCGAGAAGTTCGGCGCAATCCTGAAAGGACCGCTGGTGCTCGACGGCGAGGTCGTCGCGCTCGACGCCCGAGGCCGCCCCGCCGGATTCCAGCGCCTGCAATCGCGGATTCACCTCTCCGACGCCCGGGACGTCGAGCGCCTGGATCACGCACAGCCGGTCGCGCTGATCGCGTTCGATCTGCTGCGCGACGGCAGCGAGGATCTGCGTGGCCTTCCACTGACCGATCGTCGCCTTCGCCTCGAGGCGCTCCTCGAGGGACAGACGACCGATGTGCTGAGGCTGAGCGAGCAGGTCAAAGGTGACGCGCGTGACCTTTACGCGCGCGCGAAACAGGAAGGATGGGAAGGCCTCATCGCGAAGGACGCAAGCTCGCCGTATCACACCGGACGGCGAACGCCGGCGTGGATGAAGTTGAAAGTGGTCCACGAGCAGGAGTTCGTCATCGGCGGATGGACGGAGCCGAGGCAGACGCGCCAGTACTTCGGCGCGCTGCTGCTCGGTGTCTACGAACGGCCGGCCGCGACTCGATCGTCGAAGGCGCCCACGAATCCTCTGCTTACCTACGTTGGCCACACCGGCACCGGGTTCGATCAGGCGGAGTTGCAGAAGGTCTCCAAGCTGCTGAAAGCGCAGGCGACGAAGTCGTCGCCGTTTTCGGCGCCCATCAAGACGAACGAACCGGCGCACTGGGTCAAGCCGGAGCTCGTCGCGCAGGTTCGCTTCACGGAGTGGACCGACGACAACAAGCTGCGTCATCCCGTCTACCTCGGCCTGCGCGACGATAAGAAGGCGTCGGACGTCGTGCGGGAGGAGGTGCGACAAACCGGAGCTCGGGACACGGCGCTCGGCGCTCGGGTCCGGCTGAAGCCGGAGGCTACAGATTCAGCACAGGCCGCGGTCCGGCTGAAGAGGGACGCAACGGCACCGGGCCACGCGCGACGGTCGGACAAACACACAACACAGGACAGAGACCCGTTCGCGGCAACCCAGCACGTCGTCGAGCAGCTCAACGCGCTCCAGGATGCGCGAAAGGATGGCGCGATCGAGTTGCCCGATGGATCGCGGCTGAGCGTCACCAACCTCGCGAAGGTGTTCTGGCCGGAAGCGAAGCTGACGAAGGGAGATCTGCTCCGTTACTACGCGACCGTCTCGCCGTTCATGCTCCCCGTCGTCGCCGATCGTCCGCTGGTGATGAAGCGGTTTCCGAACGGCATTCACCAGCCGGCGTTCTACCAGCAGCGCTCGCGGCTCGAGAAGCCGCCTGCCGGCGTCCGCATCGAGCAGCTCGCGCCGGGTCTCGATCCGATTTCGGAGGCCGATGCGCGACGTTTCATCGGCGGCTCGCTCATCACGCTGCTCTACATGACGCAGATGGCCGCGATCTCGCAGGACCCGTGGTTCTCGCGCGTCCAGTCGCCGCTCGAGGCAGACTACGTCGCGCTCGATCTCGATCCCGGCGACGACACGCCCTTCGCGCGCGTGCTCGACGTCGCGCGATGGGTGCGGGACGAGCTCGCGTCGCTCAAGGTTCCGGCCGTCCCGAAAACCTCAGGCTCCTCGGGCCTTCACGTGTACATTCCTCTCCCGCCAGGCACGTCGTACGAGTCGGGGATGCTCTTTTGCCAGATCGTGGCGACCGTCGTCGCCTCGCGGCATCCGAAGGTCGCGACGGTCGAGCGGATGGTCAAGCGGCGCGCGCGCGGAACCGTCTATGTGGACTTCCTGCAGAACATCCTCGGCAAGACGCTCGCGACCGCCTACAGCGCGCGCGCGAGCGAGTTCGCGGGGGTGTCGACGCCGCTCGCGTGGAATGAGCTGGACGAGGCCATCGATCCGCGCGACTTCACGATCCGCAGCGCCCCCGCCCGCTTTCGCGAGACCGGCGACCTCTGGAAGCGCCTTCGCGAATCGAAGCCAGCGAACCTCGAAGCAGTGTTCCGCAAGTACGCAAAGTAGCAGTCAAGTACGAGCGGTCAGGTACGAGCGATGAGCGCCCTGAGTTGAGCGCGTTCCTCCGGTCCGAGACCGCCAGGAGTGACCCGCTCATCGCGGACGTCACGCGCGGAGCCGAGCAGCGTCCCCACGACGACGGCGGCGCCGGTCAGCAGCGCGCCCAACGTCATCCCTCGATGCGTTGCGGCCCAGAGTTGTGGGCTGCGGGTGATTGCACGATCGCCGAACGAGCCGTGCGCCCCACGATCACCAGCCACGGGTTCCCACAGGTTGTCGGGGCGGTCCGGAGGTTCCGGCTCCTGAGTCTGCTGCGAGTCGTATCCGCTCGCCGCGAGGTAGCGATCGAGCGCTGCCGGCGCCAGCCGATCGGCAAGGATTGCGGCGACCGTCGTCATTCCGACCCACAGCTCACGTCGATCGTGATGCGCCGCCCAGTGGACGGCCTCTGCGCCGATCTCTGGCTGATAAATCGGCGGCACCGGCTGGGCCTTCCGCGGCATGCGGCTCTTCGCCCAGCTGAAGTGCGGGGTGTTCATCGCCGGCAGGTGCACCATCGACACACGCACCTGGCTTCCGTCGTGCAGCAGCTCAGACCGCAGCGAGTCCATGAACCCCTGGAGCGCGTGCTTCGCGGCACAATACGCGGACTGCAACGGGATGCCGCGGTACGCGAGTGCCGTGCCGACCTGGACGATGGTCCCGCGATCGCGCGGCAGCATGCGATGCAGCGCCGCGAGCGTTCCGTGCACTGCGCCGAGGTAGGTCACCTCGGTGACGCGCCGGTAGTCTTCCGGAAGCATCTCGCGCACGGGCGAGAACACCGACGTCATCGCGTTGTTGATCCAGATATCGATGGGGCCCAGCGTGTCCTCGATCTGCGCTGCGGCCGCATCGACGCGGACCCAGTTCGCGACGTCGACCGGGATCACCAGCGCCCGGCCACCGGCCTCGTCGACTTCCCGCTTCGCCGCCTCGAGCCCCTCGCGTCCGCGTGCGAGCAGCGCGAGGTGCGCGCCGTCACGCGCGAACCGCCGAACCAGAGCCCGGCCCAATCCCGCCGACGCGCCTGTGACGACGACGACTTCTGGCTTCGGCATGCGGATTCCCCGTACGCAGCAAGCCGTGATCCCGCCCGCACGCCGGTGCGCCGGTGGCGGACCTCGTGCGGAGCGACGATCACGGCTCCTGCTCAGTGTGTGAGGACTTGCTCACAAGGTGACGCGCGCAGTCTACCTGCCGTCGTCGTTCTCGTCATCCTCTGTGTCGTCAGTGCTCTCGAAGTCCTCGTCTTCCTCGTCTGCGATGCCTCTGATGCTCTCGTCGGATCCGCCGCGAATGTCCTCGTCAGCGCGGTTGCGATCGCCCAGGCGGTCGCGGCTTCCATCTTCCGGTCGGCTTCGCTCGTCGCTTCTGTTGGCCATGCGCACTCCTTTCGACGGCCCCGCCGGAGCAAGCAGGGTGCCAGTGACCCGGATGAGGAATCGGAAGGACATATGGGCGATGGGCAATGGAGCGCTCCACATGCGGCTCAGTTATGATCCGTGTCGATGGGAAAAAAGCGTGAGTCCCCGACGGAATCTGCGGCTGAGTTCGGCATCGGCAAGCTGACACGCCATCTGTTCGTCTGCCTTGGGCCTGATTGCGTGGATCCGGAAGAGGGCGATCGCACGTGGAAGTATCTGAAGAAGCGGCTGAAGGAGCTCAACATCACCGGGCCCGACGGTCCGTTCTACCGCACGAAGTGCGAGTGTCTGCGTATCTGCACGAACGGACCGATCTGCGTCGTCTATCCGGAAGGTGCGTGGTATCGCGACGTCACGCCTGAGAACGCCGAGCGCATCATTCAGGAACACCTCATCGGCGGGCGCATCGTGGACGAGCTCTGCTTCGCGCGCAATCCGCTGCCGTCACGGTGATCGCGGCGCTCAGAGCCGCACCGTTTCAGGAATCGCTGCGGCCACGAGCAACGCGCTGACGTGCAGGCCCTGTACGACGTTCGCGACCGCGCAGTAAGTCGCTTCGACCAGGGTGCCGTCCCGTCGTCGCAGCAGATACCGCCCTTCCTGTAATCCTGAGGCGATGAAGGTATTCCAGAGCACACGCCCGTCGGCCTTGCTTGCCAGCGGCGTGAGATCCCACACGGTCATCGCTTCGAGCTCGGTCTGGTCGTAGCCGGTCAAGCCCGCTGCCTGCTCGTTGGCTGCGACGAACGCGGCGGCATCGTCCGCAAGCAGCAGCGCGATCCCGTCGCCCGCTCGTCTCGAGGCGCGATCCAGCAACGCGCGCAAGTCATCACCAGACGGCCGATCGGATGTCCGGCGGCGAAGGCGCGCAGCGTACCGCGCCGTGGTAATCGCCGCTCGCCTCAACGACATTTGCTGACGACCTTCGAGAATCCGCTGAACCGTTTGCAGGATCGCGTCGGGAAGCGCCGGCTTGAGGAGCACGCGCTCGAATCCGGCGGCACGAGCGGCGGTCAGCGCATCGCCGCGCAACGTCGTGCCGGTCACCGCAACGAGCGGCAGACGTCGCGTCCCAGGCAGCGTACGCAGTCGCGACGCCAGCGCGAGCCCGTCGCCATCAGGCAAACGCCAGTCGCAGAGCGCGATATCCGGTCGCAGCAGAGCCGTGATTCTCGCGGCTTCCTCCACGTCGCTCGCTTCGGCCGCTCGATAGCCCGCCATGTCGAGCACGAGCCGATAGAGCTCGCGCGTGTCACGATCGTCGTCGATCACCAGTACGAGCGGAGCCTGCGCCGTCTGCGGCATCCGGGAGTAACCCCTTGAAAGTTGTCCGGAGGGATGAATAAAGGATACCGGACCGCGCGCTCGAGTGCCAGCCTCGAATGTGACCCTTGCGCCTCAACGGAATCGCCCGGTATCATGGACATTCGCCCGCCTGCCGACACGCGTCGCCGAGCGGGAGCTGTACGTTGCAACTGACGTGCGCCCGTAGCTCAGATGGATAGAGCGCCGGGCTTCGAACCCGTAGGTCGGGGGTTCAAATCCCTCCGGGCGCGCCACGCCAGTCGATTCCGTCAGTGTCCGCCTTCTGGGCGGACTTGCTTTTTGTTCGACTCAATTCGCGCCCGTAGCTCAACTGGATAGAGCGTCGGCCTCCGGAGCCGAAGGTTACAGGTTCGAGCCCTGTCGGGCGCGCCATCCGTCAGTCGCGTGTGATGCGCGCGAGCGTGGCGGACAAACATCGACCGCCACTCACTCCCAAACCCCGCCGACGTTCGTCAGGACGAAGGCACGACTTCAGGACTCGCCTGCGGAGATGTGCATGAGGATGCTGACGTTCGGCGTACCTGTCATCCTGCTCTCGCTGGTCGCGGCACCGTTCGAAGCCGGTGACCAGGCAGCGGGCGCGAAACTCCAGGCGTTCGTTGGCGCGCGGATCATCGATGGCGGCGGTCAAGCCATCGACAACGGCGTCATCGTCGTGCGCGATGGCCGGATCGACAGCATCGGACCAGCCAGCAGCGTGCCTCCCCCTGCGGGCGCGGCCGTAGTCGACCTCGCGGGCAAGTTCATCATCCCGGGCCTCATCTCCACGCACGTCCACATCTCCGACGCTCAGGGATCCAAACCTCGCGCCTACACCGACGAGAACACCTTGCGGCAACTCGGTGTGTTCGCGCGCTACGGGGTGACGACGGTGTGGAGTCTCGGCGGAGAGCAGCAGCCCGCATTCACCGCGCGTGCGGCGCAGGACACGCCAGCACTCGATCGTACGCGTCTCTATCTGGCCGGCGACGTGATCGTCGGCAAGACGGCTGACGAAGCACGCCAGATGGTGGCCGCGGTCGCTGCACGGAAACCGGACGTGATCAAAATCAGGGTGGACGATACGCTCGGCTCAGCCGTGAAGATGCCGCCCGAGGTGTATCGCGCGGTCATCGACGAAGCGCATCGCCGGGGCCTTCGTGTCGCCGCTCACATTTTCTATCTTGACGATGCGAAAGACCTGCTGCGATCGGGAGCGGACTTCATCGCGCACAGCGTCCGCGACCAGGACATCGACGCGGAGTTCCTCGAATTGATGAAGTCAAAAGGCGTCGCGTACTGTCCGACGTTGACGCGGGAGATCTCGACGTTCATCTACGAATCGACGCCGGCCTTTTTCTCGGATCCGTTTTTTCTGCGTGAGGCGGATCGAGCGTTCGTGGCCCAGCTCCAGGAACCGCCGCGCCAGGAAGCGATGCGCAAGTCATCGAGCGCGCAGGCGTATAAAGCTGCGCTCGTCGTCGCCAAGCGCAATCTGAAAAAGGCAGCCGACGCCGGCGTGATGATTGCGATGGGGACGGATTCCGGTCCGTCACCGGAGCGATTTCAGGGTTATTTCGAGCATCTCGAGCTCGAGCTCATGGCGGACGCGGGGCTCACCCCGGCCCAGGTGCTGCGCTCCGCGACCGTGGATGCCGCGCGCGCGATGCGGGTGACCGGCGTCGGCAGCCTGACGAAAGGCGCGTGGGCGGATTTCATCGTGCTTGATCAGGATCCGCTCACGGACATCCGTCACACGCGCTCGATCGCCAGCGTCCGAATCGCAGGCAACGACGTGCGGCGGTAGTGAGTACACTGGTTACCCTTCTGGTTGAGAGGGTCCTTCGTCTGCGGTAGGATGCTGATCCCCACCCAATGGCGACCACAGCGACGATCCTGAACGTCGAGGACAATCCCTCAGCACGATTTCTCCGGACCCGCATACTCGAACGAGCCGGTTACACCGTCAGCGAAGCCGACACCGCGGCGCGGGCACTCGACCAGATGCGCACCGCGTCTCTGCTCCTCCTCGACGTCAATCTGCCTGACGGTGACGGCATCAGCATCTGCGAGCGCGTCAAGGTACTCAGACCCGAGCTGCCCGTCATCATGGTGACCTCGGTCTTCCGCACGGCGCAGGCGCGGCGCGACGCGTTTGCGGCCGGCGCCGATGCGTACCTGCTCGAGCCGATCGAACCTGAACGGCTCGTCGACACCGTCGAAGGATTCCTCAGCGGACGCGTGAAGGTGGCGACGCTCGAGGACACGCCCGGCTGGATCATCACCAACGCGAACGGTCAGATCCAGGATCTCAGTCCGGCCGCCGCGAAGCTGCTCAACCTCTCAGCCCGTGGCGCGATCGGCCGCAGCCTGCTGCCGTTCTTCGTCGAGAACCGTCCCGCGCTGATGAACGAGGTGCTGCGCGCCGCCGACGGCGTGATCATCGACCGCCGCACGACGCTCCAACCGCGCGATCGCCGTCCCATCGTCGTCCGCATCGACGTGTCGACGATGGCCGACGCCCGCGAGGGCCGGACGCAGCTGCGCTGGATCCTCGAGCGCGTCGCCGATGCCGATCCGCCGCGGGAGGTGGTATAATCTCGGTTTTGGTCGACGGCGATTCCCGTCGCCGAACGCGCACTCCGCGCTCCGTGGGCCGCTAGCTCAATTGGCAGAGCAGCAGACTCTTAATCTGCGGGTTGAAGGTTCGATTCCTTCGCGGCTCACCACTTTCCCTAGAAAAGGCATCGAGGCACAGACGCCGCGAAGGCGTCGACACACTAGCTGAGACACTGGCGTCTTCCAGCCTTCGGTTTTTGCAGAGTAGACTGCGCGAGAGATGCGCCCGAGTCAAATTGAAGCCTGGGTCCTACAGATCGTTGATCGTGTGAATGCCGGCCAAAAGGTCGAAGACTCTCGTGTAGAACTCAAGGCCGAGTGGCCCGAACCGCGGCCGGCTGCTAGGCGCGTGGCTGGCCACGCAAACGCGTCCGGCGGTGAGCCAATTCTCTGGATAATTGGCCTCGATGAAAAAAAAGGCGTCCAAGCGTTCCAGCCTCAGGACGTTTCTACCTGGTCAGCCCAGTTCTCTGTCGAGTTTGATTCAATCGCTCCGAGCCTGCGGGAACTAAATGTTCCTACTGTCTCGGGCGAACTGATCGCTTTGCTGTTCGATACATCGCGAAGCCCTTATGTTGTGAAGAATCCTGCGCACGGACAAACTGGAGGTGGCCCGGTATCGTGGGAGGTCCCATGGCGCGAAGGCACATCCGTCAGAACGGCGCGCCGAGAGGATCTTCTTCGAATCTTGGTACCGCTCGAGTCGTTGCCACACGTGGAGGTGTTGTCGGGAGCTTTGAATGTCAGTCCGGTGACCGTCCGTCGTGATGGCCTCAAGGAAAAGCCTCTGGGATGGTCGCTGTGGCTCTCTATGTACTTCACACCGACCGGTACAACGCGGATCGTTCTGCCCTTCCATCATGTGTCGATCTATTTCACAGCCGGCGATCGCAAACGCGTGCCGATGCAGGGCATTCACCTTAACGCGCCCGATACTCCAACTGTAGTCACGACAAAGTCTGAAGCCGTGCTCACGGGACCCGGCAAACTGTCTGCTCATGCTGTGTATGAGGACCACGAAGAATCTCTGCCCAGAGTGATGACCGCAACTGTCGAGTTACTTGTACGTCCCGCGCGTTCAGATCGAGAGATAGCCGTAACTGCAGAACTGAAGTTCGATTCAAAGCACTCGAATGCGGAGAAGGTGTGCTGGGTGTTCGGCGCAGAGGAATAGCGTATTCGATGATTTAACATTGATTCGAGATCTTTCTATTGCACCTGCAGAATCGCATCGATTTTCAGCGCTGCTTGTGTTTGCAGCGCCGGCAGGACGTGGCTGTAGGTATTCAGGGTTAAGCTGATCTGCGAGTGCCCGAGCATCTCCAT
>DATAEK010000053.1:0-2533 GCA_036258055.1 Vicinamibacterales bacterium
TGCCGCCACTGGAATGCCCGTGGCGTCGGCAACGGTGCCGGCGATGCGACCGCCGGTCTCTTGTGCCACGACGGTCGCGCCGAACACGACGACGGTGACCGCACACGCCACCATCACGCGTCGAACGATCGCGCGAGGAACGATGGCAATCGTCATACCTCACCTCGTGCTGTCGAACACAAAGCACGCGCGATCGTGCGTTCCGCGGTCATCGCGAACCGAGTCCGCGAGCTCGGTAGTCCTGTAATCGCCCGACGAATTCGGAAGGTGCGGATTATATCGCGTGGTGCGTGGCGCCGCATCGCGTTAACCGGAGCCGCTTGCACACAACATGCAGTCGACGCGCAGAGCTACTGCAGTCAGCGCACATCACGGACTTCTGCGCGGCGCGGCTTCGATGCCCTTCCATCCACCACTGCGCAGACGAGCTAGATCTCTGCACTCCGAACCGAGCGCTTGTGACACAATTCCAGGCTCGCATTGTCCGAGGTCCACGTTGGTTAGGTCGGTCCAGCTGTCCATCTGACTGATCACAGGACCAGTGTCGGGCGAAGCACGGTTGCATTTCCGGCCGAAGCGCTTCGACGTCCGTCAACGTCCGTCCGGAGGAAAGACGCCGGTGACGATCACACATTCGCTTCCGGGGATCGATCTATCCAACTATTTGCTCGAACCCATCCGCGGTCGTCAGGACGGTGCGTTCGTCGTGCTTCGGGGCCGCCGAACCGCCCCCGGTGGGGACCCCGCCTCCGTTCTTGTCGTCATGCCCACGGAGGAGCATCCGCCGGCGGACCGCGTGCAGATGCTCGAACACGAGTACGCGCTGCGCGCTGATGTGGATGCGTCGTGGGCTGTTCTCCCCCTTGCACTCGCCAACTCCGAGGGTCGGACGTGTCTCGTGCTCGACGATCCCGGCGGCGAGCTGCTGGCGCGAACACTGGGAATGCCGATGGACATTGGACTGTTCCTGCGGCTCAGCGTCAGTCTGGCCGTGGCCCTGAGCGCACTGCACCGCCGGGGCATCATCCACAAAGACCTGACGCCGGCTCACGTCATCATCGACGAGGCGATCGGCCATGTGTGGCTGACGGGCTTTCGCATCGCCTCTCACCTGCGGCGCGAACGGCAGACGCCGGAGCCGCCCGAAGTGATCGCGGGCACGCTCGCTTATATGGCGCCGGAACAGACCGGGCGGATGAACCGCTCGATCGATTCGCGCAGCGATCTTTATGCGTTGGGCGTGATGCTGTACGAAATGCTGACGGGAACGCTACCGTTTACGGCGCGCGATCCGATGGAATGGGTGCATTGTCACGTTGCCCGGCAGCCCGTTCCGCCGGCCGAACGCGTCGCGGGCGTCCCTCTGGCGTTATCCGACATCATTATGCGGCTGCTCGCGAAGGCGGCAGAGGAGCGGTACCAGACGGCGGCTGGCGTCGAACGGGATTTGCGGCGGTGTCTGACGCAATGGGAAGCCGAGCACGACATCGATCCGTTTCCGCTCCGTGAGCACGACACATCCGAACGCCTGTTGATTCCCGAGAGGTTGTACGGCCGAGAGCGGGAGACCGAGAGTCTCCTCGCCGCATTCGATCGGGTCGTCAAAACCGGCGGCCCGGAGCTGGTGCTGGTATCCGGCTACTCGGGTATCGGCAAGTCGTCCGTGATCAACGAGCTGCAGAAGTCGCTCGTTCCGACCCGCGGCCTGTTCGCGTCCGGCAAATTCGACCAGGGTAAGCGGGGTATCCCGTATGCGACGCTCGCGGAGGCACTGCAGAATCTGGTCCGGCGTCTTTTGGTGATGAGCGACGCCGACTTGGCCATCTGGCGGCTGGCGTTCAGCGAAGCACTCGGTCCGAACGGACAGTTGATCGTGGATTTGGTCCCCGAACTGCAGCTGATTATCGGAGAGCAGGCGCCCGCCCCCGATGTGCCGCCGCACGAAGCGAAACGACGATTTCAAGTGGTCCTCGAGCGTTTCATTCAGGTGTTCGCCCGCGCGGAGCATCCGCTCGCGCTTTTTCTCGACGATCTGCAGTGGCTCGACGCGGCGACACTCGACTTTCTTGGAGAGCTGCTGACGCAGGCCGACGTTCGGCATCTGCTGGTCATCGGCGCCTATCGCGAGAACGAGGTCGCTCCCGACCATCCACTGATGCGGAAGCTACGCGCCGTTCGCGACGCCGGAACGGTCGTGCACGAGATGGCGCTGGGGCCCCTCACACGAGAGCACGTGGCGCAGCTGGTCGCCGATGCGCTCAACTCGCAGCCGGAGCGTGTCGCCACGCTCGCGCAGCTTGTCTGCGCGAAGACCGCGGGCAATCCATTTTTCACGACCCAATTCCTGACCGCGCTCGCCGACGAAGGCCTGCTCACTTTCGACCATGCCACCGCGCGGTGGTCGTGGGATCTCGCTCGGATACGCACCAAGGGTTACACCGACAACGTGGCGGACCTGATGTTCGACAGGCTGGCGCGCCTTCCGCCGAACACACGATGCGCGTTGAGAGCGGTCGCCTGCCTTGGTCACCGC
>DATAEK010000071.1:0-20231 GCA_036258055.1 Vicinamibacterales bacterium
CGGCGGACGCTCGCGCCGCTCGTGCAGAACGCGAAGCCGGATTCGATTCTGTCGCTCCGTGTGCTGGATCCGGCGATGGGCAGTGGCGCCTTTCTGGTCGCCGCGTGCCGCTACCTCGCCGGCGCCTATGAAATCGCGGTCGTTCGCGAGAGCGGTCTCTCGCCGTCGGACATCAGCGAAGCCGATCGCGCCGGTTTTCGGCGGTGCGTCGCGCAACGATGTCTTTACGGCGTCGATATCAACCCGATGGCCGTGCAGCTCGCGCGGCTGTCGTTGTGGCTGGCCACGCTCGCGGCCGACCGTCCACTCACCTTCCTCGACCACCACCTGCGCACGGGAAACAGCCTGGTGGGAGCGACCTTCGCTGACGTCGCGCGTCAGCCACCTCCGGGGCGGCGTGCCTCGCGAGTGCAGTCAGCAGCGATGCCGCTCTTTGCTGAGATGTCTGATGCTGACATCGGGATCGCCATCGGCATTCGGCAGGCGATCGCCACCGAGCCGGGCGACACGCTCGATCAGGTGCGCGCGAAGGAGCGCGCGCTGGCTTCGCTGCACGATGCCGGATCGATGCTCGAGAAATGGACCCGCGTCTTCGACCTCTGGTGCTCAGGCTGGTTTCAAGCCGGCGAAGAGCGCGTAGCG
Source organism: Vicinamibacterales bacterium (assembly GCA_036258055.1). GTDB lineage: Bacteria > Acidobacteriota > Vicinamibacteria > Vicinamibacterales > 2-12-FULL-66-21 > DATAEK01. The sequence goes on from DATAEK010000071.1 coordinate 643, forward strand.
CTCCGTACGGCTTTCTCGTCGCTCGTCGACGAGATCCTGACGGGACGAAGCGGGCTCAATGCCGGCCTCGCGGCGCGGCTGTTGGGCCGCTCGCACGCAGTCGCGGCGGATCAGCGCTTCTTTCACTGGGAGCTCGAGTTTCCCGAAGTCTTCAGCGCGACGGATGGTTCGCCGCTCTCAGCCCGCGGATTCGATGCGGTGATCGGCAATCCACCGTGGGACACGCTTCGCGGCGATCTCGGCGACCAGGCGCGTCGCGACCAGGCACGCCGAGCGGCCTCATCGCTGTCGGACTTCGCTCGTGGATCCGGCACGTATGCCTTGCAGTCCGAAGGTCACGCCAATCTCTATCAGTTGTTTCTGGAACGGGTGCTGTCGCTGGTCCATGCGAACGGCCGACTTGGGCTCGTGCTGCCTTCGGGCTTCGCCGTCGATCACGGATCCGCAGCTCTCCGGCGGGCAGTCCTCGATCGCGCCCACATCGATACGCTCATCGGGATCGAGAACCGTGACGGCGTGTTCCCCATCCATCGCGGCCTGAAGTTCCTGATGGTGACCGCGACCACCGGCCGCCGCACGACAGTCCTGCCGTGCCGATTCGGCGTGCGTCGAACCGAGGTTTTCGAGCAGCTTCCTGACGTCGGCCCGGATCCGGCCGCCGTACCGATCCCAACGCCGCTGGTCGAGCGGATCAGCGGTCCCGGGCTGGCTATTCCGGAGCTGCGAACCCGTGACGACCTCGACGTCGCGACGCAGATCGCGCTCAAGATTCCGGCACTCGAGGACATCTCCGGGTGGCACGTGCACTTCGGACGAGAGTTGAACGTGACCGAGGATCGCCGCCACTTCACTGCCGATCGCGGGCTTCCGGTGATCGAGGGCAAGCATGTCCGACCGTTCGAGGTCGCTGCCGCGTCGGCGCGTTTTCGAATCACGCCGGAACGAGCGAACCGGCTGCCGCCCGCGCGCGGCGCGATGGCGCGCGCGAGGCTCGCGTATCGCGACGTGGCGTCCGCCTCCAATCGACTCACGCTCATTGCCGCGATCGTCCCTGCGAGAGTCCTGACCACCCACACGTTGTTCTGCCTGAAGGACGATCTCGATGCCGATTCCCAGCACGTGCTCTGTGGCCTCTTCAACAGCTTCGTCGCAAACTACCTCGTACGGCTGCGTGTTGGTACACACGTGACCACGGCCATCATCGGCCGCCTTCCGGTGCCACGACCCGCTCGCGACGCGCCGGAGTTCAGCGAGATGTGCGCGCTTTCCCGCACACTTCATCGGGAGCCCTCCGATCGCAAGACCTTTGCACGTCTTCACGTGCTCGCCGCGACGATGTACGGTATCTCGCACGATCAACTGCGGCACATAGTGGACACGTTTCCACTGATTCCGGCCGCAGAACGCGCGGCGGTGATGTCGGGCTTTGCGATATAGTCTGCCGATCGCTTCATGGCGAATTACGGGTTTGTCATAGACCTTCGCAAATGTATCGGCTGCCATGCGTGCACCATCGCGTGCAAGGCTGAGCATCAAATCCCTGTCGGCGTCAACCGCTGCTGGGTGAAAACGGTCGAGAAAGGCGCCTTCCCGGATACCCGCCGGTTCTTTTTCCCGGTTCTCTGCAACCAGTGCGTCGACGCGCCGTGCGTCCGTATCTGCCCGACCAACTCGCTCTTCAAACGCCGCGACGGCATCGTCGATTTGAACGGCGAGTCGTGCATCGGCTGCCGGGCGTGCATGGAGGCGTGTCCGTACGACCAGCTCTTCATCGACCCCAACACCCGCACCGCCGAGAAGTGCAACTTCTGCGCGAATCGTGTCGAGAACAAGCTGCTCCCGGCGTGCGTCAGCGTCTGCCCGACCGAATGTCGCATCTTCGGAGACCTGGACGACATGTCGAGCCAGGTTGCGCAGATCGTGCAGCGCGAAGCGTTCACCGTACGAAAGCCGGAGAAAGGCACCGGGCCCAAGGTGTTCTACCTCGCCGCCGAAGAGAGCGCCATTCGTCCAGAAGTCGCGGTGCGGCCGCTGCTCTTCAAGGAAGGCCAAGTGCATCTGCGCCCGATCGGCGCACCGCTGCCGGACCCCGAGGCGCCGGACGCGCCGCGTGTCGACTATGACGTGCCGCATGCGAAGCCGTGGGGCGTCGACATGGTCCTGTACCTCCTGTTCAAGGCCATTTCGACCGGCGCGATGTTGCTGTCGGCCCTGCTCTGGTGGATGGGGTATGACGGCGTGCTGCCGACGATCGTCGGGCCCGGCCTGTCGATCCTGTTCATCGGACTCACCGCGGTCGTGCTCGTGATCGATCTCGAACGGCCGGAACGCTTCTATTACATCCTCACCCGATCGAACTGGCGCTCGTGGATGGTCTGGGGCGCGTGGTTTCTGGCCGGTCACGGGCTGCTCAGCACGGTCTGGCTCGCTGCAGGCTGGTTCGGGACGGAGAGCATCCTCGACGTCCTGGTCTGGCCCGTGGCCATCGTCTCGCTGCTCGCCACGGCGTACACCGGCTTTCTGTTCGCGCAGGGACTCGCCCGCGATCTCTGGCAGGGACCGTCGGCTGCGATCGATCTCGTCGCGCAGTCGTGCGCTGCCGGTTCAGCCGCTCTCCTGCTCGTCGCCGTGTTGGGCGGCCGGGACATGGCCGACACGGTTCCGCTTCTGGGATCGGTGCTCGTGTGCTCGCTCATCGCGCATCTGGTGATCCTCGCCTTCGAGCACCTGCTCGCGCCGAGCCCGACGCGCCACCACGAGCTCGCCGTGCAGACCATCCGCCGCGGGGCCTATGCACCCCTCTTCTGGTGGCTGGCAATCGGAGCGGGCGGGATCGTACCGCTCGTTCTGTTATTGACCGTCGGGGCGGCTACGAGCGTGGCCGTCACCTCGGCGGCGACGCTCCTCGCACTCGCCGGCGGCGCCGCGTGGGAATACATCTGGGTGGAGGCCGGCCAGAGCGTGCCGCTGTCGTAAACCATGGCCGATTCCTTTCGCTCGCATCCCGATCCGTCCGAATGGGACAACTACGTGGACTATGAGTCCACGAGCTGGCCGCGCAAAGAGCGCCGCCGCTACTGGATCATTCCGAGCATCTGCTTCAACTGTGAGTCGGCCTGCGGGATCCTCGCCTACGTGGATCAGGAGACGCTCGAGGTCCGCAAGATCGAGGGCAATCCCGTCCATCCAGGGAGCCGCGGACGCACGTGTGCCAAAGGCGTCGTGACGCCGAATCAGCTCGAGGATCCCGATCGAATCCTCTTTCCGCTTCGACGGAAGGGTGAGCGCGGCGAAGGACGATGGGAGCAGGTCTCGTGGAACGAAGCGCTGGAGGACATCGGCAGCCGGATCCGGCGCGCCATCGTCGAAGGCCGGCGTCATGAGCTGATGTACCACGTCGGCCGCCCCGGCGAGGACGGCTACGCGAATCGCGTACTGCAGGCCTGGGGCGTCGACGGTCACAACAGCCACACCAACGTCTGTTCGTCGTCGGCGCGGCTCGGCCACTTTCTCTGGTGCGGCGCCGATCGGCCGTCACCGGACTACGCCAACGCGCAGACCATCCTGCTGCTGTCGTCGCATCTCGAGACCGGACACTACTTCAACCCACACGCCCAGCGGATCATCGAGTCGACGTCCAAGGGCGGGACCCTCATCGTGATCGACCCGAGGCTGTCCAACACGTCGGCCAAGGCTGACATGTGGCTGCCCGCGTACTCGGGAACTGAAGGCGCGCTGCTTCTCGCGATCGCGCGCATCCTGCTCGAGGAGGAGCTCTTCAACCGTGAGTTCGTGCGCAAGTGGGTGAACTGGCGCGCATATCTGACTGCGGAACGTCCGGAACTGCCGGTGACGTTCGACGCCTTCGTGAGCGCACTGAAAGAGCTCTACGCGCGCTTCACGCCAGAGTACGCCGAGGCCGAGACCGGCGTCCCGGCGGCGCGCATCGTCGAGGCCGCACGCGCCATCGGCCGTGCCGGAACCCGTTTCGCCACACACAACTGGCGGGCCGCGGCGTCGGGCAATCTCTGGGGCTGGCAGATCACGCGCTGCCTCTACCTGCTCGTCGTGCTCACGGGCTCGATCGGCACCGTTGGCGGCGTCAACATGCACGTGACGAACAAGTTCGTCCCGAAGCATCCCAATCCTCCGCCGCCGCCGGAATTCTGGAACGAGCTGCTGTTTCCGCGCGAGTTCCCGCTCGCCTTCTTCGAAATGAGCTTCCTGCTGCCGCACTTTCTCAAGGAGGGCCGCGGCAAGCTCGACGTGTACTTCACGCGCGTCTATAACCCGCTCTGGACCAACCCCGATGGCTTCTCGTGGATGGAGGTCCTCCAGGATCGCGACAAGATCGGACTCCACGTCGCGCTCACGCCGACGTGGAGCGAGACCGCGTGGTTCGCCGACTACATCCTGCCGATGGGGCTCGGCACCGAACGCCACGACACGATGAGCCAGGAGACGCACGCGGGCCAGTGGCTGGGATTCCGGCAGCCGGTCGTCCGTGTCGCGCGGGCGAAACGCGGCGAGCAGATCTCGGCGACCTACGAATCGAATCCCGGAGAAGTCTGGGAGGAGAGCGAGTTCTGGATCGCCCTCAGCTGGAAGATCGATCCCGACGGCTCGCTCGGCATCCGGAAGTTCTTCGAATCGCCCGTCAGGCCAGGCCAGCCGATCACGATGGACGAGTACTACGGTTGGATCTTCGAGCGATCCGTCCCGGGCCTGCCTGAAGCGGCGGCGAAGGAGCAGCTCACGCCGCTCGAATACATGCGCAAGTACGGCGTCTTCCAGGTGTCGAGCCGTGCCTACAGCCGTGGGTTCGAGCGCACGCTCGAAGCCAGTGAGCTTGCAGAGACGACAACGGATGAGGGTGGCCGGATCCTGAAAAACGGCATGGCCGTGGGCATCATGAACGACGGCGTCGCGTGTGCCGGGTTCAACACCCCGTCGCGCCTCCTCGAGTTCTATTCGGACACGATGGTGACCTGGGGCTGGGCCGAGCATGCGGTTCCGCAGTACGTCACGGGACACGTGCACTGGCGCGACCTTCGACGCGCGGAAGGGGAGTTCGATCTGCTGCCGAACTTCCGGCTGCCGACCCTGATCCACACGCGCTCGCCCGTCAAGTGGCTGTACGAAATCTCGCACGACAACCCGCTCTGGATCTCGACCGAGGATGCGGGACGGCTGCGGATCGCGACGGGAGATCTCGTCAAAGTCAGGACCCGGATCGGCCATTTCGTGACCCGCGCGTGGGTGACCGAAGGCATCAGGCCCGGCGTACTGGCCATGTCGCATCATCTCGGGCGATGGCGGCTGCAGGAGGATTCTGGCGGTTCACGTACCGCATCCTCTCTCGTGCGGATCGCGCGCGAAGGCAACGGCCGCTACGTGATGAAGCAGGTGCACGGCGCCCAGCCATTCAAGAGCGAGGATCCGGATAGCGGTCGGATCTGGTGGAGCGAAGTCGGCGTGCACCAGAACCTCACGTTCCCGGTCCAACCCGATCCCGTGAGCGGCATGCACTGCTGGCATCAGCGTGTGCACCTCGAGAAAGCCGGCGCCGGCGATGCGTACGGCGACATCGTGGTCGACACGGAAGAGGCGCACCGCGCTTACAAGGAATGGATGGCGAAGACGCGGCCGGCGCCCGGCCCTGACGGCCTCCGGCGTCCGCTCTGGTTCGATCGGCCGCTTCGTCCCGTGCGTGCGGCGTACGGCGTGAAGGGCGACCGCGGCGGCACGTAATGAGCGTGAACGATCGGACTCCGGTCTGGGCAATCTGGCTGCTCATCGCGTTCGGCGCACTGCAGCCCGTGGCCTGGATCCTCGCGGATGGCCTCCCCCGCCGCCCTGTGCTCGTCATCATGCTGCTCGCCGTGTGGGTGACGCTGCTGGTGCTGGCCGGGATCGCCACTCATCGAATTGGTCAGCTGTGGGAACGCCTCACGCGGAACGAGACCGCACACCAGGCCACGCGGAGCCAGGTCGACCAGCTGCAAACGCAGAACGGGATGCTCGAGATACTCGCGCGGTCGGCCGACGTACCGCTGGCGTTCCAGGCTTTGGCCTCGCGCCTCGCGCAGCTCGTTCCCTGCGATCGGCTGGGCCTCGCCCTTCTCTCTGAAGAGACGCAGGAGTTTCAGACGTACACCGCGCGCGTGCAGGGCACCGATCGCGGCCGAAACGCACGCCCCGACGTCGTCTTCAAGATGGAGGGAACGCTCATCGGGCGTGTGGTGCGCTCGCGCGAGCCGCTCATCATCGACGATGCGCGAACGGCGGCCCCGGACTTTCTGGACGCGAACGTCCTCGTCACGGCTGGATTCCGATCGGTCCTGATCGTGCCGCTCATTTCGAAGGACCGCGCGGTCGGCACGCTGAATCTGGTCTCGCGCACGCCGGGCCGCTTCGGTCAGGCGCAAATCTCCGCGCTGCAGCCGATCGCCGAGCTCCTCGCCGTGGCCTGGGTTGCGCAACAGCTGCAGGTCTCGCTCGGACGGTTCCGCACGATGGAGGCCATGTCCGAACTGACGCTGTCGATTGCCGCCGAGATCAACAGTGCACTTCAAACCATCGTGGGCAACTGCGACCTCATCGAACGCCAGTACCCCGACGAGCATCTGCGTCGCGACCTCGCGACGGTGGTCCGTCAGGCCGAGCGCATCGCCGGGTTGCTCGAAAAGATGCGCAAGGCGGCCGACGAACGATTGCGGTCGAGCATCGGCGCAGTCTCGAAGGACACTGGCACGACTCGAGATCGCCTTGATTCCGCTACCGGTCTGGGCGATCAGGATGACGTGGATGCGGTCAGATAGTTCTGGAGGTTCGGCGGGTTCTCAGGTTCTCAGGTTCTCGGGTTCTCGGGTTCCAAGTTGCTAGAACTGACCAACCAGCACCAGCGGTCTACGTCGAGGTGATCGCATAGAAGATCGTCACCCCGAGCACCGCGAGGACGGCGAGCGTCGTCGCGACGAAGAACCAGTCCCGCATCCGGATGTACTCGACGGCCGAGACGATCACGCGCAGGATTGGCGTCGCCATCAGCACGAAGAGTCCGATCTTGAGGAGCAGATTCGCTGCCGTCGATGACGGCGCGATGAGCCAGATCAGCAGACCGACACCCAGCGCCGCCGCGCTGATGGTCACGCCGGTGACGAGCAGGCGGCCGAGCCTGGCTTCGAGTCGCGACAGGCCGTCCTCGGTCGTGCTCACAGCGACTTGACGAGGTACACGATCGACACGGCGGCCAGGATGCAAGCCATCAGCAGCTTGAGCCATTTTGCGCGCGCGCGTTCGCCGAACCAGAAGCCCAGGCGCGAACCGGCCAGCACGCCGAGGACGACCGCGGCGGCGAGCGGTGGGCTCACGTACCCGCGGGCGTACTGAATCGGCACCGAGGAGACAGCGGTCACGCCGATCATCAGGCCGCTGGTTGCAGCGGCCGCCCGCATCGGCACGCCGCACCACGCATTGAGCACCGGCACTTTCAGGATTCCTCCGCCAATGCCGAGCGAGGCCGATACGCCTCCCGCGGCGAGCGACGCGAGCATGGCCACGGGCAAGCGCTTCAGGCGGTACACGACTTCGCCGCCGCTCTCGTCCTCGTGATAACGGCCCCCGAGCAAACCGGGATCGACGTTGGCGTCGAGGATCACGTTTCGCCGCTCGAGTCGCGAGAACATCATGATTGCAATCACCGCCGTCACGACCGCGAACGTCCGATCGAGCGCCGCGTCCGAGATCCACGCGATGGCGATGCCGAGTGTCAGGCCGCCGATGGCCGAGGCAATCTCGAGCAGCATCCCCAGGCGCAGGTTGATGAGCTGTCGCCCGGCAGTCCCGGCCGAGACCGCGCTCGATGTGGCAATGACGGTCATGAGGCTGACGGCGCCAGCCTCCTTGATCGGTAATCCCAGGCCGACGTTCAGGAACGGCACGAGAAACACACCGCCGCCGATGCCGAGGAGCGCGCCGAGCGTTCCGGCGACCGCGCCCGCGGCGATGACGATCAAAAGTGTGAGGCTGGTGACCATGTCGAGCCGGGCACGAACGAACGCCGCTGGTCTGCGGCTGGTGCTATGATCGGCGAGAAACGCGACAGAATTCTACCTTATGTTCCAGCGCGTCTTTGACGATGGGCTCGCGCAAGCCTCGTTTCTGATCGCGTGCGATCGTACGCGCGAGGCCGCGATCGTCGACCCGCGGCGCGACATCGACGTCTACGTCGACGCCGCCCGGCGCGAGGGCCTGACGATCGTCTACGCGATCGAGACCCACATCCACGCCGACTTCGTCTCGGGCGCCCGCGAGCTGAGCGCGCTGGGCGCGCGCGTCATCGCTGGTCCAGGCTCGACCCTCGGCTACCCGAACCACGAAGCGCGGGACGGCGAGCGCGTGATGCTTGGCGATATCACGCTCACGTTCCTCCACACGCCGGGACACACGCCGGAGCATATCTCGATCTACGTTGACGAACCAGGAGCCGCACCGCGCGTGCTCACGGGCGACACGCTCTTTGTCGGTGCAGTCGGACGGCCTGACCTGCTTGGCGAAGATCTCACCCGTCAACTCGCAGGCGAGCTCTACGACTCGTTGATGGGAAAGCTGCTGGTGCTTGACGATCACGTGGAGGTGCATCCCGGACACGGGGCCGGCTCACTGTGCGGTACCGGGATCGGCAAGGATCCATACACGACGATCGAGCAGGAGCGCCGCTTCAACCCGATGCTGCAATACCGATCGAAGCAGGCATTTGTCGACGCGGTGCTCGCGGACCTGCCGGAAACACCGCCGTACTTCCGGAGGATGAAGCAGATCAACCACGATGGGCCGCAGCTCCTTCATCTTTCGACGCCGGTGGCCGCACCGCCGGCGCTCACGAGGCCGCCAGACGACTCCGTCGTCGTTGATCTGCGTGCGTCGGACCTATTTGCCCACAACCATCCCTCGACCGGCATCAACTTGACGTTCGGTTCCAAAGTCGGGTACTGGGCAGGATGGGTCGTTCCGTTCGATGCGTCGATCGTGCTCGTCGCTGAAGGCGAACGCCAGGTCACGGACGCGACGCGACAGCTGCTGCGGGTGGGGCTCGATCGCGTCGCCGGGTGGATGACATTCGAGGCGTGGACGTCGGCCGGGTTGCCGGTCTCGTCGTTCGCGATCATGTCGGTGAGCGAATTGAAGAACGCGCGGGCGCGACGGGATCCGTTCGTGCTCCTCGACGTGCGAACGCCGCGGGAGTTCTCGACCGGTCACGTCGACGGCGCACGCAACGTGCCGATGGGCGAGATCGCCGCGCATGCCGGCGACTTTCTGGTCGACCAGCGCGTCGCCGTCATGTGCGAAGGAGGCTACCGATCCGGTCTTGCGGCCAGCCTGCTCGCACGCCGCGGCGTGCGGGAGGTGATCAACGTGGCGGGCGGCATGGCCGCCTACCGCGCCATGGAGGCGGCGTCATGACGCAGGCAACCTCGCAGAACTTCGACGCGCTGCGCGTGCATCTCGACGAGGCGGTAAAGGCCGGGAACACGAACGTCATCGCGCAGCACGTGAAAGCGGCATTGCAGCAGGTCCTGCGCGGCGACGGCCTTTCGCTGGATCCGGAGTTCTGCGCGCCGCTGCCCGACTCGTACGCGCGACGGCTGCTCCATCGCGATCCGGCGGGACGCTACACGGTCGTCGTGATGACCTGGGGACCGGGCCAGCAGACTTCCCTCCACGATCATGCGGGGATCTGGTGCGTCGAATGCGTCGTGCAGGGCCGCATGCTCGTCACGCAGTACGACCTCATCGACGACCGTGAGGGCGCCTACCGCTTCCGCGAGCAGACCACTGTGAAAGCCGAGCGTGGTTCAGCCGGTTGCCTCATTCCTCCCTTCGAGTACCACACCCTGGCGAACGCCTTGCCGGACGGCTCATCGATTACGCTCCACGTCTACGGTGGCGAGATGGACCACTGCCACGTATTCGAGCCAACGGCCGAGGGCGCCTACCGGAAACTGACGCGCTCGCTTTCGTATCACAACGTAGAATAAAAGTAGGACGTCAGAAGCCGCTCCTACTCCGTCGCTATGGCTCTCACTCCAGGCACCCGTCTCGCGCAGTACGAAATCATCGCGCCGCTCGGCTCCGGCGGCATGGGTGACGTGTACCGCGCGCGGGATTCGCGGCTGGGCCGTGACGTCGCGGTCAAGGTGATGGCGCCGCACATCGCGGCTGACCCCGAGATGCGGCGACGCTTCGAGACGGAAGCGCGCGCCGTCGCCGGGCTTTCACATCCGAGCATCCTCGCGATCCACGAGCTGGCGGTCGTGGATAACATCCCCGTCGCCGTCATGGAGCTGCTCGAGGGCGAAACGGTGCGCGAGCGTCTCAAGAAGGGCGCCCTGCCGTGGCGCGACGCGGTCGCAATCGCCGCGGCGATATCAGAGGGACTCGCGGCTGCGCACGCGCGCGGGATCATTCATCGGGATCTCAAACCCGAGAACGTCTTCCTCATCGCGGACGGAACCGTCAAGATTCTCGACTTCGGTCTGGCGCTTCAGCGCCTCGAGGGACCGAACCTGGGAGGCGACAGCCCGACGATCGCGCAGACCGCGCAGGGGATCGTGCTCGGGACGTTCGGGTACATGTCGCCCGAACAGGTCACGGGCGAGCGCGTCGACGGACGATCCGACATCTTCGCGCTCGGCTGCGTCCTCTACGAAATGCTGAGCGGGCAGCGGCTCTTCGCGGGTGCGACGCCGCAGGAAGTCATCGCCAAGCTGCTGCACGACAGCCTGCCGAGTTTTTCGCTGTTCGATCCGCTCGCGCCGCAGGAGCTGCGCTCGATCGTCGCGCGCGCGGTCGAACGCGATCCGACTCGTCGCTTCGACTCGGCACAGGACCTCGCGGCGGCGTTGCGATCGCTGCTGACCGGCTCGACTGCGGCGCCGACCAATCGCCGCGCGCGGCCGCGCGGCAAATCACTCGCGGTGCTTCCATTCGTGAACGCCGGCGCCGATCCGCAACTCGAACACATCTCGGACGGCGTGGCGGAGAGCATCATCAACAGCCTCTCGCAGCTCAGCGGAATCCGGGTGGTGCCGCGAAGCCTGGTGTTTCGCTACAAGGGGCTCCAGGCGGATCCGGCGACTGTCGGTCTGGCGCTGAATGCTCGAACGATCCTGACGGGACGTGTAACGCAGCAAGGGGACATCCTGAACATCCAGGCGGAGCTGGTCGACACGACGACCGAGTCGCAGCTGTGGGGTCAGCAGTTCCGGCAGAAGGTCAGCGATCTGATGGCGGTGCAGGAAGAGATCGCCTGGCAGATTTCGGAAGCGCTCCGCCTGAAGCTCACGGGTGAACAGAAGAAACGTCTGCGGAAGCGCCACACCGCGAACTCGGACGCGTACCAGGAGTACCTGCGCGGGCGCTACGAGTGGAACAACTGGACGCCGGACAGCTTTCGCCGCGCCGTCGAGCATTTCGAACGCGCCATCGCCTACGACCCGAACTACGCGCTTGCCTACGCGGGCATCGCGGACAGCTACGGAGCGATGGCGTACTATGACTTCGTCCCGCCGGATTTCGGCTACCCGCGCGCGAAGGAGGCGGCGACCAAGGCGATCGCGCTCGATCCGGACGTTGCCGATCCCCACGCATCACTGGCTCTCGGTCACTTGTTCTGGCTGCATGACTGGGCCGGCGCTGAACGGGAATTCACGACCGCATTGAGGCTGAATCCGCAGCACGCCGTCGCGCACGGCCTCTACGCGATCTTCCTCATCACGGTCGCGCGGTTCGACGAAGCCGTCAACCAGGCACGCGCGGCCCAGCAGCTCGATCCCCTGTCGGTCCTCGCCAACATGAGCGTGTGCTGGAGCCTCCACTTCGCGGGCCGCGACGAGGAGTGCATCCGCGAGACGCGCCGCACCCGCGAGCTCGCTCCCGGCGTGCACGAGGTCGGCAACCTGCTGATGGCGGTGTACGAGAACGTCGGCCGCTACGAGGAGGCGGCACAGATCGCAGTCGAGCAGCCCGTCTATGGGGTACGAATCGACGGCCACGCGCTCCTGGAAGCGTACCGACAGGGCGGCGAGGAGGCCTACTGGCGCATGCGGCTCGCCGCGCTGGACAACGCGCTCCCGGTTGCGCCGCCGGCGATTCATTACGGCTTCGCGATGATCTACGCGCGTTTGGGCGAGCGCGAGAAGGCGCTGGATCACCTCGATCAACTGGTCGCGGCCAAAGCCGGCAATGCCGTCTTCGCGGCCGCGGATCCGTGGCTGCGCACGCTCTGGCCGGAGCCCCGCTATCAGGCGATCATCCGGAGACTGGGCGTGCCCACGGCTTCAGCACCGCATACAGTACCGACATAATCGGCGCCGGCACTCCCGCGCGCGCGGCGCGGCGAACGATGGATCCCTGCAGCGCCTCGACCTCGATCCGCTTGCCCTGCGACAAATCGATCAACAGCGACGATCGCATCGATCCCGGGATTCCCTCGACGTAGCTCGAAATGCGTTCGATGATCCCGGGCGCCACCGGTACGCCTTCCGCGCGCGCCACCCGCTCGACTTCGCGGCACGCATCGAGGAACTGCGACCGGATGAGCGGATCGGCCCAGACCGGGCCAATCGGCAGGCGTGTCGCGCCGGTGAAGCCGGCGAGGGGCGCGAGAAAGATGAATTTCTCCCAGATCGGAATCCGGCCGTCGTCGACCGACTCGGCCTGCACGTCCGCTTCCATCAGGGCTTCGTGAATCCACCGCACGCGATCGGTCATCCGCGGGAGGGTTCCAAATACTTCCCCGAACACGATCCGGCGATGCGTCCCGGTCTGCTCGATGACGCCTGGTGCGGCCAGTGCCGTCGCGATGTAGGTCGTGCCGCCGAGCACCGCGCCCTCGCCAACGATCGCGGCGAGCTCGCCCGCCGCGTCCACGCCGTTCTGCAGCGTGAGCACGCACGAACCGGGACCGAGCATCGGCTTGACGAGCGGCAAGGCGGTCTCGTTGTCGTAGGCCTTGACCGCCACGATCACGACGTCGACAACCCCGACGCGCGACGTATCCTCCTCGGCGCGTGCGCGAACGGTGAAATCGCCGAGCGCGGGGCTCTTGATCGTCAGCCCGCGGTCACGAATCGCCGCCAGATGCGCTCCGCGCGCGATGAACGTGACGTCGTGCCCTTTTTGAGCCAGCCGACCGCCGTAATAGCCGCCAACGGCGCCGGAACCAAGAATGGCGAAGCGCATAGTTTGAATCGTGTCGGTGCCTGGGTGCCTAAGGTGCCCAAAGTGCGAGGGTGCCTAAGGTGCTCAAGGTGCTAGGGTGCCCAAGGTGCTAGGGTGCCCAAGGTGCTAGGGGCCTTGTCACCTTGGCACTTGGCACCCTTGGCACCTTGGCACCCTTGGCACCTTAGGCACCTTAGGCACCTTTGGCACCGACTCGCCAGTACCAATAGACCGGCAACCCCAACGCGAGCAGTCCAAGACCCGCGAGGGACTCGCCCGGTCGCTCCATCAGCGTGTTGACAACGAACGCGGTCGAGCCGGCGACGAAGACGGCCGGGACGATCGGATACCCCCAGGTTCGATACGGACGGTGCCGATCGGGCATCGTCCGGCGCAGCCTGAACAACGCGAGCCCGGCGGCAACGCTGAAGAGAATCGACGCGAACATCACGTAGGTGAAGAGCTGCTCGTAGGTGCCGGAGAGCGCGAGAATCGCCGACCAGGCCGTCAGCGCGACGATCGCGAGGTGCGGCGTGCGATAACGCGGGTGCACGCGGCGCAGCGCCGGGAGCATGACGCCGTCCGCGGCCATCGCAAAGAGCAACCGCGACCCCGCAAGGATTGCCGCCGCATTGCACCCGAATGTCGAGATGACGACGGTGAGCGCGACGAAACGGCCGCCTGACGGGCCGACGAGGGCGGTCGCGGCACGCTCGGCGATCCGCGTGACCCCCTTCAACTCGTCGAGCGACAAGGCAAAGAAGTACGCGAGGTTGACGACGAGGTAGATCGTCGTGAGGGCGAGAATCCCCAGGAGCAGCGCGAGCGGAATGTTGCGGCGCGGATCCTTGATCTCGCCCGCGGCGTAGGTCACGAAATACCAGGCCTCGTAGGTCCACAGCACCGCGATCATCGCCACCCCGAACGAAGCCGCTGGCCGGGCCAGGTCTGGGGGAACGACCGGGGTGAAGACGGGCTGCACGCGCGCGAACGCGATGGCCATCAGCGGAATCGCGGCGAGGCCCGCGACTTTTGCGGCCGTAAAAATCGCGTTGGTGAGGTTGCCGCTGCGCACGCCGACGTAGTTGATCGCGCCGAGGACCACGATGGCCGAGACACCCACGATTTGACCGGCCGAGATCGAGAGCGCGTGGCCGGATGGCAACGGCAGCGTCCACAGCACGTTCGCGGGTGACAGTGACGGCACGAAGAGACTCACGTACTCCGCGAACCCGACCGCGACCGCGGCAATGCCGCCGCTGATGACCACCAGCAGCGCCGCCCAGCCGTAGAGGAACGCGGGAAGCGGTCCCCATGCTTCCTTGAGAAACACGTAGACGCCGCCCGATCGTGGAAACATGGCGCCCATCTCCGCGTAGGTAAGGCCGCCGGCGATCGCCAGCACGCCCCCGAGCGTCCATGCCGCCAGGAGAAGCGACGTCGAAGGGATATTGACCGCCATCCCACCGGTCGTCAGAAAGATGCCCGATCCGATGACGCTGCCGATCACGAACAGGATTGCGGATCCGAGACCGATCGCGCGAACGAGACTGTCGTCTGGCGACGAGGCGGCTGTATCAGAGGCAAGCACGCCGGAACTGTAGCACGGCGTTGCGCCGCGACCTGTCACCGGACGAGAGACCGACCGCCGCCGCGTGCTAGAATGCCCGCTCCAGCTGCTGGTCGGCGGGTCGTGCCGGCCCGGAGGCTCAATGGCGGCCCGCATCACCACCTACGTCGTCGTCGGCATCGTCGCCGCGACGCTAATCGCCGGTCTGATCGTCGGCGCGCAGCGCGACGACAACGACGGCCCCGTCGATCTGATCATCCACAACGCGAAGGTCTTCACCGCGAACGGGCGCAACGACATCGCCGAGGCGGTCGCCATCCGCGGCAACCAGATCCTGCGCGTCGGGAGCGACCGCGAGATCAACCGGTTGCGCAAGCCGCAGACGCAGGTGATCGACGCGAAGGGCGGCACCGTCCTGCCCGGGTTCAATGACGCCCACGTCCGGTTCATCACCGGCGGGCTCGCGCTCGATCGGATCGATCTCGCTGACGCGGCGGACGCCGGTGAGGTCCAGCGGCGCATCCGCGAATGGGCCGAAGCCAACCCCGATCGGCCATGGGTCCTGGGAGGCGGCTGGACGTATCAGGCGTTCGAGGGGCTGCCGACGAGACAGCTGCTGGACGCGATCGTCCGCGATCGTCCGGCCCAGCTCGTCAGCCGCGACGGGCACGTCGCGTGGGTGAATTCTGCCGCGCTGAAGCTCGCGCGCATCACCCGCAGGACACCGAATCCCGAGAACGGCACGATCGTTCGCGACGCGCGGACGGGAGAACCGACTGGCGTTCTGAAAGACGCGGCGATCGCCCTGGTCTCGCGGCACGTGCCCGCCGCCAGCGCCGAGGAGCGGGCGCGCGCGCTGCGCTCGGCCGTCACCGAAGCGCACAAGAACGGAATCACGAGCGTTCAACACCTGGCCGATGCATCGGACGACCTGGATACCTTTGAGGAAGCTCGCCGCAGCGGCGATCTTCAGGTGCGCGTGTACGCCGCCATTCCGGTCGATCGCATGCCGTCCGACGCCGATCTCGATCGGCTCGATCAGCTCGCTGCGAAGTATCCGGACGATCCGCTCTTCAAGTCAGGTGCCGTTCATGTGACCGTGGACGGAATCGTCGAGGTGAACAGCGCAGCGCTTCTGGAACCCTACGCCAACGAGCCCGGCAACGGATCCACGCGCTGGACGCCGGACGATTTCAACCGCCTCGTGCGCATGCTCGACGCCCGTGGCTGGCAAATCGTCGCGGATGCGTCGGGCGATCGTGCGGTCCAGATCGCACTGACCGCCTTCGAGCACGCCGTCCGCTCGAATCCGGCGCCGGCGCGCGGACGCCGTCACCGCGTCGAACGCGTGGAGATTGCCGCAGATGAGGATTTACCGCGGTTCGGGGCGCTTGGGGTCATCGCGTCGATGCAGCCCGGACGCGGGATGCCTGGCGACGCGCTCGCGCTCTGGACGCACAATTTGGGCGACCGCGCGTCGCACGGCTGGCCCTATCACGCCATCGCCAGGGCTCATGGCCGGCTGGCGTTCGGCAGTGACTGGCCGGCCGCGTCATTGAGCCCGCTGACAGGCGTGCACGTTGCGGTGAACCGCACGACGCCAGACGGCCTGCCCGAAGGTGGCTGGCAGGTCGAGGATGCGTTGACCCTCGACGCAGCCCTCGATGCGTACACCTCAGGCGCGGCGTGGGCGTCATTTGACGAGCAGCGCAAAGGGACGATCGCGGCGGGCATGCTCGCCGATCTCGTCGTGCTCGGCGGCGACATCTTCCGTGCACCGTCGGACAGGCTGGCCTCCACGACCGTCAATCTGACGATCTTCGACGGCAAAATCGTCTACAGCCGGGCAGCGCAACGCAGCCTGACCGACGCACCGCTGACACCCTAAGCTTAGGGTTCTCGGGTTCTCGGTTCTCGAGTTCTCGTTTCCGAGTTCTCGGATTCGCCGGTTCTGAACCCTAAGACCTCAGAACCGGGAACAGAGCACCGAGAAGCTCTAGAACCTGGTCCTGAGGACAACCTCCACCTGAGTATCGCGCAGCTCACGCGATCTCCGGGTCAGCGATAGTGCAAGTGCACCAACCGTTTCACGGTGCCGTTCTGCGTGATGACAAAGAGGTTGTCGAAGTCGTTGTCACCAATCGTGACGGATGTGGCAATGCCGAGCGACTTGATCACCTCGGGCACGGTGTTCGAGTGGCCGACCACCAGGATGTTGCCGCCGCCTTCCGCCGCCTTCAGTTTCGCCACCAGATCGACCGTGCGATCGGCATTGATCGTAGCCGGCGTGATGCTCTCCTGCTGCGCCAGGGGCGCTGCCGTCTGCTGCGTCCGCTTGAACTCGGTGACGAAGATCGCTTTCACTCCCGCGTCCTTGAGCACGCCGGCGAGCGATTCTGCGCGCCGCCGTCCGGCCTCGGACAGGTCTGGATCGGCCGTCGACATGCCCCCGGAATCGGCGCGCTCGGCGTGACGGACGAGGAAGATCGTCGGGCGGCCCGGCGCCTGCGCCGCGACCGAACTGGTCAGGAGCAGCGCCAGGACAACGGCTTTCACGGTTCGATGCAGCATCTCTTCACCGCCTTTCGCGGTCCGTTACGGTGACGGCGTACAGGACGGCGCCGACGACGACCGCGGCGGCACCGCCGATCAACTGCGCGGATGTCGCGCCGGCGACGATGGCGAGGGCAATCAGAATCGCGACCGAGGGGATCACCGGTCCGAGGGGAATCACGAAGGTGGCGGGACGCACGACGCCCGCGAACGCCGGATTGCGCAGCCGGATGGTGGAGGCACAGGTCGCAACGTAGACCAGCAGGCGGCTGATGGCGCTGACTGTCGCCGTGGCGGCGAATGTTCCAGAGACCGCCAGCACGAGCGAGACCACGGAGGTCACGAGAATGGCATTGACGGGGGTACGGAATCGCGGATGTACGTTGCCGAAGAACCGCGGCAGATCCCCCTGCTCTGCCAGCGCGAACAGATTGCGCGAGCCCGACAGCGCCTGACCCATGTTGTTCCCGGTCGTCGAGAACACGGCCCCGAGCGTGACCAGCGCGGCGCCCCCCGACCCGAGAAACCGCGCGGCCGCGTCGGCCAGCGGTGTCTTCGACGCGGCGAGTCCGGGCAGCGTTCCCAGCGCCACCACCTGCGCGAGCGTCATGATCGCGGTCACGATGACGATCGTCATGATCAGCGCAAAGGGCACGGCGCGGATCGGATCGCGCGCTTCGCCTGCGGGCACGGGCACGACCTCGTAGCCGCCGAAGGCGAAGATCAGCAGCAGCGCGGAGGCCGACAGGCTGGCCATCGTGGGCAGCGGACCAGGGGCGAGCGCCGAGGGGTCGATGAAAAACAGGCCAGCGCCAATGAAGACGAGGAGGGGCGCGATCTTTCCAATCGTGAGCGCGTTGAGCACGACGCTGCTCTGGCGAATGCCGCGGATGTTGATAGCGGCGAGGGTCGCGATGATCGCGGTCATGAGCAGCATGCGCGGAGTACCGGCCGTTACCGACGGCCAGTAGAAGCCGAGCGACGCCGCGAGCACGTTGATGACCGAGGCCCAGCTCGCCGCCCGGGTGAACCACATCAACCAGCCGACTTCGAAGGCGGCAAAGCGCCCGAACGCGGCGCGCGTGTAGAGGTACGGCCCGCCGGTGCCGTCGAAGCGGCTGGCGACCTCAGCAAACGACAGCGCGATCAGCATCGACGCGCACCCGATCGCCGCCACCATCCACGGGCTCCAGCCGCCGGCGCTCGCCGCGAGACCTGCCGGCAGCGCAAAGACAGCTCCGCCGATCACCTGGTTCACCCCGATTGCGGTGAGATCCCACTTGCCGAGCTCGCGCCGCAACGTCGGCGTGGATGCTGCGGCCGCGGCTGCGACACCTGGATCGACCATCACGCCCGAGGTTGTATCATCATCTTCGCCATGCAGGAAACCGACATCGTCGTCAAACCGCGCGGCGTGATGCCGCAGGGCGCGACCACGCTACCGGCCGCGTACTACACGGCGCCGGACTACTTTCAGCGCGAGATGGATGCGTTCTTCGGGCGCATGTGGGTGTGCGCGGGACGGACCGAGCAGGTGCAGGTACCAGGACAGTTCGTCGTGCGCGAGCTCGTCGGCGAGAGCCTCATCATCACGTCGGCGGCTGACGGCCGGGTACATGCGTTCTACAACGTCTGCCGGCATCGCGGAACGAAGTTGTGCACGGAGGAAGCGGGGGCGTTTCCCGGTAGCATTCAGTGCCCGTATCACGCCTGGACCTACGGGCTCGACGGCCGGCTGATCGGCGCGCCGCACATGGACGAGGTCCCTCACTTCCGCCGCGAAGACTACCCCTTGCACCGGGTGCATGCGGACGTCTGGGACGGGCACGTGTTCATCAACACGTCCGCGAACCCGCCGCCGCTCCGCGAGCAGCTCGGCGATCTCCCGTCGAAGTTCACGTCGTGGCGGATGGCGGATCTGCAGCTCGGCCATCGCATCGTGTACGACGTCAGGGCCAACTGGAAGCTGATCATCCAGAACTACAACGAGTGCCTGCACTGCCCGAACCTGCACCCCGCGCTGAACAAGCTGTCGCACTATCTGAGCGGCGAGAACGAGCCACTGCAGCCAACCTTCATGGGTGGACGCATGGATCTGCGTCCTGGCGTGGACACGCTCTCGATGGACGGCTCGTGCCCGCGCGAATTCCTGCCGGACCTGCCTGCCGACGATCGCCGTCGCGTGTACTACTACTCGATCTTTCCGAACATGCTGCTCAGCCTTCACCCCGACTACATGCTG
>DATAEK010000088.1:0-16785 GCA_036258055.1 Vicinamibacterales bacterium
CTGCCACCCGCGACGCAGATCGTCGACGACAGTGGCGCCGTGTGGACGATTACCGGCAACGTGGTCCTGCGGAACGGGCAGCAAACGGGAGGTCTCGGCTCGATCCTCACCTGGTGCGGCGGTCAGATCCGCGTGTTCGGCACCGAAAATCAGTGGTGGCGCTGGACCGGCGGGTGGACGCCAATCGGCCCAACCGATCCGTGCGGCGGTACCACACCCCCGCCGGGTGGCACGTCGCCAGACGGAACGCGACTGCCACCCGCGACGCAGATCGTCGACGACAGTGGCGCCGTGTGGACGATTGACGGCCTATTAATCCTGCGGAACGGGCAGCAGACCGGTGGCCTCGGCACGACCATTACGTGGTGTGGCGGGCGGATCCACGTGTTCGGAACTGACAATCAATGGTGGCGGTGGACCGGCGACGGTTGGACGCCGGTTGGCACAATCGATCCCTGCGGCTAATAGCCCTTCTAGCCACCAGACTTCGCGTCGATCGTCGACGACTTCGTCGTCTCGTGACGCGGTGATTCTCAGCGACGAGCGGTGTGATATCAGGACGCGCACCGCTCGTCGTCTTGTCTTCTCAGAATGTGAATCAGGCACCTCCGTCTGCGATCTGACGGAGTCGCCTGACGCGATCCGCTGAGACCGGAGCATCGCGGACCTGCGGTTCACGCGCGGCCCGGCCGACGTGTGCCTCGCGGACGCATCCGCTCGCCGCGATGAGCGACAGTGCCGCCGCGTCGACGCCCCCGCCAGCGAGCATCGTGAGCGTGGCTCCGGCACGAGCTGCATATCCCTTCAGCATCTCGCACCGCGCCTTCCAGTCAGCCGTACCGCCAGCAGTCAGCACGCGATCGATCTGCGGGATCTCTCGAAGGGCATCCAAGGCTGCGATCGGGTCGTGGACGACGTCGAAGGCGCGATGAAACGTCACTCGAACCGCGGGCCTGCCCGCAAGGACGGCCCGAGTCGTCTCGAGGTCGAGCGCACCGCCGCGCGCGAAACCCAGGACGACGCCGTCCACGTTGAGCATGGCGAGCTGCTCGATTGCACCTCGAAGCGCGCCCAGCTCCTTCGCTCCTGACACTGTGAAGCTGTCACTCTCCCTGACCATCACGCGCAGCGGCAGCCGCGTCACGGCCTGGATGGCTCGAACGACGTCGATTGATGGAGTCAGGCCGTCGTGCGTGATGTCCCTGACGACCTCGAGCCGATCTGCACCGCCTGCCTCAGCAGCTCGCACATCGTCCACGGTCTGCACGATGACTTCGAGCAGGAGCCGCATCATCGTGCCTGCGGACCGAGATCACGACGGACCTCGTTCACTACAAACGTCCGCGACGTGAGCGCGAAGAAACGCCTGACGGCGAGTTCTGCGTGGGAGGGACAGGCGCGGTCGATTCACCGAGCGGTGCCCAGTCCTGGGTAGTCGCTGGATCGCAGGCGTTGTCCGCGCGCGTGCAGATGAAGAGCTCGGACACGGGATGAATTTCCCAGACCGTGAATCGTTTGGGCTGCGTCCCGGCGCCCCCGGTGTTCACGATGTGCTGACTGTCGTAGAAGAGTGACCCCACGATCTTCAGAAGGTGCTGGTTCTGTTGCGCGGAGGCGAGCGCTGGCGGCGTCCAGAACTGCACCTTCTTGCCTTGCGGCACCGGCTCGACGACGATCCCGTCCACTTCGAGCTGACCGGCCTGCTCGACGATCGGCATGTGAATGTCGGTCTTGTCGCACGGGCCGTTCGCGCCGTTATTGAAGTTGCAGTTGACCGATTCGCGGCTGCCGCAACGAATCGTGCGGTCGGCTGCGAGGAACCCGGCCAGGATCACCGCGTCACCTTCCGCGAACGTGCGGTTGCCGACAGCGATGTTCTTGAGCTTCGCGCGGTCGGCGCTCGAAAGTACTTCGCCCTGCGGCACGCCGAGATGATCGGTTGCTTCCTGGAGGTCGCGCAGCGTGGCAAAGTCGATCAGTTGGCGCGGTGCGGAGGCTTTCGGGAACCGTCGTTTGAGCCGGTTCGCGGCACGATGCTCGGGCCGCGTGGCGCAGCCCGCGGTCGGGCAGGCATCGAACGACGCCGAGCACTTCGTCGCCGCCAGCGTGGCAAAGCGTCCGGGCTCGGGTCCGAGCGTGCTGAAGCCGCCGAGATCCTCGAGCCGTTCCTCGACTTCAAGGATCTCGAGCGGCCTGACGAATTCCGCAGACACCCAGCCGCTTCGCCCATCGGACGTCTGGACGCGAACGTAGCCCGCGCGCGGAATGTCCGGCTCGAGCAGCTTGAGGAGCGTGCCCGGTCTGAGCAACCCCTGGGTATCTGCCGCCGGTGACGAGTCGTCGCGCAGGTTGACCTCTTTGCGGACGAACAGCGGGGCGCCGACGGACTGCGCAGAAACGAGGTCAGCCCGCGAGGTGATCGACAACAGGGCGAGCAGCAGAACCAACAGCGCGCGTGCATACATCGGCGGGACCTCCGCGTCCGAGCCGTTTGTACTACAGGAGGAGGTCGCGGCGTGTCGGAGTTTCGATGCTACTCGCTTCGCAGCGCTTCGATGGGATCGACCGAGGCAGCACGGCGCGCGGGAAGAAAGCTTGCGAGAAGCGCGGCGACACCGAGAACTGCTGCCACGCCTGTCAGCGTCGTGACGTCCCAGGGCGCCGTGTCGATGAGCAGTCCGCGCATCAAGGCTCCGGCACCGACGGACCCGGCGAGCCCGATGGCGACCCCGACGAACGCGAGATTGCCAGCTTCGCGAAGGATCATCCGGTAGACCGTGCGCCGCTGCGCCCCCATGGCGAGTCGCACGCCAAGCTCACGGGTGCGTTGGCTGACCGAGTAGTCGATGACGCCGTAGAGGCCGATGACGCCGAGCAGGAGCGCCGCGGCGGCAAAACCAGCGACCAGGACCGTGGACGATCGCTGCAAGTACGCCACCGGCGAGTCGCTGATGCGGTCGCTCATCGTGGCTTCGCCGATCGTGCCGACGCCCTGATCCACCTCGCGAAGGGCGGCGACCACTGACGGCAGCATCGATCCATCGTCCTGCGCCGTTCGCGCGACCAGTGCGAACGCGCCGTCGGGATCTTGAGGGAACGGATGGTAAATGGCCGGCCAGATCTCCGAATCCAGCGATCCTTCCCGGATGTCGTCGACGACGCCGACGATCTCCTGAATTGACTGCGGCGCCAGGTCGGTGTTCCCGATCCGTTTGCCGATCGGATCTTCTCCGGGAAAATACTTGCGCGCGAATGTCTGATTGATGATCGTCACCAGCGGCTGACCCGGTCCGTCCGCGTCGGAGAAGAAGCGTCCGCGAATCAGCTTCGCCCGCAGGGTCTCGAAGAAACCGGCGCTGATTTCGCGCTCGTTCACCTCGTTGTGTTCACCGTTGTAGGGGCGGCCGACGAACCGGATCCAGGTGGTGTTCCCGTTGAAGCTCACCGGCAGCACGCTCACGAGCCCGACCGATTCCACACCAGGCAGACGGCGCACTCGCTCGATCGCGCCCTGGGCGAAGGCCACCGCGCGATCGTTGTTGCCGCGAATCGACGCCGGTCCCGTGACGTAGACTGTGGAGAGGTGGTCTGGTTGGAAGCCGAGGCTTGCGTTCAATAGACGATACAAGCTCTTGCCGAGGAGCCCGGCTGCGCTGAGGAGCACCACGGCGGTGGCGAGCTCGACGACCACGAGCTTGAAACCGAGCCGTCGCCAGGTTCGGCTGCCCCCTCCGCGTCCCCCCTCGGTCAGCCCATCACGGACGCTGCCGGTGAGAAGACGCGGGAGCGGCGCGAGTGAGAGCACGATTGTGGCGCCCAGCGCGAGAAGGGCGGCGATGGCGACGGTATTCGCCGTCAAGCCCAGGTTCTTGAAGTACGGCAGCCGGGCGAGCATGTCATCCGGAATCAGGCCGGAGAGCGCAGTCATCGAAAGCCTGGCGACGACGAGCCCGAACGCGGAACCGAGTCCGACGAGAACCACCGCCTCGGTCACGAACTGCCAGACCAGCCGAGCGTTCGAGGCGCCGAGCGCGCTGCGCACGGCCAACTCACGGCGGCGGGTTTCGGATCGCACGATGAGCAGACCGGCCACGTTCACGCACGCGATCGCGAGCAGCAGCGCAGCGCCGGCCAGCAGCAGGAAGAGCACCGGCTTGGCGGGGCCGATGATGACCTCGGAGAGCGGCAGGACCGACGCCCCCTGGCTGCGATTGGAGTCCGGGTACGCGCGCTCGAGGTTCGCGGCTATCGTGCGCATCTCGGCGAACGCCGCATCCGGGCTGGCGCCGTCCTTCAGGCGTGCGACACCCGTCAGGTTGTGACAGCTGCGGCGCTTCTCGCACAGGCCGGTCGGATCGATCGGCGTCCAGAAATCCACGCGTCCTCGCAGCGCGAAGTGAAACGATTCCGGCAGGACGCCAATGATTGTTCGAGCCACACCATCCAGCACGACCGGCTGTCCGACGACGTCATTGCGTCCTCCGAACCGCACCAGCCACGCGGAATGGCTGAGAATCACGGTGGGCGGCGCGCCGGGCAGGTCCTCGCCCGCGCGAAAGTCCCGGCCGATCGCCGGGGCGACACCCAGGGTGCGGAAGAATCCATCGCTGACGCGCGCACCGGGTACGAGCTCGGTGCCGCCGGCGGTCGTCAGGGCGTAGCGCCGTCCGTGGTGCACGTCCAGGCTGCTGAAAACGGTGTTCATCCGTTTCCAGTCGAGGTAATCGAAGTACGAGAGGTTCGCGCGCGGAATCTGCGGCGTGGACTCCGTGACGTTGACGAGCCGCGCCGGTTCACGGTACGGCAGCGGGCGGAGCAGCGCCGCATCCACGAAGCCGAAAATGGCGAGCGCCGACCCCGAGCCGAGCGCGAGCATGACGATCGACGTCACCGCGAACCCCGGGCTCTTGATCAGTTGACGGAGTGCGAAGCGGACGTCCTGCAACGTGTGCTCGATCACCGGAACCGTGCTTCGCTCGCGATAATGCTCTTTCGTTTGCTCGAGGCCTCCGAGTTTCAACAGCGCGATGCGCCGCGCCTCCTCGGGTGACATGCCGGCGCGAAGGTTGTCGTCGACGTGGAGCTGGAGATGCGCGTCGAGCTCGTCGGCGAGGTCCCGCTCGCGGCGATCCGACTGCAGGAATCCGAACAGACGGACGATGGCGGCTCTGAGCGCTTTCATCGCGCGTTCCCGCTCGGCACGAGAAACCGCGCGACGATCGCGGTGGCCTGACGCCAGTCCCTGGACGCCCGCGCGAGCTCGCGGCGTCCGGACCGGGTGAGCTTGTAGAACTTCGCGCGCCGATTGTTGTCCGATGTGCCCCAGTCGGACGCAATCGACCCTTCCTGCTCCAGCTTCAGCAGCGCGGGGTAGAGGGTGCCGTAGTTGAGTGACAGGAGGTGACCGCTCGTCTGCTCGATGCGCCGCGCGATGCCGTAGCCATGCAGCGGTCCCATCGTGTCGAGGGTCTTCAGCACCATCAGGGCGAGCGTGCCCTGCCAGACGTCAGCCTTGTCGCCCATCGTGACTCCTATGGCGTTCCCACAGGACTATGGCACTTCACGTATGGGAAAGCAATAGGAAGCTTGGACTAGGTGCTGGCGCCTTTCAACACCTCGGCGGGATCGACCGACGCCGCCCGCCGCGCCGGCAGGTAGCTCGCGACGACGGCCGCGGACACCAGCAGGAGCGGTACCGTCACATAAGTCGCGGGGTCCAGTGGACTGACGCCGAAGAGGAGGGAAGACATCAGACTGGTGAGGCCGGAGGCCGCCGCGAGTCCCAGCGGCACGCCAAGGCAGACGAGCACCACCCCCGAACGCACGAACATGCGCGTGAGCTCTGCGCGTTGTGCCCCGAGCGCGAGGCGGATTCCAATCTCGCGGGTTCGCTGCGAGACCGCGTAGGAGATGACGCCGTAGATGCCCACGATGCCCAGCGTCAGCGCCATCAGGCCGGCAACCGCCAGGATCGCCAGCGTGAACGCGGTACGCGACATGGACCGCTCGTAGACCGCTTGGAGCGTTTGCGCGGCGGCCAGCGGCAGATTCTCGTTGACCGACCATACCGCGTGCTGAATCTCGTTCAGAAAGCCTTCCGTTCCGGCTCGTCGACTTCGAATGACGAACGTCGTCATGCGCGTGACGTCGAGCTGTCCGGCATGGTACGCACTCTCGCTCGTCGTCGGCCAATACACGGTGGTCGGCGGTGGCTCGTGCACGCCGTTGTCGTACACGTCCTGCACGACCCCAATGACCTCGCGCCAAGGCGCGTTCGGGAGGGTTCGAATCCGCTTGCTGAGGGCGGCCGAGGGGGTTCCCCAGATTTCCCGAGCGAGGTTCTCCGACACGATGACGACGGGACGACGGTCCGAGAGGTCGGTCCAGGTGAAGTCGCGGCCGGTGATCAGCCGAGTGCCCGTCGTGCGGAAGAAGTCGGGCGACACGTTCTTGAAAAACCGCAGCGGCGGCACCTCGTTGGTGTTGTACGTCTTCGTCTCGGCGAAGATCGCGTCCCAGTCGGCGGGTTGTTCGCCCATCGGCAGGGCACTCGTGACCCCGACGGAGGTCACGCCTGGGAGCGCTGCGATCTTCCCGACGAGGTCGACCTGGACCCGAGCGACTCGCTCGGACTCGGGCACGAGCGATGGTGGAATCGCGATACGGACTGTTTGGAGCTCACCAGCCTGCGTAAACCCGGGTTCGATGGCGTGCAGCCTGCCGAAGGTGCGAATCATCAGCCCGGCGGCCACCAGCAGCACGAGCGCCAGCGCCACCTGCGCGACGACGAGGGCATGCCGCGCGTGTAGTCGTCCGCGGCTGTCGCTGAGCGTGCGCGCGCCCGCGCCGAGACTGGCCGCGATTCGGGGCGAGGAGTGTCTCAGCGCGGGGATGAGACCGAACACGAAGCCCGAGAGCAACGAGATTGCACACGTGAATCCAAGGACGCGTGGATCGATGGTGATGTCGCTCAGGCGAGGGAGACCTGCAGGCGCCTGGTTGAGCAGCAGGCCCAGCCCGACGTACGCGAGCGCGAGCCCGCTCGCACCACCGACCAGCGCCAGCATGAGGCTCTCGACGAGCAGGGCGCGAACGATACGCCGTGAACCGGCGCCGAGCGCGGCGCGGATGGCCAGTTCCTGTTGCCGCCCCTCGGCGCGCACGAGCATCAGGGTCGCCACGTTCGCGCACGCGATCAGCATCACGATGCCCAACGTCCCCATGACGAGCCACAACGCCTTGCCCGCGTTGCCGACGACCTCCTGCTTGAGCGGACGAAGCGCCGGCGTGATGCGCCAGTTCTCGTAGACCCGCGGATTCACCCCGGTGGCGGCCGGCCACGACGTCATCCAGATCGGCACCATCCGCGCGATGTCCGCGCTTGCATCGGCGATGGTTGCTCCGGGCTTCAACCGCGCGACGCCCTCGAATCCGAACCCGGGCAGTGTGACGCGACTGCGATCGAACCTGATCGGCAGAATCAGGTCCACGTCCGCCGTAACGATCCGGAAGCCTCGCGGCATCACGCCGACGATCTCGTACGGGAGCGAGTCGATCAGGATCGTGCGCCCGATGATCTGCGGGTCCGCGCCAAGGCGCCCTCGCCAATACCCTTCGCTGAGCATCGCGGTCCGCGGCCCCTTGGGCGCCTGGTCAACGGAGGTGAGCCATCTCCCCTGGAGCGGCTGCACGCCGAGCGCCTGGAGGACGCCGTCCGACACGATGGCCGTCCGCACTTCTTCGGCTTCCGCCTTCCTCGTGATTGTCGCCGCCGTCGCGGCCCAGATGCCGAGGTGCGCGAATGTGTGGTTCTGTTCCGCGTACGTGAAATACATCGACGGCGAGAGCCGCAGGTCGCCCGAGACGGCCGTAAGGCCTTCTGCGCCTGGCGCTGACTGCCAGATGGCCACGAGCTCATCGGGGTTCGGATACGCGAGCGGCTTGATCAGGACGCCATTGACGATGCTGAAGACCGCCGTGTTCGCGCCGATGCCGATCGCGAGCGTCAGAATCACGACAGCGCTGAACGCGGGCGTCCGGCGGAGTGCCCGTGACGCGTGCCGGAGGTCACGCGCCAGCTCCTCGAGCCAGGGAAGACCGCGCTGATCGCGCATCGCCTCCATGGATGGCGCCACCCCGCCGGCGCGGACGATCGCCGACCGCGCCGCATCCAGATCCTTGCGAGGTGCCTCGGCTTCTGCGGCCAGCTCGAGATGCGCACGGAGCTCCTGCTCGAGATCGGCGTCGGCGCGGCCTTGACGAAGCGTTCCCCAGAAGCGAAGCCACGACTCTCGCAGGGTGCGCATCTCCACGCTACACCTCGCCTTGCAGCAGTGTGCGCATGATCGTCGTCAAACGCTCCCACTCCGCGCGTTCCGAGGCGAGCTGCCGTCGTCCGGCCGCAGTAATCGAGTAGAAGCGTGCTTTGCGGTTCGTATCGGTGAGCCCCCACGCCGCGCGAACGAGCCCGCGCTGTTCGAGCCGCATCAGGCCGGGATAGAGCGTGCCCATGTTGAGCCTGAATGCGCCTTTCGATACCTGCTCGAGGCGTGCGGCAATCGCGTAACCGTGCATCGGCCCCATCGCGTCGACGGTCTGCAGCACCATCAAGTCGAGCGTACCTTGCAGCACATCGGCTTTCGCCGGCTCTCTATTAGGCATACCAATGGAGTAGCACGCGCTTCATTGGGATGTCAAATGGGAGGACTCGGCTCGGCGTTCGGCGCTCGGG
The DNA here is from genome assembly GCA_036258055.1 of Vicinamibacterales bacterium. Lineage (GTDB taxonomy): Bacteria > Acidobacteriota > Vicinamibacteria > Vicinamibacterales > 2-12-FULL-66-21 > DATAEK01. Next base: position 8,732 of record DATAEK010000088.1, read on the forward strand.
ACTCGGCGCTCGGCGTTTCGGCGTTCGGGAGTCGGTGCTCGGGACTCGGCGCTCGGCGTTCGGCAAGAGGGGGTCAGCAGCTATAGGTTTCTCCTGATCTCCTCATCTCGTGTTGAGTCTCAAGTCAGGAACCCAAGGTTTGCCGTGGCGAACCGTCCGAGGTTCGGGAAGACGATGGGCAGATCCGAAGCCGGGACCCCGTACCAGGACGCCAGCGTGGCCGCATACTGCTCGACCGACACGGTCGGAATCCACCGGCCGCGATTGTCGGTGTCGCTCGGTCCGCTCAGTTGAAGCACCGGGAACACCGTCCCGCCGGGACCGGGCACACCGTAGAAATCACCGCCCCGGACCGCGCCGCCGACGACGAGGTGGTGACTGCCCCAGGCGTGATCCGATCCGACAACGTTGCCGGAGCCCGCCGGCTGCAACGTCCTCCCGAAGTCCGACAGCGTGAACGTCGTCACCTGTCGGTCAAGGCCAAGTTCCACGGTGGCGCCGTGGAACGCCGTCACCGCCTGACTGATTTGTGCGAGCAGACTGGACTGCGTGTTGACCTGATTCTGGTGTGTGTCGAACCCACCGAGCTGGCAGAAGAAGATCTGCCGTCGCAGACCGAGCTCCGGGGACAGCGAATTGAACTTGATGACCTTCGCGACCTGCAGCAACTGGTTGCCGAGTGTGGTATTCGGGAACGTCGTGGCCAGCGTCACATCCGAGCCGAGGATGCGGCCGATGCTGAGTGCCTGCTCGGTTGTCCTGCCGGACGCGGCCACGAGCGTGGCGTCGATGTCGATGGTGCGCAGGAAATCCATCGAGCGGCGGCGCGCGAGCTCGTCGGGCGCGGTGCCGAACCCGTTGAGAACCAGCACCTGATTCAACGCGGTGGGCGCGGCAGCAATCGACAGCGGCGTGGTCGTCTGTCCTCGCGTGAAGATGCCGCCCGAGAGGGCCGTGATCATCGGGAACCCTGACGTGTGCGGCTCGAAACGATCGGCCGTCCGGCCGCCCCAGCCCGTCTGACCGACGCGATCGGAGATGGCTGTCTGCCACTGCGCGACCTGATCGGAATGCGAGAACAGTTGGTACGGACGCGGCGCGCCGCTCAAATACTGCTCGCGCGTGAGCGGCATGAGCAGCGGTCCGACGTTGCACACGACTGACATCGCCTGAGTGGCCCAGAGCCCCTGCAGTTCAGAGAGGCTCGGGTGCAGGCCGAACGGGCTGCCGACGCTGGCGGGGACAATCGGCAGCAGCGTGTCGCGGGCGATCGCCAGCCCCGCGGCGCTCCGCGCCGCCGCGTACTGGTTGTACTCGGTGGTACTGGTCGGGACGATGAGGTTGTTCCCGTCGTTGCCGCCGGCCATGAACACGCAGACGAGCGCTTTGTAGTCGAGGCCCTGCGCGAGCGCGTTGATCAGACTGAAGCGCTGCACACCCGCCACAAAGGCTGCTGCGCCGAGCGCGTAGCCGACGCACGCGTTGGCCGACTGGAGAAGAAACTCGCGCCGCGTGACGTTCATGGCTATCTCTCCACCTGATACTGCGAGGATGTGGCGACGAGGTAGGCGGCGGTCCGTGCCCGCTTCAACGGGTTGTTGGCTGACACCGCCGAGACCGCGGTGATAATGCTCTGCCGCATCTCGGTTGACATGGTGCCGTGCATCAGCAGCGTGTTGAGCGCGTCGACGAGCTGCGCCGGGGTGCCGGCGAGCGCCTGCATGCCGGACAGGTCGATCGAGGTGCCAGTCGGCGCGTTCGTGCTCACGGCGATCCTCGAGAACACCATCGTGTTCACGAAATTCGCGCGGCGCAACGCGGTCGAGGTCGTGAACAACCCGAACTCCGGACCGCGCACGCCGTTCGTACCGGGCACCACGGTCCCCGGTGAGAAGTAGCTGAAGACCGAAGGCGGCCTGAACACGTCCATGCCCATCTGGACGCTCTGCGGATTCAGATACCCGTCGCTGTCACCGTTGCCGTCTGCCGAGCGCGCGCCAAACGCCCGCAGGATGTTGACGATGAACTGGGCAGGGTGCCGGAGCCGGCCGTAGTTCGCATCGGTCTTGACGTCGCCGCGCGCCTCGGGGTCGAGCAGGATCGCCTTGACCACCGCCCGCAGATCGCCGCGGGCGCCGCCCCAGCCGTTGAACACCGACGCGACGCGTGCGACGTACGCCGGCGTAGGATTGCTCGTCACGAGGTGCTGAATGAGCAGCTTCGAGATGAACGGACCGACGTTCGGATCGTTGAAGATGTTGTCGATCCCGTCATCCAGATCCTCGGCCGTCTTCCGTGCCGCCGGCAGCACCGTGCCGTTCAACAGCGTCTTCGACGCGGTGTCGTGCTGGGCCTCGTTGACGACCATCGGGTCGATGTAATTCGGGGTCCCGGTCACGCCGGGTGCGAACCGCCAACCCGTGAACACGCGCGCGAAGTTGTTGACGATCGTCTGGTCGTAGGTCGGAATCGGCTGACCGGAGTCGTCGAGTTGCGGCGTGCCGTCCAGATTGAGCCTGACGGTGCCGATGGAAAAGAGCTGGAGGATTTCCCGCGCGTAGTTCTCGTTCGGCCTCGTCTTCGTGTTGTTGTTGACATCCAGGTAGTTGCCCATCGCCGGGTTGAGCGTGATGTCGCGCAACAACTGGCGATAGTTGCCGAAGGCGTTGCGGTCGAGGACCTGCAGATACGGCGTCATCCAGCTGGGCTGCGTGATGTCGACGCCGGACACGACGATGATCTGGTGCAGCGCGAAGGCGACGCGTTGCCGGAGCTGGTCCGGGCCGTAGAGCGCGTTCACGAAGAACCGGTTCTGAACCGGATACATCGTGTAGTTGTCCCGCACGCACGTCGAGCCGTTGGGGCACGCGGTCTGATCGCGCGTCGTTGGATACAGCGGCAGCGTGGGATAACTGGATGCCGGCGTGTCGAACTGTTCCTCGAGGAACCGTTCGAAGCCGACGCTCTGCACGTGCTGCACGAGTGCTGGCGTCGGTCCCCAGGTCGCCTGTTCGAGGAAGCGCGTCACGTCCGCGCTCGATGGTCCGGCGCCGGATGCCGCGCGCAGCAGCCACTGCTGATTCGCGCCGCCGTTCAACGTCCACTGAATCACCGGCGCGCCGTCGTCCACCGACACACCGCTCACGTCGAGCGCCTTGCCGCTGTGGCGTGCCGTGAGGGTGTAGTAGCCGCCACCGACCGGCATCGGCAGCCATTGCTGGTTGGCGCCACCGTTGATCGTGTACTGGATGACTTGGGCGCCGTCGTCCACCGACATGCCGGTCACGTCCAGCGCCTTGCCGCTGTGCGCCGCGATCAGGTTGTAGTAGCCGTCGGCCGCTGGCTGGAGGGTCCAGCGCTGATCGAGCCCGCCGTTGCACGTCCATTGGACGACCTGTGCGCCATCCTCGGTCGACGCCCCGCTCACGTCGAGACACTTTCCGCTGTGACCGGCAACGAGCTCGTAGGCGCCGCTCTGATCAGGCGGCGCCGCTCGAAGATGCGGCCGGCCCGCGGCCACAGTCACCAGAACGAGTCCGATCAGCAGGAGTGACCGCGGACGTCGGATCATGTGACTCTCCGTCTTCAACGAGCGCGATTGAGGTGTCCGGATCGACCCGGACCCGCGAAGCCAGTAGGTGTCCGGCTGCAGCGGACCCGTGAAGCCTGTAGCGTCCGCCTCAGGCGAACTCGCGAAGTCCTGTAGTGTCCGGCTTCAGCCGGACCAGCGAAACCTGTAGCGTCCGCCTTCAGGCGAACCTCCGCTAAATCGCACACACACGAATCCGCTTCGAAGCGGACCTTGACGCAGAACTCTGACGGAAAAAACGTCAGCACCATACACCGACTGTGCTGGGGTTGCGACAGGAAATGTTGACGTGGGAAGGGACACGAGTCCGAGCTCAACCGTTCTTATCGCATCCAATCATCGAGATGATCGAGAGTGGCGGCGATTGCCGCGGCCACGCTCGATGTCGTTTGGTTTGATGCGAAACGAGAGACTCGAACGCTCACGCTCTTGCGCGCGGACGCCGGCGTCAACGCGTTCTTACCTGACTGGCGAAAACGTCATTCTGAAGGACCGCGAAGTCCGGTCAGAGTGGCCTGCTTCTCACTGGCCGGGTTTCAAGCTGCCCGCCAGGTATCCAACCCCCTCGTTGACACGGGCAGTGCGATGAACATATATATTGTACCCACATATTGTCATGTCGATGTTTGCCCGCGAGCTGAAGCGCGGCAGCACCCAGATCCTGATCCTCGCGCTGCTCGAGGAGCGTGAGCGGCACGGGTACGAAATCGCACGGCTGATCGACGAGCGATCCGACGGCGCGATCTCGTTTCACGTCGCATCCCTTTACCCCACGCTTTACCGCATGGAAGAGAACGCCCTGATTGAAGGGCGATGGGTCGAGAAGGCCGGGCGGCGACGCCGCCGGTGCTATCGCCTCACGCGCCGTGGCCGGGCGATGCTTGCCAGCCAGCGCAACGTCTGGGACACCTTCTTCCAGGCGCTGAACCGCGTCGCTCGGATCACGCCAGCTTGAACCGGAACCGTGAAGGATGGAGCCCGTCATGGACTGGAACAGTCGCATCCGCGCCGAGTTGAACGCGGCCGGCGCTCCCGCCGACGAGGATGTCGTCGAGGAGCTGGCGCAGCATGCGCGTGCGTTGTACGAACAAACGCGAGCCGACGGCGGCTCGCACGAGGACGCGGACGAACGCGTCGCCGCGGAGATCGCCCGATGGCGGCTCGACGCGGCCTCGCTGCGGCGGAACCCGCGCCGGGCCCCCGTTCCGGAACCGCCGGCCGCGTCGTCGTCCGGCCTCGCGAGCCTGACGCAGGACGTTCGCTATGCGTGCCGTCTCCTCAGGCGTCAGCCTGGCTTCGCCGTGCTCGTCGTGCTGACGATGGCGCTCGGGATCGGCGGTACGACGGCGCTGTTCAGCGTCACTTACGGTGTATTGATGAAGCCGCTGCCGTGGCAGGACGCGGATCGTCTGGTCGTCCTCAAGGAGACGCGCGGCGGTCACGCGCCGCGATTCGGATCGTTCAGCAACGCCGCCTACCTCTCGTGGCGCGACGAGGCCTCCACGATCGAAGCCATCGCCGGCTGGGTGCCGCAGACCGTCACGCTGACTGGCAGCGGCGATCCTGAACGCCTACGCGTGACGGCCGTGAGCGCCAGCATGTTTCGAGTGCTGGGAATCCGTCCGTTGATTGGGTCGCTGTTCGACGACGCGGACGATCGCGCCCCGGTCGTCGTGTTGTCCGAGGGCCTGTGGCGCCAGCGCTTCGGCGGCGATCCCAACGTCCTCGGACGCATCGTCCATTTCGACGGCGAACCGCGCAGCGTGATCGGCGTCGTCGCAGGGGCGTTCGCGTATCCAGACCCGCAATCCCGCGCGTGGATACCCTTCCGGATTGCGCCCGCCACCGGCAACATGCTGTCGATGTTCGAGGCGGTGGCGAAGCTTCGTCCTGGTACGACCATCGAGCAAGCCGCGGCGGAGGGGACTGCACGCGGCCGTTTGGTTGCCGACACCGGAATGACGACGATGGCGATATTCGGCGGGGAGGGACTCGTTGACGTGTCGGTTCAGCCGCTCGGCGACGCGATGACGGGAGAGGTACGCCGTCCGCTGATCGTTCTGCTCGTCGCGGTCGGTCTGCTGCTGGCGATCGCCACCTCTAACGTCGCGAGTCTGCAGCTCGCGCGCGCCACTTCGCGGAACCGCGAGTTCGCAATTCGCACGGCGCTCGGGGCGAGCGCGGCCCGCGTCCTTCGACAGCTCCTCGTCGAAGGGCTGCTCCTGGGGATCGCCGGCGGCGCCGTCGGCGTGGGAGTCGCATGGCTGCTTCTCCGTGAGGCGATCGGAATCCTCCCGGCCGATTTTCCGCGAGTCCACGATCTGGCGATCGACACGCGTGGCGCCGTCTTCGCGGTCGTCACGTCCGCGATGGCGAGTGTGATCGTCGGATTGCTTCCTGCGTTCCACCTCCGCCGGACGAATCTCGTCGCGTCGCTCGCGGAGGAGGGCACAACGGCGGTGGGTGTGAGCGGCCGTTCGCGCATTGCGCGCCAGCGATTGCTGATCATCGGCGGACAGGTGGCGATCGCCTGCGTGCTGCTGGTCGGCGCGTCGCTGCTCGCCCGCACGTTCGTCGAGCTGCTCCGCGCGGATCGCGGCTACGATCCAGCCGTCGTCGCGACCGCGCCACTGCCGATGGCCGGTCCGGGTTACACGCCGGAGCGCCGCATCGCCATGCTGCGCGACATCATCACTCGACTCGGGACGTCGCCGGGCATTCGCCACGCGGCGTTCAGCTCCGAGGCTCCCTGGATGCCTGGCGGTTCTACGAGCGCGCTGACGCTCCCGTCGCGTACCGCCGATGGCAGCACCGTTCCGGTGCAAGCATCGCCGCGCCTCGTCAGCCCCGACTACTTTGCTGCTCTCGGCCTGCGCATCGTCCTCGGGCGCTCGCTCCAGGAGTCCGACACAGCGACCTCGCAGCCTGTGGTTGTCGTGAACGAGACCTTCGCGCGCCGCTATCTTGGCGCGGCGCCGCTCGAGGCGCGGATTCCCATGGGTGTGTGGGGAGGCGCGCAGGAAGGTTTTGCGGCGGTCGTCGGCGTGGTCGAGGACGTCCGCTACGTGCGCGCCAGCGTGCCGTCGCTGCCCGAAATGTACTTCTCGTACCGGCAGCTCAAGGTCGGTATGCGGAGCACGACGGCTACGCTGCTCATTCGCGGCGACGGGGAGATGGCGCCGGCGGTGCGCAGCGCCGTCAGAGAGGTGGATGCCGGGCTGGTTCCCGGCGCCGTCATGACGATCCAGGATCGATTGCTGTTGACGAGCCTGGCGCGACCGCGTCTGTACGCGTTCCTGCTCGGCGGTTTTGCTGCCGCTGCGCTCATGGTGACAGCGGTCGGTTTGTTTGGTGTCCTGTCCTACACCGTTACGCAGCGGACGCGTGAGCTCGGCGTCCGCGCGGCGCTGGGCGCGCGGCAGCGCGACCTCGTCGCGCTCGTGCTGCGCCAGGGGATGGGCGTGTGCTTCGCGGGCGCCGTGTCCGGACTTCTGGTGTCGAGGTGGGCCACGCGCTTCATCTCGACCCTGCTCTACGGCGTTTCCGAGCGAGACTGGCTCACCTATGCTGCGGTGCCGGCCGTCCTGTTGGCGGTTGCCAGTCTTGCGTGCCTCGCTCCTGCCCGACGCGCCGCGCGGCTCGATCCGCTGCGCGCCCTCCGGTCGTAGCGTTCGCTACTTCCCAGCCTTGCTTTCGTTGGGGATTCTCACGAGGAAGGGCTCGCGCAGCGACACTGAGACATCGGAGCCGGGTTCGAGCCGGATCTGATTGAACGCGGCGGCACCTTCGGCGCCAGGATTCTTCTTGCCGGCCTCGACGTCGAGCGCGCGCGTCTCGGTTCGAATGGCCACCCGGCTGCCCGTGAACGGATGTTCGATCACGTTGAACCGGAAGGCCAGCCGGGCGCGATCCTTCTTCTGGAGCGCTGGTGCGGCGTCGGTCACCGTGCCAAGCGCGACAGCGCCGGACGGCACAACCTCAACACCGTCGACGGTCAGCCCGGACGTGAGCACACCCCAGATCGCATCCGAACGCTGGCTCGTGTCGGAGGTGATCCGCGTGCGCAGCTCGATTGACAGCCAGGTGCCCGCGGGCACCTGGTAATCCTGATAGGAAGCGCGTCCCGGTACCTTCGCATCGCGTTTCGACGGAGCGGTCGACTGGCTCTGGCGGGCGGCGCCTTCACCCTCAAACGGCAGTCGCGGGGTCTCCCTCTTGGTGGCCCCGGCGGTCACCGTCAGCGCGAGAAACAGAACTGCACAACCGGACAGGTTCGCGTTCAAGGTGCAGGCCTCCGAAGATGCCCGTGCAATGACGATACCGACACCGGCAGCTCGAAACTCTCTGTGTGGGTCGCAGAAACGTGCGGAGAGGCGGGTCCAGGGGATTGCGGCGCAAAAGCGCCTGGCAGATTTGGTTCGCGCTCCGTCAAATTTGCAATCGCGGAGTCGATTTACAGACGTGC